>WBXK01000050.1 GCA_008933055.1 Verrucomicrobiota bacterium | reverse complement strand
GAAGTGGTGGGTTGGCGGGGACTCGAACCCCGGACCAATGCCTTAAAAGGGCACTGCTCTACCAACTGAGCTACCAACCCACAAAACCTCGATCGCTTTCTCGAGGGGAATCAAGAGATGAAGCCGCAAACGACATTCGCACGGCTTAAGCGAGGGGCGAAAAAGTATTCAAACCTCACCCCGTTCGCAAGGGTTTTCCCGCGTGACCCCGACTCTTCCTCCTGACATGCTGACGCAGTGACGACTGTTGAAGCCACTCAATTGCTGGAGAAATTCCGCGCTGGGAAAGCCGGAGGCGATGAAGTTTTGCGCGCCTTTCAAGCCGCGCCCGTAGCCGATCTGGGCTTTGCTCTCGTAGACACGCACCGCGCTTTGCGTAAAGGTTTTCCCGAAGTCATCTTTGGTGCAGGCAAAACGCCCGCGCAAGTCACCGGCATCGCGGACAAACTTTTCAAATGCGAACAAAACGTTCTCGTCACGCGCATCACGGCTGAACACGCGAAAGCTTTGCGCAAGAAGTTCAAGCAAGCCATCCATCACGAATCTGCTCGTTGTGTGACCATCGAGAAGAAACCTTTACCGAAACGCCCGGGACACATAGCCGTGATTTGCGCCGGAACAAGCGATCTGCCAGTGGCTGACGAGGCCGCTATCACGGCCGAGATCACAGGCAACAACGTGGTGCGCATCTCCGATGTTGGCGTGGCTGGGCTGCACCGGATACTTGCACGCCTGGAAGATTTACAAAAAGCTAACGTGCTGATCGTCGTCGCAGGAATGGAAGGTGCGTTACCCAGCGTCATCGCCGGGCTCGTGAGCAAACCAGTCATCGCCGTGCCAACGAGTGTGGGTTACGGAGCCAGCTTCGGTGGGGTAGCCGCACTGCTGGGCATGTTGAATAGCTGCGGTAGCGGCGTGACGGTGGTCAACATAGATAACGGATTTGGCGCAGGCTACGCCGCGAGTCAGATCAATGCTTTGGCAAAACAATGAAAACACTTTATCTCGATATCTTTAGCGGCATCAGCGGTGACATGTTCATCGGCGCAATGCTTGATCTCGGTGTGGACGCGCACAAACTTGCGCACCAGATCGAAAAACTAAAGCTTGAAGGCTTCCATCTGCACGTCGCCCAAGACGAGCGGCAGGGCATCGCTGGAATCAAATTCGACGTTCATCTCGCGCACGATCACGACCATCATCACGAACATGGAGAAGATTGCGACCACGACCACGATGGGCATGACCCTCATCATTCTCACGAACACGGGCACGCTCATCAACACGACAATAAACTCTCTCACGAGCATCACGGTGAACACGAACACGAACACGACGACAGCCGCAATTTCTCCGTAATCAAGAAACTCATCAACCGTAGCAAGCTTTCCCCATGGGTGAAAAAGAGATCCATCGCGGTGTTTCAGCGCATCGCTGAGGCTGAGGGGAAGATTCACGGCAAGCCGGCGAACGACGTTCACTTCCACGAAGTCGGCGCGGTGGATTCCATCGTGGACATCGTGGGCGGCTGCATCGCAATGGAGATGTTGGGCAAACCGCATGTTATCGCATCGCCTGTGGTTGAGGGCACGGGCTGGATACGTTGCGCGCACGGAAGGTTTCCGATCCCTGCACCCGCCACGCTCGCCATTCTCGGTGCGCGAAAAATACCGATCACGCAATGCGACGAGCCGAACGAACTCATCACGCCCACGGGTGCGGCCTTGCTGGCGGAGTTCGCAGAAAGCTTCGAGCCAATGACGGGAATTGTCGCCGAGAAAATCGGCTTTGGCCTCGGCACGAGAGAGAACAAGACGCGACCGAATGTGTTGCGCGCAGTGCTCGGCAAGCAGGCTAAAGACTCAGGCCAAAAATCTAAAGTCGGCGTCGCAGATCAATCCGCGCTCGCAGCTCGCACTTCGAAACTCGCACCTCAACTTGATTGGGAAACGGATCGCATCGCTGTTTTGGAAACGAATCTGGACGACGTAAGCAGTGAGATTCTTGGCGCATTTGTGGAATCCGCTTTGGCCGCGGGTGTGCTGGACGTTTTCCACACGCCGATCCAGATGAAGAAAAATCGTCCGGGCGTGCTGCTCACGGTGTTGTGCGCCGAAGCGGATGCGGACAAATTCAGCGAGCTGATGTTGCGCGAAACGACGGCGTTTGGCGTGCGGCGGACGATCGCCGAGCGACGCAAGTTGCGCCGTGAGTTTGTAACGGTGACAACCAAATTCGGCAAGGTGGCGGTGAAACTTGGCAAGCTGGGAGGTAAAATAGTGCAAGCCGCGCCGGAGTTTGAATCTTGCCGGAAGCTCTCCGTGCAAAAGAAAGTTCCGCTGAAACAGATTTACGAAGCAACAAACACAGTTTTGTCGAAGGGATAACGTTACATGAAAAAATTTGATAGCATTGATTCTGTCCTCGCCGACATCCGCAAAGGGAAAATGGTCATCGTTGTGGACGACGCCGACCGGGAAAATGAAGGGGATCTCGTCATGGCCGGGCAATTCGTCACGCCTGCAGCGATCAATTTCATGGCCACACACGGTCGTGGATTGGTCTGCGTTCCTACGTCGAGCGAGCGTCTTCAACAGCTCGGTATCGAGCAGATGGTGAAGCAGAATCGCGAAGTGTTCCGCACGGATTTTCAGGTGAGCGTGGACGCGGCGCATGGCATCAGCAGCGGCATCAGCGCGGCAGATCGTGCCAAAACCATCGGAGTAATGGCATCGCCGAGGGCTGTGCCGGACAATCTTGTCCAACCGGGTCATGTGTTTCCCTTGCGTGCCAAACCCGGTGGCGTTCTTCAACGTGCAGGTCATACGGAAGCGGCGGTTGATCTGGTCACACTCGCAGGCGCACGGCCGATCGGTGTCATCTGCGAGATCATGAATGATGATGGCACAATGGCGCGTTTGCCGGCCTTGCAAAAGTTTGCCCGGAAATATCAGCTGAAACTTTGCACTATCGCTGACCTAATCGAGTATCGCCGCACGCGCGAAAAATTGGTGGAGCGCATCGAAACAGTTAAAATGCCGACGGAGTTCGGCGAGTTCGATCTGGTGTTGTATCGATCCAAAGTGGACGGACAAAACCATCTGGCCCTCGTGCGCGGAAAGCCTGCTGGCAAAACGAACGTGCTCGTGCGCGTTCACAGCGAGTGCCTGACAGGCGACGTGTTCGGATCACGCCGTTGTGATTGTGGCCCGCAGTTGCATCAAGCCATGCGGCAGATCGCCGAAGCAGGCTGCGGTGTAATCGTCTATATGCGACAAGAGGGACGCGGCATCGGGCTTGCACCGAAGATCAAGGCTTACAAATTGCAGGAGCAGGGTTACGACACGGTGGAAGCGAATGAGAAGCTGGGATTCAAGATGGACTTGCGCGAATACGGTCTGGGCGCGCAGATCATTTCCGATCTTGGTTTGAAAACCATCCGGCTGCTCACGAATAATCCAAAGAAGCTTGTGGGACTCGCAGGCTATGGTCTGAAGGTGGTGGAACAAGTGCCCATCCGCGTGAAACCGAATCCGCACAACGCAAAATACCTGAAGACCAAGCAGCAGAAGATGGGACACCTGCTATGATCCTCCTCAGAAAATCGTAAGAGCGTTCGTCCGAAGACTCCCGCCCTGAAATGTATTCCCAACTTAGATTGCGGATCAGCTTTGTCTGCGTGCGGACATAAACAATCCCAGCAGGCTGAATCCGCCTACAAGCGCGACGATGGAGGGTTCCGGCACGGAAGCGATTTCCCCAAAAGTCGTACCCACGGAGAGATCATCAACGATCACGGATGGAGCATTTGCTGCTGTGCCTTGCCGTAGGTTGATTCCAGCAACCGTGGCGGATTCCGCGCCCGTGCCGACATAGCCGCTGGTGAATAACGGTGTGTTGTTCAGCTCTACAGAAGTATCGGTTGAATTCACATAGAGTGCGAAAGTGTCGTTGATCGGTCCAGCTACGCCGGTATAGGCCAGCACCAAGCGGTAAGGCGTATTAAAGCTCAATACTGTAGGGCTGTAATTCACGGTACCGCCAGAAGAGCCATCGTATCCGAACACAAACCCGCCAGGAGAAGACTTGGCGAATAGTCGCTCCGCAAATACGGCCGAGTCACCTACGGTGGGCGTGAAGTGTAGAAAATAATCTCCGGTTGCCTGTGCTGCTGTCAGCGTGACAGTCGCGCCGATGTAAAATGTCGAGCCAGCCGTGATGGAGATGGGGGTCGTGAGCGGGGCATAGACATCCTGGCCCGAGGTGCCGAGGACAACCGCACCGTTGACGACTTGGACTGGCGTCGCCGCAGCCACACCAGTTTCAGCCCATGTGCCCTGGCCGACCGCGTTCGCAGTCAGTCCGGCCAGATTACCATTCACATAGGTGTTGAAGTTGTCGTAGAAGTTGATGGTGGCGTGGACGGCAGTGATAGATACGGAGAACGTGACGAGCGCAACACTAAGTAGTTTTTCCATAGAAGATTTGTTTCTTCGGGGTTTATTCCTAGGCTTTGCGACAATTGTTATCAGCAAAGCCGGTGCCGTGCGACCTACCCCGACAAAAGGTTGCAATCGTTCGAGAATTTCCACACTCATAAAATTCGCCGATGTAGCCAACTGACCAACCAGGCTGAAACACAACACCGCGCGAGGCCGTTGCACGGGAAATTCGGAAACTAATTACTTCTGCTCTACAACTTCGCTGCCGAGAGGAAGGATGGGGAAGTTGTTCTACCCGCAATTGACTTAACAAAGGCCAGGTTGTGTTTTGTTCTTACTCCAAATCGTCCAAAACACTTTACCTCACTTGAAACTTGGAAGTTTGGGCGCGAACCCCTAATTTCCGAGCATGGCTGGAACTGATTTCAACGTCAAATATGTCGCGCATCTCGCGCGGCTTTCGCTCTCGCCCGATGAGGAGCAGAAGCTCGGCGCGCAGCTCAACAACATCATCGGCTTCATCGAACAACTAAAATCCGTGAATGTTTCCAGCGTCGAAGCAACGGCCCACGCCGTTCCGACGGTCAATGTCACGCGAGCGGACGAGGTTCGTCCCTCCATCTCACATGAAGATGCTTTAAGGAACGCGCCTAAGCAATCCAACGGCCTGTTCATCGTCCCGAAAATCGTGGAGTAATTCCGCACAACATTTCACACTACGATGCTGAACCAACTCACCATTTCCGAACTCACGGCAAAGATTGCTAAGCGCGAAGTCTCCGCCCGCGAAGCGACGCAAGCCTGCCTTGATCGCGTCGCCAGAGTGGACGGCCAGATTCACGCCTTTATAAGCCACAATGACGCCGATGCGCTAACTCAAGCGGACGCGGTGGACAAAGCGGTCGCACGCGGCGTAACTCTTGCCGAAAAGCCTTTGCTCGGCGTTCCCGTCGGCATCAAGGACGTTCTCGCAGTCAAAGATCATCCTCTCAACTGCGGCTCGAAAATACTCGGCAACTTCGTTTCGCCCTACGACGCGACAGTGATTGAAAAACTGAAAGCGGCGGGCGCAATCATCTTTGGTCGATTGAACATGGATGAGTTTGCTATGGGCAGTTCGACGGAAAATTCCGCGTTCGGCGTCACGTGCAATCCGTGGGACACAACGCGCATTCCAGGCGGTTCGTCGGGCGGTTCGGCGGCAGCAGTCGCAGCAGATGAAGTCATCGCCACGCTCGGCACGGACACGGGCGGTTCTATTCGCCAACCCGCCGCACTCTGCGGCTGCGTGGGCATGAAGCCGACTTACGGCCGCGTCTCGCGTTATGGGTTGGTGGCGTTCGCGTCGTCGCTCGATCAGGTCGGGCCGTTCAGCAAAGACGTGCGCGACAACGCGACGTTGCTCAATGTCATCAGCGGATATGATAAACGCGACTCCACCAGCGTGAATCAGCCTGTGCCGGATTACACGAAAGCTCTGGATGGAAACATCAAGGGGCTGCAGATTGGTTTGCCCAAGGAATACATGATCGGAGGGCTTGATCCCGAAGTGAAATCGGCGGTGGACGCAGCGGTCAAAAAACTTGAATCCCTTGGCGCGACGGTCGAAGAAATTTCCTTGCCGCATACGGATTACGCAGCGGCGACTTATTACATCATTGCGCCTGCTGAAGCGTCCGCGAATCTGGCGCGCTTCGACGGCATCCGTTACTGCGCGCGATTGGATGGCGCGGATCCTATCGAGCTTTATTCCAAGACGCGCGGTGCGGGTTTCGGCCCGGAAGTGAAACGTCGTATCATTCTCGGCACTTACGTTCTGAGCAGCGGTTACTACGACGCGTATTACTTGCGTGCTCAAAAAGTCCGCACGCTTATCCGACAAGATTTCTTGAAAGCCTTCGAGAAGGTGGATGCCATCATTACGCCCACGACACCAACTGCGGCGTTCAAGATTGGGGAGAAGTCTGACGATCCGCTGCAGATGTATCTCTCGGATGTGTTCACTATCTCGTGCAATCTCGCAGGCATTTGCGGAGTAAGTTTACCATGCGGATTCACTACCTCACCCAAGCTGCCCATCGGTCTGCAACTGCTCGGAAAACCGTTCGGCGAGGAAGTCATGTTGAAGATCGCCCATGCTTACGAGCAGAACACGGGCTGGCATAAGGAGCGAGCGTCGATTGGGGAGCGATTTTAGCGCGGCGTTATAGAATCTATTTCCGAACGGATGATTGCCTGTAAAGGTCAATCCATCAGAACGACGAACGGATGAAGTAATTATGAAATATCTTTTTGCCATCACACTGTTAGGCGCGGCGGTTTGCTTGTCCGGATGCAATTCCGCGACGAGCCCCGCGAAACAGGGGGTTGTCGCTACAACCGACACGCCTTCCGAAATCACAAAGTCAAACATGAATACTACCATCACCAAGCCAGACGAAGAGTGGAAAAAGGAACTGACTCCTCAGCAATACATCGTGCTGCGCCAGAAAGGAACGGAGCGCCCCTTCACCGGCGAGTATTGGAATACGAGGGACAAAGGCGATTATCGCTGCGCGGGCTGCGGAGAATTACTTTTTGCGTCGGACACCAAGTTTGATTCTGGCTGTGGCTGGCCAAGCTTTTATGCGCCTGCAAATTCCAAAGTTGTTGCCGAGGCTGAAGACGGCAGTCACATGATGAAACGCACAGAAGTCCTGTGCGCCAATTGCGGCGGCCATCTTGGTCACGTTTTCAACGATGGCCCAAATCCCACCGGTCTGCGGTACTGTATCAATTCAGCGTCGCTCAAGTTTGAGGGCAAGTCGGCGGAGAAAAAGTAAACCCCACACCAAAGCGAAAACCACTCAGGCATAGCTACTCATCTGATTGTATCAGATGCAGCATAAATCGGGACACCTCCTCGATTGTGCCCACCAAGTTTTGTCACTGGGCGAGGCTCTGGCCCTACAGGACGATTCCGCTACTTGCTGGTTGAGGTTGGCAACGGAACTTTGAACTGCAAGCTCGGCCCGATTGTTTGGTGATTGAATCTTCCACCCTGAATGGATAACAACCGTGGCATGTTCTCACCAAGAATCTGGTGTTGGCGTGCAGTTGCGGCCTTATCCGTTCTTGGGCTGATTCCATGGACACTATACGCGACGACGCCGGGCACGAATCGTCATGTCATTTTGATCACGATTGACGGTTTGTCGGCGTCGTATCTATCTGATCCAAAAGCGCCAATACCCACTTTGAAAAAACTGGCGGAGGAAGGTGCATCGGCTGAGGCTATGCGGGTATCCAATCCATCCGTCACTTGGCCAAATCACACCACGCTCGTGACAGGGGTGCACCCGGATAAACATTCAGTCTTCTTCAATGGAGCATTGATTCGGCGCGGCGATGGTGCGCCGGTGTATCTTGCTTCAAATCGTGACAAGAAAGACTTGGTGGCAACTTCCACCGTTTATGATTTGCTGCATGAGGCGGGGTATCGCACGGCGGCAATCAATTGGCCCTGCACCCGTCGCGCAGCGGCTTTGGACGACAACTTCCCCGATGTGCCTGATCCTGTGGACTACATCTCGCCCAGATTGCGGGTTGAATTGATTCACAATCGGATTCTAGAAAACTCAAGCAACGCGGCCCTGCGTTCAAAAAGCCCAGCAACAGCGGACAAAATATGGACGTCAACCGCAGTTCACCTGATCAAGACTCGTCCGCCGAACCTGCTTCTGCTGCACTTGCTGAACACTGATGCGGTTCAACATACGCGCGGGCCCAATTTGCCAGAGGCTTATGCGGCAATTGGCCTGGCAGACTCAAATGTGGCTGAAGTTTTGAGTGCAGTTGGTGCCGCCGGATTGCGAAATCAAACGACCGTCATCGTGGCTTCGGATCATGGTTTTGCACAGACCAAGAAACTCATCAGCCCGAACGTGCTTTTTCGGAAAGCAGGACTACAACGCGGCAGTCCGAAGCATCGCGCACACGTGATTTCCGAGGGCGGCACCGCATTCGTTTTTTTGACCCAGACTTCAACACGAACCGAAGACCGGATTAAGGCCCTCAATCTGTTGCGCGAACATGAAGGCATTGAACGCATCGTGCAACCGGATGATTACCCCGCGCTGCACCTGCCACATCCTGACAAAAACCCGCAGATGAGTGATCTTATTCTTGTGGCGAAAGACGGCTACGCTTTTTCGGACGATTCGTTTGAAGACGAATCCATAACCGAAGTGACATTTTCCGCAGGAAGCCACGGTTATCTGGCGGACAACCCGCTGATGAATGGAGTCTTTATCGTGTCTGGCTGCGGCATCAAGCCAAAGGTAAAACTTGGACTGATCGAGAACATTGACGTGTCACCCACTATTGCAGAAATCTTCGGTGAGAGATTTTCCAGCATGGACGGAAAAGTTCTTTGGGAAATTTTCTCCAATCGGATGAGGCCTTAAACTCGCTGGGGTTTGAGCGCATCGAACCGGATATTAAGCTTTGCAACAAACTCGGTAGACTTTACAGGCTGAGACGGTTGTCGTTTCGTAACCATTCATCGAATTTTCCGTCGCAACAACTCCATGACTTGCGTTCCTGTCACATTCTTGAACGTCTCGCGATCGAACGCATTGAACTGTTTCAACACCACGGTTTCGCTTGCCGAAGCAAGCGCGATGAATACTGTTCCCACAGGTTTTGCATCGCTGCCGCCACCGGGGCCAGCGATGCCGGTGACGGACAACGCGTAATCGGCGCCTGTTTCGCGTCTCGCGCCTTCGGCCATCTCGCACGCCACGGCTTCGCTCACAGCGCCATGGGTCGCAAGTGTTTCGGCACGAACCCCCACGAACTTTTGTTTTGCTGAGTTTGCATAAGTAACCAAACTCGCGAGCAGAACAGCGGAAGCACCCGGGACGTTCGTGATAAGATGAGCAATACCTCCACCCGTACAGGATTCCGCAAGCGCAAGAGTTTTTCTTCGTTCCCTCAACAATCTCACGATGACACTTTCGAGCGGTTCATCGTCCTCTCCGTAGATGTAATCGGCGAGCTGAGTGCGCACGATTGCCTCGCCCTCGTGGATAAGCAACAGTCCGCGCTTCTCATGCGCCGCAAGTCGGATGTCAACTTGACCAATCCGCGCGCAGTAGCCGAGATCAAGTCCTTGATCAACGAGTGGTTTGAGCAACGCACCGACTTTTTCTTCCACCGCAGATTCGCCGATGCCGCTAGTCCGCAACGTACGGCAATTGTATCCCCCGGAAAGCGGCATTACGCGCTGCAGCAACGGCACGACGCTTGAATCGAACATCGGGCGCAACTCGCGTGGCGGCCCAGGTAGCATGATAAGAAGTTTTTTTGACAGCGAGGATGAAGGATGGAATCTAGAGGATTTCAAGGAATGCATTCCGCCATCTTGCGGCTTCAATTCCAATTCATTCGTAACTTCAATCGCCAAGCCTGGCGCGGTGCCGTGAGGGTTTGGCAGCACGATCGCCCCTTCGGGAACTTGCGCTTGCACGCGTGTCCGAAATGGCATGGGGCGCTTTCGCGCAAGAAAATACTCTTCGATGTGCCGAACAATGGTGGCGTCTTCATGAAGTTTTTTTCCAAGCAATCCAGCAATGAGATCGCGCGTAATGTCGTCAGAGGTGGGGCCAAGGCCGCCAGTGGTGATGATGAGGTCCGCTCGGGACAACGCTTCACGCACGACCGTTTCGATATCACGGCCAGTGTCAGCCACGGCGACTTGACGCGTCACGATGTAACCGAGGTCCGCGAGCCGCCGGCAGAGCCATTGTTGATGCGTATTGAGCACGCGACCGAGCATGAGTTCGCTGCCCGTGTTGATAAGTTCGACATTCACGGGCAAAGTCTGGAGCGTGGGCGCTAATGGGAACAAGCTAAACAAAACGACGCCAGAAACCGACTGCCAAAGACTCCCCCTTACACAGTCAAAAAAAATCCAGAAAAAGTACTTCCCGCAGGAACAATTCGTGATATAGTTCGTCTTACCAAGTGAACTGCTGTCAGAAGCAGCGGATCGCCAGTAAAAACCAGTCAGTCAACCTAGTTGTACCAAATTTTTATGCTCACAGCGCTTTTCTCGGGATGTATTAGGGAAAAACAGCCTTCCGCACTGCTTCCCATACTTTCAATCTCCCTGCTTGCAGGTGTTTTGACGGCAAACGCACAGGTTTTCTCGATTTCCGAAGGTAATGCGTCTGCCGACATCAATGTAGGCGGTCAACCCGGCATGTTCAATTGGAACATCGCTGGCCAAGATCAGCTTAATCAACAATGGTTCTGGTATCGGACAGGTGTTGGACCTGAATCGTCCATTGACACCATCAGCGCACCAACGGTAACCACCTACAACGGAACCCGGGGTCTACAGACCACTTACGGAAATTCTCAATTCAGCGTCCGAATTGACTATTTAATCTCCGGAGGATTGCTCGCAGGAACAAAATCCATCATCGGAGAAGAGATCACCATCAACAATCTGAGCGGTGCGCCCCTGCCTTTCCACTTCTTCCAATACTCAGACTTCAACCTCGGCGGCATCCCCGGCGGAGACAATGTTGTTGTTGGGGCTCCAAATTTTGTGACTAGCAAATACAACGTTGTGGATCAATTCAAGCCAGGCTTCGCTCTTCAAGAAGCCGTCGTCACTCCCGGAGCGGATCACGCCGAAGTGAGCCTGATCCCCGGAACACTCATTAAGTTGAATGACGGAAATGCGGACGTTCTCAACGATATCACTGGTCCTGTAGGTCCTGGAAATGCGGCTTGGGCGTTCCAATGGGATTTCCTGATCGCTCCCGGCGGAACTGAAGTTATCAGCAAAAACAAATATATCCAACTTAATGCGATTCCCGAGCCGACATGTCTCGCTTTGCTTGCCGTCGGTGGGTTGCTCGTTGCCGCTCGCAAAAGTCGGAAGAACTGAGATTCCTTTCCTCGTTAACTTTCAATGGCTGGCTAAACGCCAGCCATTTTTAATTTCTGCAATCGCTTTCTGAAGACACGGTCATCGGACGCAAACCTCTGCGAAATTTAACTCCCCGCAATCCGCATCCAACTCCGCTTTGACGCCCATCGGCAACGTCCCGTTTTCCGGCACATGACCGAACGGCAATCCCGTCACCACAGGAACGTTCAAAGGCAGTAACCTCTCTCGTAGGACATCCTCCAAACTCTGACGGTACTCCATGGTCACTTTTGCTTTAGGGTCTTCGCAATCCACGTTCAGACCGATGGCAACTCCAGCGACCTGTTGCAACAAACCACAGTTCAACAACTGCGTCAGCATCCGATCAAACCGATACGGCAACTCTCCGATATCTTCGATGAACAGTATCCGACCTTTGAGAGTTGGCATCCACGGCGTGCCTAGCAACGTGCAAAGCACCGCGAGATTTCCTCCGACCAACCGTCCACGTGCTACCCCGCGACGAAGCACCTTCACGGTGTTGCCGCTGTAACCTTTAACCAACGCACCCCCCTGCCCCGACAATGTTTCCAGAAAACTTTTCACAGCGAACTGCGACAACTCTTCGCGCGAAAAATCCGAGACCATCATCGGTCCGTGAAACGAAATCAGCTTCGCCTTGGTCAGAAACGCGCAATGCAACGATGTGATGTCGCTGAAGCCTACAAAGATTTTCGGATTCGCCGCGATGACCTTGTAATCGAGCAACGGCAACAATCGCGCAGTACCGTAGCCGCCGCGTACGCATAATACCGCATCCACTTTCTTGTCCGTGAACATCCGCATCAGATCAGATCCGCGCTCACGGTCTGTGCCAGCAAGAAAGCCGTGACGGTTGTGGACATTTCGGGCTAATTTGATGCGATAACCGAGGTGTTTGAGGACATCCAACGCGCGATCCAAAGCTTTCGCATCTGGCGGGGCACTGGCAGGGGCAATGATTCCCAGCGTTTGGCCAAGAGACAGTTTTCGTGGACGGATGAACATGGTTGGATTTAGAATCAAATCTGGAGACCTGTCGGCAGCAATTCCTTATCACGCAACACGAGTAATTGTACCTTAGTCTGCGTGAGTGCCGTCTCGAGTTCCTGGATGTATTGCATTGCGCCCGTGACTTTGCCGGAGTTACCGAGGTTCTCCAACTTTTGGGCGAGTCCAATGATTCGCTTGCAACCCATGTTCAAACTCATGCTCTTGAGTGCGTGGGCGTGAAATGCAAGCTTCTTAGGGTCTTCTGACGTTTGGATAATCATCGTGACCCGTTGCGGCGCACTCTCGATATAGAGATCAATCAACTCGCGCAACATGCTCACGCCATTCGTCGGTGGCATCTCCTTCAATTCGGCTATCACGCTCTCGTCCAGCAATCCTGTTGAGATTGTTCCAGGATTTTGCATAAAAAAAGCCGTATCATGCTTCACGACCTTCGTTGGTCCCCATCGCTCGATCGCCGCCTGGAGATCTGCGACGCGCACCGGCTTCGAGATGTAATCATCCATGCCTGCGGCCAGACATTTATCGCGATCACCCATCAAGGCATTGCCCGTCATCGCGATGATCACCGGGCGACGATCCCGCGTCCATCGTTGACAGATAAGTTTCGCGCAATCCAAACCATCCATGTCCGGCATCTGCACATCGAGAAATAACATGTCGTAAGTGTTCTGCTCAAGCGCCCTGATGACCTCATTGCCGTCAGCCGCAAGGTCTGCGCGGTAACCCAACTTTTGCAGCACGCTCACGCCAACCTTTTGATTGATGGGGTTGTCATCGGCCAACAACACACGCAGTGGAAGCCTACGGGCCAAATCAGAATCTAATCCCGGCGTGAACGCAGATTTCTTGTCCCGCTGTACCTGCACGCTCAATGCGCGGCACAGCGATTCGAGCAATTGCGCCGGACGGATCGGTTTGTGAACGAACGGCACGACCTCAAGGTTTGCATTGCGGAAATCATCCTCACGCAAACGCAGGGCCGACAGGAACAACAACGGCACATTGCGGAGCGCTTTAATTTTGCGGATGTCATGAGCAAGCCTAAAACCATCTCCGGCCGGCATACCAGCATCCAAAATGACGAGGTCAAACGCATTACTCTTCTCAAAAACTATCAGAGCATCACGATTTATGACGTTGCCTTCTACCACCATTCCCCAATGTTCCAGGCGATGCCGTAAGATGCGCGTGCTGCTTGTGGTCTCTCCTACAATCAATGCACGTTTTCCAGCGAGTTGCACTTGAGGTAATTGCCACGCCGGAGGTGAACACGCTGCCGCGCCGCGGGTCAGAATCGTGAAATGAAATGTCGAACCTTTCCCCGCATCGCTGTCCACCCACATGCGTCCACCCATAAGCTCCACCAGCCGCTTGCTGATTGCCAGCCCAAGTCCCGTTCCGCCAAAGTGCCGCGTCGTCGAGGAATCCACTTGATGAAATGATTTGAACAAGCGGTGCTGCTTGTCCAAAGGAATGCCGATGCCGGTGTCACGCACACTGAAATGCAACAACCACTGGTCAGGATGTCGCATGAAACTATCTCCTGTCTTGCCCCCCCCGTCCAAGGTCAGTTGCTCATGTGCTGAGGGCGAAACTTCCACTACCACCTCACCCGTGGCCGTGAACTTGACAGCGTTGCCGATGAGATTGACGAGAATCTGCCGCAACCGCGTGACATCGCTCACGAGAATCTTCGGGATGGAATCTTCCACATTGTAAGCAAGATCAAGTTTCTTCTCTGCCGCCTTCACCGCCAATAAATCTAGCGCCTCCTCGATGCAGGTATGAATCTCAAAAGGATGATGCTCCAACTCTAACTTACCCGCCTCGATCTTAGAGAAGTCTAGGATTTCGTTGATTATTGTCAGCAATGCGTCAGCGCTCCCACGCACGCCATCAACATATTCGCGCTGTTCATCCGTCAGATCGGTATCGAACAACAACGAGATCATGCTGATCACGCCGTTCATCGGTGTGCGAATCTCATGACTCATGTTCGCCAGGAACGCAGACTTGGCGAGCGTGGCTTCCTCCAGCTTTTGATTCAATGCTACGAGTTGCGAGTTGCCGTTCACGAGTTGCTGTTGACTTTCGCGAAGTGCGCGATAAGCAGCGTCTCGCTGCAACTGGTTCAGATAAGCGCGTGTGTGGTAGCGGATGCGGGCGATGAGTTCGACGCGATCCGGCAGTTTGACCACGTAATCATTCGCGCCGAGCGAGAACGCCTGACCTTTTACCTGTGGATTTTCGTTCGTTGAGAGAACGATGATGGGAATGTCATGTGTGACCGGATTAGACCTGAACTGGTTGACCAACGTCATTCCATCGATCCCTGGCATCACTAAATCTTGGAGGATCACTGTGGGCCTGATTTGCGTGGCGACGTTTAAAGCCTCTCGCGCATCCGCACAATAATGAAAATCAATGTCTGGCTCACTCGCCAATGCGCGGCGGATGGCTTCACACACCATAGCCTGATCATCCACCAACAACACCATCGCATGATACTCGGGCGGCTGTTGAGGCAGGTCTGCCACTTCATCAGTGATGACTCGGTTGACAGGTTGAGGAGTTTTTTCTGCCATAATTTTAATATATCGACATAAGAGCCTAAATTCAGATCCTGTGGGCTAAGCGTAAGGCGTAGTCATTCATGCTTAAGCTTGGATCAACGTCGCAAGACGCTGACCGATCTTGTGCAATGCCAGAATATCTTTCGCCGCGTCTAACTCAGCGGCGGCCTTCGGCATCCCGTAGATGGCACTAGTGCTTTTGTCCTGCGCGATGGTGTGATGTCCCGCATCGCGCAACGCTTTCAATCCTGCTGCACCGTCCCGTCCCATGCCTGTGAGCAAAACACCTACCGCCTTGCCACGCCAACTTTTATTGGACCGCTGCACTTTTTCTTTCAACCCAAGGCTCGGCGCAGGCCAGAACTTGGCCACGCTTCGGAAAAACACATCCACAGAAGGACAATATGATGACTCGACGGGCACAGAAGAATATCCCAGTTGCGTGGGGCTGAACATCACTAGATGCCGGCCTTGGCCAGCAAGGTAAACAACACCCGCCTCCAAGCGATCCCCCTGATGCGCAACGCGCACCTGGAGCTTTGTGTGCGCAGTGAACCACGCCAAGAGCCCTTGCGTGAACTGTTTATCTACATGTTGGACGATTACCACCGCCGCTGAAAAATCGGCAGGCAAGTCACCAAGTATCGTCGTCAACGCCGCAGGCCCACCGGCTGATGAGCCAATCACAACCAAATTTTGAGCGCGGGGAACTGACACCTGAGGTCGGGAGTCAAAAGGCAGTTGAAGGAAATCATCTCTTCGGCCTCTGGCCTCTGGATTACGACTTTTGTTTCCCGCCGGAGTGCCGAGAAGCCGGTTAATCGTTTGAATCTTGCCAAGCAATTCGCGCGTATCTTCGAACTTGTCCGAATCAGTGAATGTCGGAATGCTCACCGCATCCAAAGCACCCGCACCCATCGCTTCAAAAACTTTCCCGGCATGATCCTCAACCTTAGCTGTGGCGATTATAATCGCGCACGGTGTCTTTGCCATTATCCGCTTGGCAGCTTGAATTCCATCCATCTTCGGCATGAACAGATCCATCAGGATCATATCGGGCTTGTCGCGTTCACAACGCGCCACGGCATCCGCGCCATTATGCGCTATCCACGCCACATCATGCTCACCCGCACGCATGATGACTCGTCGCAACACTTCGGATGCGATGACGGCGGCGTTGGCGATGCCGATCCTCATGGGTTCTTATTTAAAGTACCGACAAAGGATGCGTCTGTGTCTTGTCTCATATTTAAAATTTTTCATTGATTGGCCTCTCCAATCAAATCCACCACCGCCTGCAACAACGTTTCGTCATGGAAACTGCCCTTTGTTAGATAATAATCTGCTCCCGCATCCAGCCCGCGCTTGCGATCTTCCTCGCGATCTTTGTACGAAACAATCATCACTGGCAAAGACTTCAAGCGCTCATCCTTCTTTATGAGCGTAGCAAGCTCGATCCCGTCTAACCGCGGCATGTCCACATCCGTGATGACAAG
>WBXK01000049.1 GCA_008933055.1 Verrucomicrobiota bacterium | reverse complement strand
GATTGAGCGGCGGGACGAACCGCTCGCCCGAACTGCCCACACGCATGGCGTTAACGAGATGATCTGAAAGATGCACGACTGCGGCCTGCACCCGAGCTGCTTCGCAACCGGATGGATTATGGTGATTACCCACAGCCAGCACCAAAGACAAAGGATACTTCCAACTCTTGAGCAACGCCTCGGCTACATTCTGATGATCGTACCCGAGCACGCGTACTTCTGCTTCGCGCAAAAGAATTCTCTCCTTTTTATACAACTCGAAAATTTTCTGGGCGTGTTTTGGGGCTTGTAGTATCAACACGAGCCTTCCGATGTCGTGCAACAAACCTGAGACAAACAAGCGATCCGGCCTTGGCAACCGTCGTTCCATTGCAATCAGTCTGCCTGCGATTCCCGTAGCGAGGCTGTGCTGCCAAAAGGACTTCACGCTCACAAATTCGTTGGACACGCCTGAGAACCGCTCGATCACGCTCGATGCCGTCAACAAATCCTGCACCTGCTGAATACCGATCAACCCGATGGCTTCAGTGACGGTGCTGAGGCGCGTGGAAAATCCGCAATAAGCACTATTTGAAAAGCGCAGGAGACGCGCCGTGAGGTCGATATCTTTCTCGATGACGTCCGCTATCATTCCCAGACTGCATTGCGGCGACGCGAGTGCCCGCTCGATCTCGTGCATCAACGGCCCATACGAGCCTAGGCTGGAAGGTGTCGCCAGGACTAATTCATCTAGCGTGGGTGGGTTCATCAATTTAATTGGCGACAGGACGATTTGCGCGCCGACGCAAAATGACTTTGAATAGCTCAGCGAAAACAGGGTCAGCGTCGTCTGCCTTCCAGAATGAGGCGCGCACCTCCGAGGTCAAGCGCTCCAGAGCATCGGCTGGCATAGTGTCCAATTTGTCCACTTTATCGGGCTCACCATTGAATTTGACCTCAATGTTGTCCACGCCCCACGCCTGAAGGATTCCAATCTGGCGCGCCGTAAGTATGCAGCCACTCGGGATCAGAAGCATGTTGTCAATGTTCTTAACATCCTCACTGACCACCATTCCTTCCTGCAATGAAACTGTTTTGATGCGGCGCATGACAAATGATTTAATAATCCTACCGCCGCAGGTTAGGAACGCAGCGGGTGTGACGCAATTGAAAAGTCCTCGGATTGACCCCTGTCGCGTAGCGGATTAGCCTCTGATTGTCATGAATGACTTACCCTTCGTGTTACCGACAGCAGACCGACTCCAATTTCGCGCACCGATGAGTCGCGAACGATTCACCCCGCTCGCCGCGGAAATCTACGCCCTCAAGAAACAACTGAACGCCGTCATCCTCGCGCACAACTATCAGGTCCCTGAGATTCAGGACGTGGCGGATTACGTCGGCGATTCGCTCGGCCTCGCGCAACAAGCGGAAAAGACCAACGCAGACGTCATCGTGTTCTGCGGGGTTCACTTCATGGCGGAGACGGCGAAAATTTTGAACCCCGGCAAGATCGTCGTATTGCCAGACGCGAACGCCGGTTGTTCGCTGGAAGAAAGTTGCCCGGCGGAAAAACTCGAAGCATTGCAGAAGACCAACCCGAATTTCTGGACGATTGCCTACATCAATTGCAGCGCCGCGGTCAAAGCACTGTGCGATGTCATCGTCACCAGCGGCAACGCCGAAAAAATCGTCAAGGCTGCGCCCAAAGACAAAGACCTGCTCTTTGTGCCGGACGAAAACCTCGGCCAGTGGGTGATGGAGAAGACGGGGCGACCGATGACGTTGTGGAAGGGAAATTGTTACGCGCACGTTGAGTTCCGTCGGGACGCCATGCTCCAGACCAAGGCACGATACCCGAAAGCGAAAGTGGTCGTGCATCCCGAAAGCCTCCGGGAAGTCCGCGATCTTGCCGACGCCGTGTGCTCGACCGAGAAGATGATCACCTACTGCAAGAACGATCCGGCGAAGCAATTTGTGATCGTAACCGAGAGCGGGATCATCCATCGCATGCAGAAGGAATGTCCCGACAAGGAATTCCTCTGCGCGCCGACGTTCGACGTCATGAAGATGCCGGGCGACAATTGCAGATGCAGCGAATGCAAATTCATGAAAATGAATACACTTGAAAAAGTGCGCGATTGCATGAAGAACCTCGCACCCCGCGTGGAGCTTCCTGAACACATCCTGAAACGTGCGCGCCTGCCTATCGAGCGGATGCTTGAAATTTCAGCACGCTCATAATCGGACAGCGATTGATCCGCGCTGATGAAAACGCTCCTTGCAGTCATGATCATGAGCCTCCCATCAGTTTCATCCGAGGCCAAAATTCCCGAGCATGTCATTCTGCTTCATGGCCTATGCCGGAGCAGCGGTTCGATGAAATTCATGGAACAAGCACTGTTGGAGTCAGGCTACAAAGTTCTCAACGTAGATTACCCATCACGCTCGGCATCGGTTTCAGAACTTGCCGAAGCTGCTATAGGAAAGGCCGTGGACCATTGCCAGAGCGCTGGGGCTACAAAAATCCACATCGTCACCCATTCGCTCGGTGGGATTTTGGTTCGCAGTTATCTATCGCAACACACGATCACCCACTTAGGGCGCGTCGTCATGCTTGGCCCTCCCAACCAAGGCAGCGAAGTGGTAGACACACTTGGGGCGCTCAGGATATTCAAGCTCATCAACGGAATTGCAGGAAGCGAATTGGGCACAGTGACGAACTCCACTCCGAACCGATTGGGCGCGGCAAACTTTTGCGTCGGCATCATCGCCGGAGACCGCAGCATCAATTGGATCAACAGCATGATGATTCCAGGTCGAGACGACGGAAAGGTATCAATTGAACGGACCAAACTCGAAGGCATGAAAGATCACATCGTCATTCACGCCACGCATCCCTTCCTTATGCGGAACAAAACTTCGATCCGACAGACGATCCACTTTCTACGCAACGGTCAGTTCGAGCGTCGTGCGACTTCTTAAAGTCAGTGAGATTCAGGATCGCGAAATCAATGGCTCAAGGCAGTTGGATCAATCGGTAATACCGGGTGTCACCAAAGCCAGCCGTCTGCGTACCGTCATCCAAGAATTGGAATAACCCTGTGGTAGAAGTGACAGCTGGCGGCAATAAGAAAGGCGTCCATGTGATCGGTGGAATTACGTTTGACGTCCACTGGACCTGATATTGCGCTGCTACTGGCCCGCCCCACTTGATCAACACACCAGTGAAGAGTCGCCTGATCTCAGAAATCACCGGTGGCGGAAAATAAGGATTGAGCCTGATCCCCTGACGGACGCGGAAGAACTTAAATGGCGACGGTAGCGACACGCAATGGGTTGCAGAGTAACCCGTGGCAGTGAGTGTTGGAGAAATCGCAACCCAATTTGTGCTCGTCAGATTGGTCACCCCTTCGACGAAATAATGCAGCCCTGGCAAGGATGTCCAACTCAGGCAGAAGCTGTTGCTGCTGATGAATGAGTTGGTGATGACGATGTTCGTTCCGTAGGCCGACCACTCAGAAACCTTGGCGCAATAAGACACGGGTGCGCCAGAGATGTTTGCCGCTGCCATGTACCAATCCCCTGGTGACAAAGGAACGGGTTGGGTGAAATCCAATACCGTGATGACTTCGTCATTCGTGAATACATTCGCGCTAAAATAATCAAGAACGGTAAAAGTAGGCGGAAGACCACGCCGCAACAGAAGCGTCATGTCCCCAGTGAGATTATTGACCTCGAATTGTGCCCGGGCCGCATTTGAGGATACGGTGTAGCGGTAGTAATCAAGGGAAACACCGGGCGACGGATTAAAGGCGCAATAAGGAATACCGTTTAACAGATCCACTACGGTAGGGAACGTGGCCAAATCGAAATCAACTTGTAATGTGTAGGTCAGCGGAACAGCTCCTGGGTTTTGAACACCTAGATAATAGCGCTGGCCGGGTAATAACAACGGCGGCCCTGCAGGGGGAGGCAGCGGCGGTAGATTCGTGGTGAGTGTCACGCTTCCAGGAATATTGCCCGCTAACAAAGTGTAGTCCGAAGGAACGGTGTTGGTTCCCGTGGGGCGAATGGTCTGGTTGAATAAGAGATTCAAGTTGCCGGAAAGCGCCAACAGGCTGTTCGTCGCAAAACGCGAGAATGCCGGCACATCTATGATGTAGTAATCAATCTGCCCCGGGGCGATGGTTCGAGTCTTGGGCGTTCCTGAGACCAAAGTGGTCGGCAATGGACCTTCCGTTTGGAACGTGAACGCCAACTGCCAATCTATAAGGGAGACATTGTTCGTTGCGCCAGTCCGTGTGTCTAAAATCTCGAGCTTCCACTCGCCATAAGAGTTTTCTCCATCCAACACCTTGAGGGATTCCTCCGGCAACACGTACCTGGAACCCGAATTTTCAGCCAAAACAAATGAATCCACCCAGACCCCGGAGGGAGAATTGGTGTTGAGAGGTGCGAGATTGACGGTGGTACTTGTATTTGTGGCAGTGAAAATCAACCCGCCCTGCTGCCAATTGGTCGTGCCGAGGAATGTGTTGGTGGCGATACCGGCGACAAAAATCTGAGCGCCGAGCGGAGGAGAACAAACTGCCACAGCGGGCGGCGTGATCATCCCGCATTTGCCAGCGGCACCGGCAAGATAGATGTCGCGAATTCCTGCGCGGGAAATAACGCGATTGTAAACACTCACTTCATCAATAGTGCCGAGGAAAGAATTGTCCAGATTGTCGCCCCTTGCTCCGATTGCAGCTACGGTGGCAAAAGTGAATCCGGGATCATATACTGGCGAAGGATATTCCACTCCATCGATGTAAAACAACACTGTGGCATTTGTTTTAGTCACCGCTAAGTGATGGAAATTTGTATCAGTGATGCCCACAGCGGGCTTTGTTTCACTGACACCAATGCGACTAAGCGCAGGCACGCCGTTTAAATCAAGGTACAGGCCATACCCATTTTGGCCAAAGCCGAAGATTACACCGTTGCCGAAAGAACCCAACGACGTCTGCAAGGCACTCGAACGTCGCACCCAAGCCTCGATGGAAAAATTCTGCAATTGTAAATTAGGTGCATTCCCTAGAGTTATGACGTCCCCACTTCCATCAAATACAAATCCAGCACCCACCTTCCCAACACCATAAGTCGCCCCACCTTGAAGTATTCCATGGTTAGCTCCTACGATGTCTGTCGAATTACTCTGTCCAGGCCACCAACTCACGATGCCGTCAATGTTGCTCGCCTTCCGGTAAGCATATCCGAGCCGATACGTCCGTCCGGGCACTGTCGCCAATGAGCGTTGAATCATTCCAGAGCGCAGCGCGAGCGATTGGTCCCCGGGTGGGTAAGCTGAGTTGGTGATGACGGTTACCGCATTAGTCGGTAAAACATTCCAACCGTCAGGTGTGCCCGTAGTTGGACCCACGTAATCCTGAGCCACAACGGGCGGCTCAAAATCGCTAATGTTGCTCACAGAGCCAAAGTTGCCGCCAAAGGGTGGGGCAGCAAACTTGATCGGTGTCGTGGTCTTGTTCGTATTGTCGGTGAAAGCGAGATAGCTATGCGATTCACTGAAGGAACTTATCGAATAATTCCACCTCGTGATGGCATTGGTGTTTCCAAACTCATTCATGCGAACTTCGATAATCGTGGATGCACCCGGACCATAGTTCAGCACCAACCTCCCTGCTCCAGAAGTCAAGCGGGTGTTAGCGAGCAAATTCCCCTCGTAGTAAACCGTCATCTGGTCAGGAACTTGAAAAAACTCATAGTCAATCGTCACAGAGCCGACGGTCGCGCCAGCGTCTATGAGGTTGGTCTGACCCGCAGCTCCACCGTTAGCCGCCACAGGAACAAAATTCGTCGCAGTCAGCGTGCTGCCGAAACCATTCGTATCAAGACCGCCTCTGTTTTCCACGAGCAGCACACGCGTACCGCGAGGGCTGACGAGCGTGACGGCGAGATCCGAGACCCGCGGATGATCTATGCGCAGCCCAACTTCCATCTGTGCAATGAGCGAATCATTCGTCACGAATTGCGAATAATGGATGGCGGCATCATCAATCAATGGAGATTTACCATTGGCGCTGAACAACGTAGGCGCAGGCGGCAATCCCAACCCCACCCTAGCTTGATATACAAACGTCTGACTCGTGGCGTTGGCATTATACACTGCGATAAAATACCTCCCTGCGGTCAACGGTGGCAGACTGGACTTGTTGATCTCAAAGCAATCCCCTGGCGGATTGATTGTAGTAGAAAAATCATAAACGGTGTCCGTGGGGCGACCGGCCTTCCTGATGTATAATTTCAGGGGCTGTGGCGAAGCCGAGATGTTGCTGATGCAAATGGTCAGATTGGTGGCTTCTACCGGAATATTTCGTGAGAAGTATCTCCAACTGTTCGGCGCGATGACATTTGTTATGGCGCGATCATCATCTGGTTGACGTTCCACTTTGAGGCGTATGTCGTTCACGCGACCTGTCTGGGACAACGCATCATCGCTGTAGGTGAAATACCACGTTCCGCCCGGCGCTTCGCCGTTGTAGCTTTGAAATGTTCCTGGGCCGTCGGGCGGAATTGTGTTCACAAGCTCAACCTCACCGCTGTCGTCATAGAAGAACCCGTACGGTCCAGGGGGGAGCGGATACGGTGGTGTTTCAAGACTGCGATGGTTGTCATACACAGCGACCTTAGAGTTGTGATCTAGGGTGGCGACCACATCGCCGTAATTTTCGTGGGTGACATTGTTCGTCAAAACAACACGCCGAACAGTTTCCGGGAAGCCTGTAGTCGATGGACGCGTGATCGCCACGAAGCGTGTCCCACCGGGAAGATTCGGGGTGCCATCTGGTATTTCATAGCCCAGCATCGGATACGCTTGGACGTAACCCTCTCCATCCTCGGCACCTAGCGGCAACAAGCTGAAGATTCCCCAGAACTCAAATTGCGCGGCCATCTGATCTTCGGATTTTACGCCGATGTAATAGATCGCACCTTGAGTGGAATCGGTGAAGGCGACGAATTCATCGCCGCTCAGCTCATTTCTAGTGCGTGATTTAAACGACGCGGTGACGACTGCTGGATCGAGGTTGGTCAGTCCAGGATTTTGCGAAACATACAGGTCAACGTCTGCATAACGCCGAGTCGCTTCATCTGAATCCTCACTGAAAAGACCGATGCGAGGCACCGCAAGATCGGTCTGCTGAGAAACCAAAAATGAGGCATTCGTGAAAACAGTGGAATTCGTCAGCACATAGAACTTCCATTGGTTTGTGATGCCGTTGGTCGTTCCGAGAAGAGGCGTATTTCCGCCAATGCGTTGATTGATCAACGTCGTGCTAGCAAAAGTAGGCGTGCTGAAAGAGTTCGTGACTTGAATCACCTGCGGCGGCTCGGTGCCTAGGATCGCCGTCTGGGAAACGAGTGTGAGCGAATTTGTAGCTTCACCGTTACCCGAGGAGATGATCAGCGCGTAATCTTGCACGACGTTGTTCGTGTGCGCCGTGACCGCATTCACATTCACACGCCTTGCCACCACCGTGATGGAATAATTAGTCCCCAAGGTCGAATCAATGTAGACGTTCTCAACATTGTTCACGGAATCCAGATTGGGCGGGCTGTTCGTATCCCAAGGGAACGAGAACCTGCTCGCAGCGGGAATGTCGTTGCCAAAGTAAACATCGCCGGTCTCGTTGTTTGTAATCACGAGGTCCAGATCATTGACCAGTTTCACGCCCGCCGCAGGATTTCCAGGAGGATCAGTCCACGCCAGGGTGACGCGGAGCGGAAAGGTCCGTCCGGCATCACTCACATTGAACGTCCGAGTCTTGCTCTGCCCTGTGGCGAGCGCGTTGGTTGGGGACTGATCAAACAACTTGATCGAGCCCGGTTCGGTAATCTTAAACGAGTTCGTGATGTCTGGTGGAAGACTGTTGTTTAGCTTGAATAATCCCCAACCCTGATAGTTGATGGAGTTGCGGACTTGAAAATTATACAGGTTACCAGCAGAGCGGGCGCCATTGATTAGCAATCCCTTCAACAAAGCGGGACTAGGCCGAACACTGAGTGTATTCGTAAAAAATTCCTGCATCAACGCGAGCGTGCCAGATGCACCGGCGGCGGCCATGCTCGTGCCGGATTCAAAACGATAATACTTCGCGCCGTCCAGGTTGGTCCCGCTGATCGAATTGTTCAGGTTGCTGAGAACGGTGTAATAATCTCCAAGGTCGTTCGTCGTGATGATCTCAGTCAGAATATTGATGCTGATGTCTTCTTTTGTGGTGTTCCCGATGCTATAAGACCAATTCTGCCCCACCGAAGCTCCAACGCCGCTAAGGTCAGGTGGCACTGCCACAACATTTGTGCGACGCAGGTCGAACACCGTTGTCGTGGGTGTTCCATCCCGTTTCACGTAGATGGGCAGGTTAGGGAGTGGCACGGGTGAATCATTGTTGCCATACAACGTAATGGTGAACCCAACTGTATTTTCTGGGAGGAAGATTGAGTAATCGTTCAAGGCATTCGTGACCATGACTTGATCACGAAGCGTGGTGTAGAGGTGATTCGTTGGGTTGTAATAGGCGATCTCGTCCCAATTGGTGGAACGGGTGGAGGCAACAAACGTGCCGGGTGCGACGACGTCAGGCTTGAAGCGTCCGAAATCACCTTCGATTCCTATCCCGACATTGCCGCGTGAGGAGAAACCGGCAACCTCATTGGCGGAACTGGTCATGCCGCGCCACGGGCGAGACGTATTGGTGAACAATACCGAAGCATTTGTTCCGCTGGCAGTGATTTTAGTGACGACGCTGTCGATGTCTCGGTCAGACTCGACCGCGCCGACCGTGAGCACATTCTTCGAAGTGCCGGGAGACTGAACACTACCAGGGCTACCGCCCAATCCATCGTCATTACCACGGCCTGAATTACCCGCAGCGAACACGTAAAGCGCAGGCTGTGACCCTGAGATTCCGGACAATGAATCTCGCACCGCGGCATCGTAACTTGCCGCTGCAAGGCTGTATGAATCATTACCTGCATACACCCAGCTATTGTTAGAAATCAGAGCATTTGTGGCGGCTACAGTCTCTTGGATTGTCTGGTCAGAAACATTCAGCAAGAATCCAGAGCCGACATTCCCAATATTCTGTACAAAGAGATTCGCCCCGGGCGCCACGCCACGAAACTGAATATTTGTCCCCGGCACAGAGGAGCCTCGGAGCTTGATGACGTTTGAGGAAACAAGCCCGCTGCCCGCAATAATTCCAGCTACATGCGTTCCGTGTCCGTTGCTATCCACCAGACTAGTGGCCACGCTTGAAAACACGCGTCCCGCGAGGTCAGGATGCAAGGCATCCACTCCTGAATCATTGATGCTCACCAAAATATTCGTCCCGGTAAGGCCCAAGTAATTTGTTGAGGTGATGGAATCCTCTGCCACCCCCATCCGCACGCGACTGATATCATTAGCCCGCATACGACGATAGGCGCGTTCGATGATCTGAACCCCGGGCATTCGAGTCAAAGCTACCCAATCTTCACCGGGCTGCACGGTCAACACAGTTCCGAAAGGCGAGGAATCCTCCGCCAACGTCGTCACCTGCGTTCTTTTTAATTCAGCCACAACTTCCGACCGGGCATCCGAGAAAACGAGCACGTTTAATTTCGCAGCTTTTGGCAACGGTTCTCCACGCATGGCAAGTCCCAGCAATTCGCCTTTGGGTTTATAAACCGGCTCATACGGCAAGACCGCCTGCACAATCCCCTGCCCTTCGAGTTGCCGCGCTGCGGCTGCGCTGGCGCGAACGAGATAGGCGTTGTTTGGGATGTAAGAAATGATTTTCGCTCCCGATGACTCAAGCACCGCGCGGAAGGCATCATCCAAAACGCCGCGCGCCTGAACAATGTAACTCCCGGGATCGCCGGATAATTTAAGACTATCCAGAAGTTTGAAATCGCGAGGCTTGCTGGTATCAATCAATGCGTTCTCCAACAACACCGCATGGTCATCCTGCAACAATTGCCCTGATGTCTTAGTGGTATTCTTCAAACGATAAGCCAAGTGATTGGTCGGAGACTCAGCCGTCTTTTGGGTCGTGATTAACCCTGGAGACGTAGCGGATGCGGCCGATGCCTGATGGGTTGAGGTCGCGCTCGCGACGGCGGCCTTGTCTGACTCCGCGACAGGCTTCCCTTCTCGGGACGAGAAGTAAACGACTCCTACCAAGATCAGCGGAATGGCTGCGATATAAATTGAGATACGACTTCTCATAAAATTATTGCGATTCAATCACACCCAAGCCCAACGGGGGACTCTCTCTGCACTGTGTGATTTGGTTTCATTTCAATCCGGGCCTAAAATGTTATAACTCTCCACCTTCAGGCGCGGCGGATACTGCTTATCTGGAGAGAGGAGAGTATTTGTGGCAGTTGTCGGATCGGCACTGCCTACCACGGTGACCACCGTCCGCGTGACTTGTTCGGCGGTGATGGCGTAATTCGTACAAAGACCGGAGAAAGCACCCCCTGCGAGGATAGAGTTTGGTGCAGGTTGAAGAGATTGACCGTAGGAGTAGATTGCGAACCGCGGTTTGCCGATCTGTAAAATAGACAGGATCTGCTGAGGCAACCATTCATACGCGGCATCAGTCATCCCGCGAATCGGCGCGAACGATGAGGACAGGTTCAAGAAGGGCGACGCGAGGGTCAGTTCTGGCACGGCAAGAACATCACCTACATGGTTAAATGTGCCATTCACAAAATAGTTTGTGTTATTGCGCATCGTATTGATGGCATTGTGAATCCGAACGATCGGCGGCCAAGCGTTTGTATTGTAATAATCAAACACCCCAGCTGGCTGCACAATGACTGGCGCGAACTGAGGCGGCAATCCCTCAAGCAATGCTGATTGTGATGACGTGTTTGTCAGGGCAACCACACCACTCAACACTGCCGACCATGCTGCAAGTCCGGCTTGATTGACGGACAAACGTCCGCGAGATGAATTGTCGTTGATGGCTGTGGTGAAAACATCGAACAACATACGATCCGAGACTGGCCGAGTGTAGTAACTCCCCTGCAACGACGAATTCCCCGTCCATTCAGACCATTTCTTGGAGGCAACTCGGTTATTACCGCCAGCCCAAGCGGAGGGCGATCTTACCACGTTGGTCAACCCGACATCCGAGGACTTGAGGTAGACAGTCTGCCACGGTGTGCCGCGATGGATTCGGCCCAACCAACCCAGCGTTGGCAACGCATTGGTAGTGAACTGCCAATCGTCTGATGAGCGCACGAGGGGGTCTTTGATCGAGACGTTGAACACATCGGGATCTGTCTTTTGGTCGCTGGGGTCTTTTCCCCAGGGTTTATAGCGAGAGTTTATTTTCCCTATGTTGCTGAGCGCGTTCGTGCTCGTTGATAGTGTCAGAGGATAGTTCTCTGTGATTTTTCCAGACTCCGCGATGTGGAACAATTCTCCGGCTTGATAATGCACCAAGGGATCATTGGCTTGCCATAGCATCGGCACGGAGAAGGAGATGGAAGGGGAGAACGGCACATTGACTATTAGATTCGTCGTATTGGCTACGCTCAGCAACAGGTTGAACTTCGTCGACTCATTTTCAGGAGTGCTTGGGGAGAATTTGCCAAATGATTCCCACTTTTTATCTTTAAGATTCACCCCACCATTAGCACCGCGGGAAATTTGGATTTGGGCTTCAATCCCCTTGCGTCCAGAAAGCCGCCCAGAGGGGAAGGTGTTCGTTGCCCACAATAGGTTGTAAATATCTTGTCCAGCACCCAGAGAGGTTGGACGACTAAATTCCTCGGTCAAATTCCGATAAGAAACAAGGTTACCTAGCAATACATAGTCAACGATCCGACCCGTCGCCTGGTCGAGAATCCTAGCATCAACCCTGTTCGTTATTGTCATGCCCCATTTAGGAACCAGTAATGCCTGGGAGGTGTCAAAAAGCGAAGTGTTTGTGACACTCACGAACCCGATGTTTCCAACTCTGTCCGGCAAGTAACCTATCAACGGCAGAAAAGGCACATTGGTCCGCATTGTCACCACAAACGATTCCGGATTTTCGTGGTTTTGATAAGTTAGAGTCTGTGCACTCGGCCAATATGGAGAGACAGCTTTTGGACCAGTCACTTGACCGCCCGTAATAAACGTATTGTTAAACACCACGCCTGAATCATTCGTGAGTGTCATCGTCGTGCGATTGGTCACATAAATGGAAACTTGTCGGCTGTAGTTTGAAGCGTAGGAATTCCAGAACTCTACCGCAGACGGCATCGTCAACTGCATGGTAAAAAACTGATTGGTTTCTGTCACCACACCGGAACCATTTTTCTTTAACTGAAGCTTTCGCGTCAGCACAAATGTACTTTCCGTGGCGAATTCGTTAAAATTGGGCAACCCCTTCTTCGCACCGATCACTAACGGCACACCGTAGATCAAGACGTTACCATCAGGCGGGACATTCGTGGCGATCGCGGCAGCATTCGTAACCGCATAGAGATCAATGATCGGACGGTTAGCGGTGCTGGCTAAAATAGAGGCTTGCGTTGTTTCTTCCACAAACCCACGGATGAACACGTTCCCGTTGTCATTAGTAAACACGGGCCTGAACACAGTCGGGAAAAGATTGTTCGCGTTCTTGGCCTCCCAGATATTTGCAGATACCTGAAGCACGCGGTGCACAGCAGGCGGATAGATGAACTGATTACTTACGAACACGGGAATACTGGTCACGCCAAAAGCTTGATCCATCCGGAAAATGTTCGTGTAAGTCCTAAAATCAGAGGCCAACCACTCTTCCGTATAAGCCTTGAGCAGCCGATCCACGGCGTTGGTGAAAAATAGAAGTGCAGGAGATCCAAAGGCGGGAATCGCCTTGCCGCCTCGCGGGGTAAAGCCGGTTCTTAAAAGGGGATCGGTCCACTGAATAAAATTCGTAACTGTCAAGCCACCCACGTTGACGTAATTGAGATTCAACTTCTCAGGGTCTTCGGGCGCTGAGTCCGTGCCGATCTGTTCCAGCATCCGGTAGAAAGTGTATTGGTCGTAGGTGGAAATGTTCGTGCTCGCCGAATAAAGTCGGTCAGTAAATTTCGCCCCACCGCCGGCACGGTTGACTTTGTTCGGGTCAAACAAGTCCTGCGTCGTGAAAAAGTGATTAGTCACATCCGCACCGAGCCAAGGCAACGAAACATCGTCGGCACCCGCACCCAACTCGTTGTTTTGGGAAACCGTGGTCAGCAATGAGCCATCCGCGTATCCATCCATCTTATCCGTCCTGAAAAGTTGTTCTGCATTGTTGTTCTGATAGAGATCGCGGAACGAAATCGGATCGTAGTTAAACAACCCTGGATTTCCGTTCATCTTATAGCGATAGAGAGCGCTCGCATCAGAGAAGGATGTTCCAGCGGTTGGCACTCCGTTCACTGGGTCATACGAATAACTCCCCCATTGATTCGTGTTCAGATCGTGGAGGAACGCTGCAAAATTGATCTCCCAACTGCCAACGCCTTGGTTGCGGAAAAAGTCCGTGCCATTGGCATCCATACTCCCCGAAGTCGCCGCCAGCGCGGCATTGTGAATATAATTGATATCCAGCGTCTTCCCCTCCGGCACGACGAGATAGGCATAGCGATAGAGAAACTTGTTTGAGGCAGAATGCAGTTGCTGCGGACGATCCAATCCACCGATCCATTCGGGGTCACCCGTCACATAGTTCGTGACAAAATTAAGATTGGCGTCCCTCTGTATCTGCCCCAGCGAGTTGGTCACCGGCCAAAAGCCGCTCCGGTCATGACGAGCGTTGCGGTTCAGATCAATGTAATATCTGAACTCATTACTTGCTCCGATTCTGTTCGTGATGAAAACCGGGACGCGCGGGGAATAGAGGAGATTGCCGAGATTTTGCAACGGCTGATTCCCCGTCAGGGCTGCTCCGTTGATGAGATAATCAAAGTTCACGTTGGTTGCCCCCTCCACAGCAGCCGCATCAAAGCCGTTCCAGTTGATGTAATTGGTGGAAACAAGCATCCCGAACTCTGCAGGGTTGCCACGCTCCAAAATGCCAGAGAGCATCTCGACCTTGGCGCGTTCCAGAGCCTGGTCCGCAGCCAACCGAGCCGTGGTTTGATTGGTTGCCGTTTTCACCGCTCCCTTTTCGCGCCCGCTCAACGCTAGGAATGCCACGGTCAAAAACGTGATGACCGAGATCATGATGATCGTGACGATCAGGGCGACGCCTGAACGAGAGGCGATGGGCGAATGGCGATAAATTGAAAGGTTCAGTCTCATGGATAGGCCGAGGGGTCAACATTGCGGACGGGCACGCGCCAGCGGAAGATGTGAACTTTGCTGGCTTGTTGCGCGAGAAAATTGGCGCGCGCGGTGGCATCACCGATGGATCGGGCACGCTCGGCGGCCTTTTCCTCGAGAATGCCGAGTTCAAGCTCAACCGAAGCGGGAACCGCATTGCTATAGAACGCGCACTTCGGATCTGTACCCAGAGCATCCAGCTGTAACGATACGTTATTAACAATCGAAGTCGCAGTGAGCTGCCTACCCAACGTGTCATAAACCAAGCAACGGAAGTGGACCACCCCTTCGATCAAGCGGCTCATGTTGGTGGAAGGCAAATCAAAGCGATATAAATTGGCCGCATCGAAATCGAAAAACCCTGTATGAAGCAGCGGGGAAAAACTCGGTCGCGTCTTATATTCGAAACGATAGAGCGAACCGATTCCGTTGTTTGTTCCGCCGACAAGATAGCCCACGGACGTCCAATCCTGATTATTGCGGGTCAGAAAGAGAAGTTGCTGGGTGCGATTGGCCCTTTTAAAGGATGAGCCGGCCAGGTCTTGGACATATTGGTTTGGCACCAATGGCGGTCCGTAACGCGCGGGCGGTGATTGTTCGACCAGAAAGTTCGTGGCATTCACCACGTTTGCAGGGACCATTTGAGAAAGTTCTCGCCGCATCATTTCGCTGACAAGCCTGCCGCTTTCGAGCACGTCCACTTGGGTAGTGCCCAGCTTGAAAGCGCGCTGAGTCTGACCGAACATCAAAACCAATCCGATGATGATGACGGACAACAACCCAGTGACCACCAAGACTTCGATCAAGGAGAACGCATCACGAGCAGCGCAACTCACAGAGCCCCGGGAACTTTGAAATGTGGTTCTTATCTTCACGGTTCGGTGGGGGTGTAGGTTGAGGATTGCATGAGCCAGATATTCATCGCACTCCGGCCACCAACGTTGGTCAATACAAGATTACCGCTCACCATACTACGAAAGACTTGACGCTGATTGCCGGCATTTCCTTTGGCATCAATGGGCCATCGGAACAGCAGGCGTATCTCATTCAGATTGGCTTGTTTGCTCTGAGCCATGCGCCATGAGTTTGAGCGAATCACTATTTCATTTGTCGCCAACCCGGTTTCGTTGAAGTTCACCCATCCGAGATTCCAATCATTGAATTGGTTGACCTCCGGAATAAGCTTATAACGAAACGCCAGGTCACGGATGATTGCATTGGTTTGAGGCGACTTCTCGATCGCAGGACCACTTATCGAACGGATGTAAGCAACCACATAATTACTCGTAAAACTGGACGGTATTGGGGTGCTGTTCTTGGGTAAAATCAATCTCGGCGTACTCAGCAACCCAACGATGCGCTCGCCATTTCGTATCCTATATTCGGAGTTTTGCACTCCATTCAGCCATCCATTTGCATAGGTGTAGGCATGCACGCTGGACACCACAGATGTAGCTCCATTCACGATAGTGTGACCCGTTACATAATTCGTGATGGCGTCCACATAATTGGTCAAGTCATCAAGGCCGCGCGCGCCGTTCCGAATAGCATCGATGAAAAAGTTCGCGTCTTGGACGATGATTGTTTCCTCCCGGTTTTCACGCTGGACATTCAATCCAAATGGCAGCGAACCGATGATGGCCACAAGAGCAAAACCGATGATGGCAAGAGCCAGAGCAACTTCTACCAGCGTGAACGCCGCAACCCGGCGAATGGAGAGAGCTATCTTCATTTGAACTCCTGCTTTTCCACGCGAGCCCTTCCGGTGAGATGGTCAATCCTCACGAGCGTGAAATTTTTGATACTCGTCCCGGGAGGTGATTCCAATTGTGAAGGCGGACCTTGAATCGCATTTTTACCAGAGTCACGACTGAAACTTAAACTGCCGCGCGCCACCGGGATGAATTCATCCTGATCAAGCACAGTGGATCCGTCCCTTGTCAACTGGCCGAGATAATTAAATGCAATATACGGCAAATTCACGTAAAGTCTGCCAGGCGCGTAGGCTCCTTCTGAAGGAAACGGGATATTATTGGTGGTTGCGAATCCGTAAACGTCGAAGATACGATCGGTCGGGGTGGCGGGTAACGGAGGGTCGTAAATTTTCGTCGGAGGGCTGGTACGTGGATTGAATTTCCACGCTGGGATGATGGAGCCCTCAGGCATGACATGCCACTTTG
>WBXK01000048.1 GCA_008933055.1 Verrucomicrobiota bacterium | reverse complement strand
CGCAGTTTGATACAACCAACCGGACAACACCGTTCCACGTCGCAAACTTCCGGCCTTGCGCGCCAGAATGACGAATACTGCCTGCGTGATTTCCTGCGCGTGATGCGGATTGCCAGTGAACCGCAGCGCCGTGGAATAGACGAGGTTCACATGCCGCGCGACGAGTGCGTCGAAGGCGGACTCGGATGCGCTGCGTGCGAATTCGGCGAGCAATTTGTGGTCGTCCAGTTCGGTCATCTAACAAATGATGTCCGCCGAACGCGAAACTGGACAAACTATTTTGCGACGGACTTGCGGATTGAGCTCTCTGCGTCTCGGCGGTTAAGCCATTCGACGCAGAGCCGCAGAGAGGAACAAAATCTTCAGCTATCTACTGTCAGGCTTGAATTGTATTCCGCGCAGTTGTTACGTTGTGCGGATGTCCTTCAGCCAAAATAAAATTCTTTCGGTGACAGCGGCTTTGCTCGCGGCAACTGTAACATCGGTTGCCGAGTCAACTTACACCGCCACAAATCGGCAGCCCACGGTTGAGGAACTTTCCAAACTTCCCGCCGTCACTCCCGCGAAGGCTGAGCAGTTGCGGAAGGATGTCAGGGTTCCCGCCGAGTTCGACTTCACAATTTACGCCACGCCGCCGGCGGTAAATTATCCTGTGTTCGTTTCCGCTGCGGTGGATGGAACGCTTTACGTTTCTAGTGACGGCAACGGTTCGATTGATAGAAAGCCGCACCTGGGCCGGGTGCTGCGGGTGCGCGATACGAATGGAGACGGTCAGGCGGATGAAGTGAAGGCGTTTGTTGCGGATGTGGATTCGCCACGCGGATTGGTCTGGGATCACGACCGGCTTTATCTCCTACACCCACCGGACATTGAGGTGTTCATTGATCGCGATCACGACGGCGTGGCGGATGAGAAGAAAACGCTCGTGAAAGGCATCGGCTGGACTTTCAAGGATCGTCCGGCGGATCACGCGTCGAACGGACTTGAACTCGGCGTGGACGGCTGGCTTTACGCGGCCATTGGGGATTTCGGTTTCATGGAGGCGACCGGCGCGGATGGACGGAAACTCCAATTGCGCGGCGGCGGAGTCGTTCGGGTGCGCCCTGATGGAACGGGGCTCGAACTTTACGCGAACGGTACACGCAACATTCTGGAAGCCGCAGTGAGTCCGCTGCTCGATATCTTCGCGCGCGACAACACGAACGACGGCGGCGGCTGGGATGTGCGTTTTCACCATTTCACCGGGCTGACGCAACATGGCTATCCGCGTTTGTTCAAAAACTTTCCCGGCGAATTCCTCGAACCTCTCGCCGATTACGGCGGCGGATCAGGTTGCGGCGCTGGTTGGATTGACGAACCCGGAATTCCCGCGGCCTGGAACAACGCTCCGTTCACCGCCGACTGGGGACGCGATTGGATTTATCACCACGGACTGACGCCCAAAGGCGCTACGTTCAAGGCAACGCAGGAAGAGTTTATTCACCTGCCCCGCCCCACGGATCTTGATGTGGATGGAAACGGCGCAATCTACGCGAGCAGTTGGAAAGGCGCGTCTTTCACGTGGGTTGGGCCAGACGTCGGCTTCATCGCGCGAGTGATGCCGAGGAATTTCAAAGCTGCACCCATGCCAGACTTCGCCTCGTTGAACAATCAACAACTGGTGAGCACTCTGGAATCGCCAAGTCATAGTCGCCGACTTGCAGCGCAACGGACTTTGCTGAACCGTGAAAAAATCGACAGCGTTGTTCCCGCCATACGCTCGCTGGCGAGTAACCGATCAAAGCCCCTGCCCTCGCGTGTGGCGGCGGTGTTCTTGTTGAAACAGAAGTTTGGGACAGAATCGCACGCGTTTCTCGCCAAGCTGGTTTCCGATCCATCCATCGCGCCGTGGGCGATCCGCGCTTTGACAGACCGCCGCGATCAACGAAAGGGCATTCCTGTGGATCAAATCATCAAATCGCTTGCGGCGACTGATCCGCGTACTCGTCGTGAAGCCGCGCGAGCTATGGAGAAAATCGCCACATCAGCGCAACACAAAAAATTGATTCCACTGCTCGCGGATACAGACCCAGTCGTGGCTCACACTGCAATGCAGGCGCTGATTCAACTCATGGCCGCAGACGCTTCGCTCGCAGTCTTGGATGATGCGAAAGCCTCCCCGATCTTACGAACTGGAGCACTGCGCGTATTGCAATCACTCCACGAACCGACCGTCGTGACCGGTTTGTTGGCTAGGCTTGAAAAGGAATCCAACGCAGATCGTCGCGCTGGTTTGCTGACAGCTCTTTGCCGATTGCATTTCGTCGAAGGCGAATGGCACGGAGATTCGTGGGGCACGCGACCGGACACTCGCGGACCATTTTATCAACCGGAATCCTGGAACGAGACGCCACGCATCGCGAACGCACTCAGGGCGACGCTGAAGAATGCGGACTCGAGCGAGGCCGTCTGGATTGGACGTGAACTTGCGAGGCATCGCATCCCGGCTGGCGAGGCTATAGACAACCTGATCGCTCGCGCGGCGAACGACTCCAGCCTGATACCAGCCATTGCTTCTCAACTCGCGCAAAGTGAAGACGTGCCGGTCAGTGCCATTTCCTTGTTGGTCCGCGCTGCGCGCGGCGACGATTCCAAGGATGCAACTCGCGCGCAAGCAGTGATCGCCCTCGCCAAGACCGCGAGCCCGGAAGCATGGCGGACTATCTTGCTTACTTTCCCCAAAGTGAGAAAGACGCAAACGGAAAACAAACTCGCCGAGAAAGCGCGCGACGCCGTGCGGCACGCTTCAAAGATTGATCAAGTTCACACTTTGTTTGAAGAAGTCGCCGCACAACTTAACGGCGAGGAATCCGAACTCGCGGATGAGATGCTTTTGAAACTAGCGTCCTCAAAAGTCGGTTCGCCAGAACCCCGCGAGACTTCCCGCACCGCTCTGGATACTGGTTGGACTGAAACAAAACGCCGCGCCCAAATCATCCGCGCATCGGCAAATTCTGGCAACGCGAGCCGCGCTGCTCAGATCGTCGCAGCGTTGACCGACCCCGATTCCGCCGTGGCCGATGCTGCACGGAATGCCGTGTCGCGATTGAAGATTGATCCTGAAAAAATCCTTGCTGCTGCTGCCGCCCAAAAGATCGGCGAAATGACTGGGGACGCTGCTATAACTGCGGTTGAAAATTCTAAAGGCGACATCGCCCGTGGCGCGCAATTGTTCACCACGATTGGTTGCAACGCCTGCCACACCGTTAAACAAGACGAGCCGCTGAAAGGCCCCTTCCTCGGAACGATTGCGAATGTTTATCGTCGCCGACAAATCGCCGAGGCAATTCTGGTCCCGAACAAAACCATTGCGCAGGGATTTGTCGCGAATCATTTCGAGTTGAAGGATGGCAGCGAAGTGGACGGCTTTGTCGTGCGCGAAGCGGCGGAGGCGGTCACTATCCGCACCATCGCCGCCAAAGAGCAGACGATTCAGATTGGTGAGATAATTAAACGCCAAAAACAGGAACGCTCACTCATGCCGGAAGGCCTCGCGGCAGGAATGAGCGTCCAGGAATTCGCTTCGTTGCTCGACTATCTCGAGAGCTTGCCGAAAGCGAAGTGATTTAAGTCACTTCGCGGCGATCGGACGGATCTTGATGTTGCGGAATGAAACCATGCCGTGATCGCCTTGAAGTGCGATCGCGCCTTTGTTGTACTTGGCGAAGTGTTCCATCTTGCCGAACTTGCTCTTGGCGACACGGCTCTTGAAATCTTCACTGCCTATCACGTATTCAAAATACTTAACACCATTGATGATGTGCTCGCACTTCTCTGGCGAGATGACAATGCGCATATGATTCCATTCTCCGACGGGCTTGGTGGCGTCGAGAGGCATGCCAGTCTTAGGATCTGTAGGCGGCTGATACAGAGCGTAGAGCCAGCCGCAGCGTTGCGGATCCTTCGCAGCCACGTTGTCCTCGAGCTGAATCTCGGGGCCTGTGCCCCAAACAGACTTAGCCGCTTCGGTGACGTGATACATTATACCGCTGTTGCCCGCGTGGGTGATGTTGTATTCGAGTTCGAGCTCGAACCACTCGAATTGTTCTGCGGTGACGATGTCACCCGCGTTTTTGGGATTAACACAAGCAAGCGTGCCATCCTTCACCTGCCAACCCGCACGAATGGTATTAGTCCGGAAATTATTCCAGCCAGTCAGATCGTTGCCATTGAATAGCAACTTCCATCCTTCGGCTTTTTGTGCCGCGCTGAGTGTATTTGGTTTGCAGCAGCTCACGCAGTTGCGAGTAGCACAAGATGTGATCATCAGAGCCGCCAAGGCCGATGCCGCCAAGAATCTTAATTTCATGGCGAGGAGTTTGTGTTTTGAAATCACGCCGTCAAGCTGGAAGGAGGTTGTTCCGCAAATAAGTGATGGGTTTCGGAGCTGCGATCGCTACCCCTTACGAGGTATGGCTTGAACCCCACGCAACTGTTAAACAAACTCCATTGAAATCAAATGAAACACTATTCCGAGAAACGTCTTCCGAAACATCTTGTAATCATCATCGCGCTGATTGCTGCCGCTAACCATGCAGTAAGCGAAGTTAGACTTCCCGCGATCATTTCTGATCACATGGTGCTGCAACAAGGCAAGGCCGCCCCTATATGGGGCCGGGCAGATCCGGGCGAGGAAGTGTCGGTCTCCATTGCAGGACGAACAAAAACCACCCACGCCGACAGTTCCGGCAATTGGTCTATCAAATTCAAATCGCTCCGAGCCGGCGGGCCTCATCAACTCGTGGTGAAAGGCAAGAATGAGATCCTCATCAGCGACGTGCTTGTTGGCGAAGTCTGGCTTGGCAGCGGTCAATCCAACATGGCTCAACCCGCGCAGGAAGCCCGTGACTTTGAGACGACGAAGGCTGAGTCGGACCAACCCCGGATACGTATGTTCAAGGTTGAATCCGGCGGCGCGACCAATCTCTTGTCAGATTGCACGGGCACTTGGAAGGTTTGCTCACAGGAAACCATCGGACGATTTTCTGCAGTGCTGTATTTCTTCGGGCGCGAGCTTCAAAAATCACTCAACTTCCCGATGGGCTTGATCAACTCCTCCGTCGGCGGAAGCGTCGTGGAATCGTGGATTCCTCCCGAAGCACAAAACGCCGCTCCAGGTGACGGGCGCGGCGATCTTTTCAATGGTAAAATAGGCCCCCTCATCCCCTACTCCATCGCCGGGGCGATTTGGTATCAGGGCGAAGCCAACGCCCGCACTGTGGAACAAGCCCGCGTCTATCACGAACATTTCCCGCTCTTGATCCAGAATTGGCGCAAACACTGGGATGAAACATTCCCATTTGCCTGGGTACAATTGCCGAACTACAAGGAACGCGCCGAAGGTTGGTGTCTCGTCCGCGAAGGACAATTGAAAACTCTCAACCTGCCCAAGACGGGCATGGCGATCACAGTGGATATCGGCCAGTCCGGGAACATTCATCCGAAGAACAAACAGGAAACCGCGCGTCGTCTGTCCCTCTGGGCCTTGGGAACTGTTTATGGAAAAAAAGTTCCAAGCATCTCGGGCCCGCTTCCGACCTCGCAACAATTCCGCACTGGCGAGGTGGTGTTGAACTTCAGCCATGCAGACGGCGGACTTGTAGCCAAGGAGGGGGAATTGAAAGGATTCATCCTCGCTGGCAGAGATCACAAATGGCTTCCTGCTCAAGCAAAAATCAAAGGGAAACAAGTCGTGGTTTCCAATCCTGCAGTAAAGCATCCCGTCTCCGTGCGTTACGCGTGGCAGGATGATCCCGACTGCAACCTCTACAACGGCGCTGGACTTCCAGCTTCGCCGTTCCGCACGGACGATTGGAAATAGAGTCTAACCACCATCAAAATGAATTTTATCACAGCTGCCCGTCTTGCATTGTGCATCGCTCTTGTCATTGGCACTTGCGGCCAAGCTCCGGGGGCAACGCGGCCCAACATCGTCATTATCCTTTCGGATGACATGGGTTGGGGTGATCTGGGTTGTTACGGCGGCGAAATCCGCACGCCGAATCTCGACAAGCTCGCGAGCAAGGGGCTTCGCTTCACGCAATTTTACAATACCGGTCGTTGCTGCCCCACGCGAGCGGCGTTGATGACGGGTTTGTATTCGCATCAAGCAGGCGTTGGGCACATGACATCGAATCGTGGCTACAGAGGTTATCAAGGCGAACTGAACAATCGTTGCGTGACGATTGCAGAGGTGTTGCGTCCTGCGGGTTACAGCACATACGGAGTCGGCAAATGGCATCTCGCGCTCAACACGAAAGACGACGGCGAAAAATACAACTGGCCTTTGCAACGCGGATTTGATCATCACTACGGCATAATCTCGGGAGGTTCGCATTATTTCCACGCCAAGAATCTTGAGCGCGACAACAAAAGTTTCACGTGGGACACTGATCCCGAATACAAGCCGGAGCGGTTTTACCTCACGGATGCGTTCACCGATCACGCCGTGAAATACGTGACCGATCACGCACGCGAGCAGAATGAGAAGCCGTTCTTTCTTTATCTCGCCTATACTGCGGCGCACTGGCCGATCCACGCGTTCGAAGAGGACATCAATGCTTACAACGGTTTTTACGATGCGGGGTATGAAGCCATCCGAATGGCCCGTCGAGAAAACCAGATCAAACTCGGGCTGACAGATTCGCATTGGACACTTTCGCCGACGATTGGTGATTGGGAAAAGTTTCCCGCACAAAAATGGGAGTCGCGCATGATGCAGGCCTACGCCGCTATGGTCACACGGATGGACGCAGGCATCGGCAAGCTGGTGGCCACATTGGAAAAGAACGGCCAACTCGACAACACCATCGTCATGTTTCTTCAGGACAACGGCGCGTGCGCAGAACCTGTCGCGCACGAAGACGACGCGTCTTACGAGAAGAATCCCGGAGCACCCGACACCTATCTTGGATACGGGAAGAATTGGGCGAACGTCGGCAACACTCCGTTCCGCTATTACAAACATTACGAACACGAAGGCGGCATCAGCACACCGTTGATTGTTCATTGGCCCAAAGGCATTCCTGCATCGCAACACAACCAACTCGTGCGTGATCCGGGACACCTGATAGATCTCATGCCAACTTGCGTCGAAGTGGCGGGCGCAAAGTATCCAAGCAAATTTAACGGAACAAAAATCCAACACATGGAAGGTTTGAGCCTCGCGCCAACATTCACTGGTATAAAGATTAAGAGAAAATCACCAATTTTCTTTGAGCACGAAGGCAACCGCGCCGTGCGCGACGGCAACTGGAAGCTGGCTTCATCCTTCAAGCCAAACGGCAGCGCTTGGGAATTATACGACATGGAAAAGGATCGCACTGAAATGCACGACTTAGCTACAAGGAATCCCGCCAAAGCAAAAAAAATGGCAAACCAATGGGATCAATGGAGCAAACGCGTAGGCGTGCAACCCTGGCCCATTAAGTCGCCCGGGATTCGCACGAACCTACCATCGAACACCACCGGTCGCAGTTCTTTGTAGCCAGCTAACAATCGCCTTCCGTTTCCTGCATCAGAGCGTTCGCTGTTGGATTACTTGATCTGGATATTGCGGAACTGCACCGTCATGGACGGGCCGGCGTGAATCTGCAACGCGAGAATGCCTGACTTGACGGCTTTGGCTGAATCTTCATCGGTGACATCCACAGTCAACGCACCGTTGATGAAGTGTTGAAGGTGGTTGCCGTTGGCGACGACCCGGTAATCATTCCAGCCCTCGCTCTTGATCCGAGATTGAATCTTGTCGCTGTCGCCCGTTGAACCCGTGACTTCAACTTTCGTCTTACCTGATTCATCGGTCTTGATAACGGTCTTCTCACCGCGTTTGGCCAGGATGCCACGACCGCGTTCATCATAGAGAATACCACTGTAATTTTTGCCCGCCTCGAAGTCCGCCTGATAGCCGCCAACAATCGGTCCGAATTCACCCGTCTCAATGACACGGCTGCGATACTGGATACCTGAGTTGCCACCGATGATCTTGTACTGCAACCGGAGTTCAAAATCTCCCACCTCGCCGCCCTTCCAGACAAGGAAGGTGTTGTGCTTGATCTTGGTGTCGCCTTCGTTGGAAGTCTTACCAGTAATGCAACCATCCTCGACCGACCAAAGCTTCGGATTGCCTTCCCAGCCTGCGAGAGTCTTACCGTTGAACAGCAACTTGAATCCTGGATCGAGTCCGGGAGTCGTGTCAATAAGCGGCCATTTGTCGGTGCGGAACGGCGACGCGGGCAACCCTTCCTTGTTGGCGAAGTTCGGCTCGGCGAATTGGTTCATCGCAAAACGCACGGCCACTGGCTTCGACACGGCATCGCTCGAAACGACGATCTTCTTGCCGACAATCTCGGCATGGGCTGCGACAAAGTTTTTGTTTTCACCAGCAATCGTAAACTCAGTCAGCGGCTTACCATCCCGAGAAACGAGGCCACCGCCAACGTGATCAAAACTGAGCTCGATCTGGTTGGCGTGAACTTTCATGTCGTCATAAAGCGGACCGGAGTAAACCATCCCACTCTTGCCATAGGTTTTTGACAATGCCCAAAGCGCAAGACGACGTCCCACTTCCTGTTTGTTCCTCGGGTGAATGTCTTTCACGTTGCCGATGTCCGTGGTCACGGCCATGCCGGTGTTCGGAACTTCCAGCGTTTCTGTCTGTGCCTCCCAAATTCCGGCCAGCCGCGTGTCGTCACCGCCGTAATTGAAAGGAGCGAGCTGCACGAAATAGAACGGCATCTTGGGATTTTTCCAGACGCTGCGCCACCCAGCAATGAGGGCCTTCATCTTTTCGTAGTAAAGCATGCCTTCACCGTTATTCGATTCGCCCTGATACCAGAGCGCACCCCGGATCGCGAAGGGCACGAGCGGATGCACCATGCCGTTGTAGAGCGCGAGTGGCGTTTGATGATTGATGTCTTTGACGATATTGCCTTCTTTGTTCGTCTTCGTGGTGACACTTGGAAATTCGTTGAGCTTGTCGGCAAAATCCTTTTTCAATGCTGGCACAGACTTGAACCCAACCGGCGGCGTCCACGGCTCGATGCGCGTTCCGCCCCAGTTACAACCAAGCAAACCAATCGGCACATCGAGTTCCTTTTCGAGTTTGCGGGCGTAGAAATAACCGACAGCAGTGAATTTCGCCACGGTCTCAGGGCTGGCAGCTTGCCACCCGTCGGTCTTCAAATCACTCTCCGGCTTTTCGGAGGGGCGATGCGGAATCTTGATGTGGCGGATACGCGGATGATTCCCAGCGGCGATTTCCTCTTTGGGATTGTCTGAATCAGCAACGGTCCACTCCATGTTAGATTGCCCGGAGCACAGCCACACTTCACCCACAAGCACATCCTCAATTACGACCTTGTTCTTTCCGGTGATCGTCATGGTCTGTGGAGTGGAATTGGCTTTCATGGAACGGAGGTTCACCCGCCAGCTTCCATCGGCGGCGGCCACCGCTGTTTTCTTTTGCCCCGCGAACTCAACTGTGACTTTCTCGCCGGGATCAGCCCATCCCCAGACCGGACAGGCTTGGGAACGTTGGAGAACCATGTGACTGCCGATGACAGATGGCAATTTGACATCAGCGCGTGATGAGAATGCAACGGCGACGACCAGAACAACGACGAGCGACAGGATTTTTTTCATGATTGAGTTGCGGTGAAGAGAAAAAGGGGCAGTTCGAGGAGGACAAACTGACCCCATGCTCAGATTGTTTTTACAAATTTATTTTCCGAGAACACGATGAAGATTGCGCAAGCCTTTGACGGCGATCTCGTCGCGTGTCGGCTCCATTCGCCTCCAGATGGCTGCCGCCTTTGCGATGACCTTAACGTCCGTGGTGAATGATTCGATGACGACATCGCCGTCGTAACGGATGTCCTTGAGAGCTTTCGCGATGGGCTTCCAGTCAATGTGGTCGTTGCAAGGTGTGCCACGGTCACTGCCACAGGCGTGGAAGTGCGCAAGATGTTTGCCAGCTTTGCGGATGGCTGCAGCCTGATCCTTCTCCTCGATGTTCATGTGGAAAGTGTCGAGGTGCAGTTTGAGCGCGGGGCTGCCAACATCTTTGATCATCTTCAAACCTTGGTCGCACGTATTGATGAAGTCGGTTTCAAAACGATTTAGCGGTTCGAGGCAGACCTGGCGTCCACGTTTCTCAGCGTATTTGCAAAGCGTCTTGAGATTCTTCACCACGGTAGCCCATTGCTTTTTATATTCGTCAGCGGGCACAGCGTCAGCACGACCGACAGCCGAATACACCGGACCAATCAATGACGGGCAACCGAGAACAACCATCTGATCAAGCAATGCCGTCATGTAAGCCAAACCAGTCTTCTGAGATTTGGCATCCCCACGCAAATCCCGATCTGGCCCCATCGCAGCGCAGACAGTGCCGCAGACCAGACCGTAGCGATCCAACTCGCGTTTTACGTGAGCTGGATCGATGTGAGATGGATCTTCAATCGCGATCTCGACGGTGTCGAATCCCCACTTCTTGAATTTTGGGAACAGCTTGGTGCTGGCGTTTGTAAAAGGTGAAGTGAACAGGAATGTGTTGATGCCAAATTTCATGACTATTTCGGTTTGTTGAATGGTTGGTTTTCGATCGTAAAGGTCGTCTCCGTTGCTTAACGGGCGGTTACTTCTTGGTCGGCTCTGATGTTGTTTCTTTCGGGCCGTATCCGGTTGTAGGAGTGCCATCCCTTCGCAGATGGCTGGTCGCCCAAAGCACGCCTTGCGTGACCAGATCAAGATACCGCCCGTCTGCGACAGTTGCCGTGTTGTGTCCGATGGTCGTGCTGAAGACCTTGGTCTGTTTCGGGCCGTATTTGTTGATCCAAACGACAACGGATTTGTTAGTCTTCGAGTTGCCGTCCTTTTGTTTGACTACTTGTGCACCGTAAGCAATCGGGCGGGCTGTTTCAAATACATGGACATTGTTATACAACTCCTCATTGATTGTGGTCCAATCCTTCAAACCTTTACCGACGGAACTGTTCACGTTCGTGTAGTTGATCGTGATCGGCTCTTGCGGACCGTGACTGCTGGACTGAAGCCCCAGATACTCGAACCACAGCCCATGGGCCGTACCGAGTGCCACAGGGTCATTCGGACTGCCGATGCGATACGAGTGCATCGCGCAGTGAAGGTTCACGGCAGGAATACCATCGAGATGCGGCTTCAACACCGCCAGCACCGTCTTCTCATCTGAAATATCCGCAGCGCACTCATCGTGAATCACGACATCATAGCCTTTGGCATAATCGGGCATTCCGAGAATGGCCAATGGTGGCTTTGTGCTCTTGTCACTGGAATGAATCTGATCCACGACTAGGTTGGCGCGTTCTTCGAGCCCCTTTTTGAGGACGTCTTTCTGGATGTCGTAATCGTGGCAGCAACCACCCGTGATCAAAAGAACGCGCACTGGCTTCGGCCTGTCAGCAGCGGACAAAGCCACCGAGCTTCCGCATAACACCAGCCCTGCAAGAGCGATGGCTGCGTGATTCGTCAGTGAAAATTTCATCACTTTGCCACCTTTTCCCATTTCTGGGACTTGGCGGATTTGAGAACTGCGTCGCAAACATGCTGTGTTTCGAGGGCATCACGGAACGTCGGGCCAGCAGGTTTCTTCGTTTCGAGTCCTTTCACGAAATCTGCGACCTGATGGATGAAGCTGTGTTCGTAGCCGATCTGTAAACCGGGCACCCACCAGTTCTTCATGTAGGGATGATCGCCGTCGCTGACGTGAATGCTACGCCAGCCGCGCAGCTTGCTCTCATCGCGATGATCAAAGTATTGCAGGCGATGCAGGTCATGCAGATCCCACGCGATGCTGGCGTGCTCGCCGTTGATCTCAAATGTGTAAAGCGCCTTGTGGCCGCGCGCATAGCGGGTGCTCTCGAAAGTCGCCAGCGAACCGTTCTTGAAGCGAGCGAGGAACGCGCACGCGTCATCAATCTCCACCTTCTGCACCTTGCCGGTAGCCGTGTGCGTGCGTTCTTTGATGAACGTCTCAGTCATGCCGTTGACCTTATCAATGCTGCCGTTGAGCCAGATCGCGGTGTCAATACAATGCGCGAGCAAGTCCCCCGTCACACCGCTGCCTGCCGCCTTCGCGTCCAAACGCCACAAACCCGCCCCGCCCTGCGGCAACTCCGGGCTGATGGTCCAATCCTGCAGGAATTTCGCACGATAATGAAAAACGCGACCGAGCTTACCTTCATCGATCAACTGCTTGGCCAGCGTGACGGCGGGCACACGGCGATAATTATACCAGACGATGTTGGGCACTTTGGCCTTCTCGACTACTTCAACCATTTTGCGGCCTTCCGGCCCATTCATCGAAAGCGGCTTCTCGCAAAGAATCATCTTGCCGGCTTTAGCGGCAGCGATGGCGATTTCGGCGTGGCTGTTATTGGGTGTGCAGATGTCAATCGCATCGATGTCTTCTCGCGCGACCAGTTTGCGCCAATCGGTTTCAATAGATTTATATCCCCACTTTTCAGCGAAGGCTTTGACCTTCGCTTCATCGCGCGCGCAAACAGCTTGCAGCACGCATTGGCGATCGAGGTCGAAGAAGTTGTTGACCTTGCGGTAGGCGTTGGAGTGCGTGCGGCCCATGAAGCCGTAACCGATGAGTCCGATGCGAAGTTCTTTCTTAGGCATAACGTTTGATAGATTTAATGGTTAAAAAATTAAGCGCGCCAGCCGTGGTTTTCGCGGACCTGGATCATCGCCGCGAGAATGTCGTTCCAAGTCTCTTGCTTCATCAGCACTTCATTCGGGAACATGCAACCATCCCAACAGATGTGCTTCAATTTTTTGGTGACCTTGCCTTTGCCGTCGCGCAGCCAATAGCCAGAATCGCGGGCGATGTTCAGCTTGCCCTTCGGATCGGTGGCGAGGCAATGGCGTCCGGTTTTCTCGTGGTCGCCAGAGCCGAAGACGCTGCCGTCGTTTTGCGCTACGTGGAAATCAATCGTCCACGGGCGGAGCGCGTCCGTGAGCTTGGTCATTGCCTTGTGGAATTCCGCCGGCTCGTAGTGATAATTCTTCGGCACGATGCGGTGCGCCTCGGCGTTATACCCGAGCGTGTAAAGGTGGGTGTGCGACATGTCAGCCTGGAAACAGACGACTTTGGGCATGGCCGTCTCTTCGAGGAGATTCACCATATGTTTCCACGAGTGCATCCCGCCCCAGCAGATTTCACCTTCAGCAGCGAGACGTTCGCCGTTGTCTTTGGCGATCTTGCCAGCTTCTCGGAAAGATTGCGCGATCAGCTTGGTCGTCGCTTTCGGAGCTTTGTCCCACGCAGTGACTGCCGTGGCGCTATCAATACGAACAACACCATACGGACGCACGCCGAGTTCGCGGAGTTTTTTTGCAATGCGAATTGCTTTGCGAACGTGAGTGACCCACGCGGCGCGGGCTTTTTCATCGCCACCTGCGGAAGCGTCGAACCAAACAGGAGCCACAACTGAACCGACAACCAATCCCTTGGCTTTGATCTTAGATGCGAGCGCCTTGATGCCGTCGTCCGAAATATCAATATCCGTGTGCGGGTTGTAGAGGAAAAGATCAACGCCATCGAACTTCACGCCGCCGACGTCCGCCTTGGCGGTCATGTCGAGCATCTTATCGAGTTCGATAAACGGTTCTGCGCCGGGTGAACCCTTACCGACGAGGCCGGGCCACATGGCGTTGTGAAGTTTCGGAAAATTCTTCTCGCTCATAAGAGTTTTGGTCGTTGGTTAGAATTTGTTTTTGCGATATGCACCCATCGCAGGTGCATCGGGATTCACTTCAGGTCCAAAGTAACGGAGACAGACAAGCGGCTCAGTCTCGCTGGTGTTTTCAAACGTGACGCCCGCTTTCGCGCCGTCCTCGGTGCAGAAGTATTCATCTTCAGTCAGTTCATGGAAGCGGATGAGTTTCGGGCTGACCAATGGCTCGCCATTGATCTTGCCGCTCCCTTGAACACAGATAAGCCCGTAAGCACCCTTGTCTTTAACTGTGCATTTTGTGCCGGGATCAACAGTGAGTTCCTTTGCGGTAAAGTATTGTTTGCCGTCCACCTTGCCATAGACGATCCAGCGATCCACAAAACCCTCTTTGCGCGTATCCGCGACAGGCACGGGTTCGAGGTAGTGGTTGTCTTTGAAGTTCGGGTCAACGTTCTTTTCCCAATCAAGCTGATCCACGATGAAATCAATGTCCTTGTGCTTGTTCTTGGGCATGTCTTTGACGAGCAAACTCCACGGAACTTCCCGGCCTTCGACGAGGTTTTGATACATGCCGAAGACGTCGCTGCCCCATTGCGGCTCATAAGTACAGAGCGAACCGGGCGCGTGCAGGATGCACGGGTCGATCAGCCAGCCGCTACCGACTTTGAGACGATACGCTTTGGAGAGATCGAGGATGCCGTTCTCGCCCTTGTTCCAATTCTCGATGCACTTGCGGACCTGCGCCTTGGTCGTGCCGGGTTCAAATCCCATGAACGTGTAGGGAAAATTATTTCCAACGTTGTTGTGTTGCGGCGGAAAATAATAACTCTCCGGCTTGCCTTCTTGCCCAACTAGTTTGGCTTGCGCCGCGCTTTGGTGCATGTGATGCGGAATCGGCCCCATGTTATCGAAGAACTTCGAATAGACCGGCCACTTGCCGTATTTTTTCCAGATCGCGTTGCCGATGATGGCTGCGCCGGAATCCTCAACGGCTTTACGGAGCGTGAACTTTTCACCGCCCACGACGCAGTAATTCAAACCTTCGTCTGCGGCACGACCTTCATTGGCGGTCTCGGTGGTGGACGCGAACCAACGTTCGTCAATGCCGCCGCGGTTCAAGCCGTAGGCGTAGGTGTCATCAGGATGCAGCTTGATGCGCAAACCGGGTTGAAGAAATGAGCGAGGCACCCATGCAGGCGCGAGGCGGAGCAGACCGCCCGTGCGGGAGAGTTCGGCTGCGACTTTGGACTGCGTGTTGCCCTTCGTTAGTTTGAGTTGAGAAATTGTGTTCATCGTGATGTGTTGAATTGAAACAAACTATTTTTTCAGTTGCAAGACTCAGTGCTTGAAATTGGCTGCTTCTGACTTTGCGGCTGATTCGATATAAGCCAGCAGATCGAGAATTTCCTCAGCTGTCAGATTGTTCAAAAGACCCGTCGGCATGGGCGACAACTTCGAGGGTGTTTGGCTTGCGATATCTTTCTTTCGCACCTCCTCCAACGTCTCAGCAGACATCGGATTCGACATCACAACGATGCGTTCTGCATTGTCGTCAACGATACGACCCGAGACGGATTCACCGTCCTTCTTCACGAAGTTGTGGGTTAGGAACTGTTCAGACACGACCTTCGAAGGTTCAATCGTGGAATCAAGAATATCGCGAAGCGTGTACTTGCTGGAAGCGGAGGCAAGCTCCGGCCCAACTGATCCACCAGAATTCCCCATACGATGACAAACAATACATTGCGCGTCGTTGAATGCCGCTTTGCCGCTGTCAAAATTGCGACCGGATTTCACTTCACTCAGTCGTGATTCCAAATCAGCGACCGTCCATTCTTTAACAAACTTTCGTTCCTTGGCCGCTTTCCAGGCAGGTGCGCCGATCCTTTCTTCGATCAACAATTTCAGACCGGATTTTTCTTCTGAGCTCAATGACGCGATGGCGTCGTTGCGGATATTAATGAGGAATTTGTTGTAGCTTGCACCATCAGCATAATCGCGATCTGCTTCCCGGAACCACTGAAGGAGTTGTGCGGGATGTTTGGCGTCGAGGTTTTCCTGTTTTCTCAATTGCGTGAACCAAGCAAAATACTGCCGCCGCTCTGCCAAAGACCACCCGCTTTTCAATGTGCGGAGATAATATATATATTGGGTTTGCTCTTCAATGGTCGGTGCTTTGGCGACGAGATTCAGACATTTGCCAGCAATCCCCGGTGCTTCAAGATAAATGAGGATTTGCGCAAGCTCCCTGTTCACTCGGTCATACTTCATCGGGAACATCGCACCGAATTTTTCAATCGTGAGGTTCGCGATCTCCTTGTCGGGATGACCTTGCCGCGCGTAACTGACCTGGATGACGCGCAGCTTTTCAAGCTGCTGCATCTCATGAAGCGTTTGCAGTGGGAATTTCCTGAGCGCCATCAACAAATCATGCTGCGTCTCCTGGGCGCCGCATCGCGCTAGCGCAAGCAACGCGGTCAGTCCGCCTTGAGTATCGGATTCTCCAAGAGCCCGCTCTTTCCACGTCGCAACTGGCTGACTTTCAATTGCGATACGAGCTGCGTAACGAATGAAGCGGTCTGTGCTCCGCAAATACGGCCAGGCGAATTCCACGGCCCGCGAATCGGTCTTGCCGTGGAAGGCTTCCAGTTTTTTCCTCAACTCGCGAGCTTCGGCTTCGGATTTGTCAGGCTTTGGAACGGCATCGAGTTTCCGGCGTAATGTTTTGTCGCCAACGAAGCTTACGCGATACAGACCCGCCTGCGTGCCGCGTCCACCGGTGATGAAATACATCGCGCCGTCTTTGCCAAATTCCATGTCCGTCAGATTGAGCGGCTTTCCTTTGACGAACACCTCGTAGTCGCCTGTGTAACTTGCGCCGTCCTCGCGAAGGTGAACGGCAAAGAGCCGTCCGTACGTCCAGTCCATCGCATACAACGCCTGCTGGTATTTTTTGGGGAAGTTGCTCTTGGTCCCAAACTTCACCCCT
>WBXK01000047.1 GCA_008933055.1 Verrucomicrobiota bacterium | reverse complement strand
TTTGACGGCGGCGCGACCTTCGGAGAACGCACCAGCGGCATCGTATTGTGGGTTGACGACGTATTGGCCGTCTTGGTTCACGAAGCCGTAGCGTCCGCCGAGTTCGACCACGGCGAGGCCGTTGGCGAATGGTGCGGCAGATTCAAACTGCGGATTGATGACGATCTTGCCAGTGGCGTCCACATAGCCCCATTGTCCGCCGAGACGAAATGCGGCGAGGCCGGAGGAGAAAGCTTCAGCGCGATCGAATTGCGGATTGATGGCGAGCGTGCCGGATTTATCCACGAAACCCCAGCGATCGCCGACGACCACGGGATAAAGCGTACCCGCGACGGAGTTGAAGATGGAAGCGATGCTGACGAGAGCGAGCAGCGGCGACAGTAAGAGATAGGATTTTTTCATGTGGCGGTTCAGTTTCAAGTTATTGGTTCAGTGAGGGGACAACGTCGAAACGGTATCCGATAATGGTTTCATAGTATTTTTTACGGTAAGCGTCCGTCAAGAAACCAATCGGGGAAGAGATGCCGCCAGGTGCGATAACAACGGGGTGAGTCGCAACGCCGGCGACCCACGCCTTTTCCCGTCCAAGCCCTGCTAGCTAGGGGCTGCTCGCATTCCGTCAAATTATCCGGTGACTACAGTTCCCACGGCTTCACCCATCACCACGCGCTTCAAGTTGTGGGACTTGAAAAGGTCAAACACGATGATCGGCATCTTGTTGTCCATGCACAGCGAGAACGCTGTCGAGTCCATCACTTTGAGCTGCTTCTGCAACGCATCAATATAGGCGATCTGTGAGAAACGTTTCGCCTTGGGATTCTTCTTCGGGTCGCTGTCGTAGATGCCGTCCACCTTGGTCGCCTTCAAAATGACTTCCGCGCCAATTTCCGTGGCGCGCAATGCCGCTGCTGTGTCCGTGGAGAAATATGGATTGCCCGTGCCGCCGCCGAAGATGACCACGCGACCCTTTTCAAGATGGCGCACCGCACGACGGCGGATAAACGTCTCCGCGACCTGTGGCATGGTTATGGCGGTTTGCACGCGGGTAGCCACGCCGATCTTTTCCAGCGCATCCTGCAACGCGAGTGAGTTGATGATCGTCGCGAGCATCCCCATGTAATCGCCTGTGGCCCGTTCGATGCCCTTCTCGCTGCCTGCCAAACCGCGAAAGATGTTGCCGCCGCCGAGCACTATGACCACCTGCACGCCAAGATCGCGCACTTCACGAACCTGTTCCGCCATGCTTTGGATAGCTTTGGCATCAATGCCGAAACCTTGTTCGCCCCCCAATGCCTCACCACTCAGTTTGACTAGAATTCGGTGATACTTTGGCTTGGGTGATTTTTTCATGGTGGTGTTGCGTCAACAGTCGGTCTCTATGTCGCGGAGGGTTGTAGCAATCTGGGTCGTAAGCGTCAAATCAAAGGCGCGATAGAGGCTGTGTTTGCTTAGAATAAACAACTTGCGGTCGCGCGGAGGATGCGAAGAGAAACAAGGGGTAAAAGTGTTTTCTTTGCAACCTTCAAGTCCTTCCGCGACTGCTTCAGCCCGGAGTCAGAGTCATCGCATCGTGCGGTAAAACGATCTCCCCACATAGTTCGTCAAACAAAGCGCGGCACTCCATTTCCTTCAGTTCCAATCCAAGCGCGGCGGCGTGGATAAATCCCCGCGTCGTCTGATGCGCGTAACCGAGCAAGCCCTGTCGGGACGGCAGCGAGTACAGCACCAGTGTCATGCCATAAACAAGCGTGTGCCAGCCGTGAGCTTGTCCACTCTCGACCGCCGTCAGATAACGCTGAACCATTCGCTCATCGCGCAACGGACGCAGCCTCTGGAGTTGATCGCGCCCGACGCGATGGCTGGCGCGCGCAAAATCCCGCAGCATCGGCTCGTTGGCGAGCTCTTGATCGAAGGCGATTAGTTCGCGCACTTCATTCCGGCTGCTGTGATTGAAAGCAGTTTGGATGGCAGGTAATTCGTGCGGCAGCAAAATCTTTTCATGATATGCCTGAAGAAACCCCCTCAGTGCCGCGAGACTCGTGATTGGTTTTACCGTCAACGAATTCCCAAGTGCGTGCGTCGAAGCCAGTCCTTCCGCCGTGCCGAGTTGCGCGACGAGCGGGTGCGCGTCCCCCAGCCATTCGGCGGGATCTTGCGTCAGGCTCGGTTTTGCGAGTGGATTCATGCGGTTTAATGATCGCAGCACTCGTGCCGCGAAGATGGGGCAAAGCATCTTTCTCAGGCTGCGTTGTTGCCAGCGAGAAATGCTTGGCAGCAAAAATAAATTGCTTGAAGTAGCATTTTTACATGAGGCGACGCCACGCGGTCGCATTGTCATTTCAGTTTCCGGATCCGTGTTTCATCCATGGCGAAATTCTCCACCGCAAAATCCGTTTAGCTTTTGGCAACTTAATCCCTTGCCTCATTTTTGCAGGCTGGTAGAAGTCTTCTAGCAATACAACGGCGGGCGCGGCTTCAATCGCGCCGACCAAAGTTTTTGTTGGCCGGTGTTGGTTGAACGTCTCGTTCGCTCGAAAATTTTATGAGCAACGAAGCGAAAAATGTCCCTTACCCTGGAATTCCCGCAGCTTCCGACGGCGCTGGTGGCGTCGTCTGGGTGGACACTCACATCACTCATGGGGCATGTGCGTATCCTATCACCTCTTCCACTACAATGGGCACGGGCTATGAAACTGAAGTCTCCAACGGGAAGAAGAACCTCTGGGGTGACGTGATCACATTCGTTCAGCCTGAGTCTGAACACTCTGCCGCGACAACTTGCGAAGGCTTTGCGCTCGCGGGCGGGCGCGTGACGAACTTCACCTCCGGTCAGGGCCTCGTGCTGATGAAGGAAGTGCTCTACACGATTTCTGGCAAGCGGCTGCCCATCGTTTTTCATATTGGCGCACGGGCGCTGACCTCGCATTCGCTCAATGTTCATTGCGGCCATGATGACGTGATGAGCGTCTCGGATTGCGGCTGGGGGATTCTTTTCGGGCGCAACGCGCAGGAGGCTTGCGATCTTGCGCTCATCGCGCGTCGCGCGGCGGAGGCGGCGGAGACGCCGTTCATGAATGTGCAGGACGGATTTCTTACCACGCACACGATCGAGAACATCAAGTTGCCCGAGACGGAGTTCATGAAGGAATATATGGGCGACCCGAACCAAAAGCTGCGCATCCTGTTCGATCCGCGCAATCCCATCATGACCGGCGTGGTGCAGAACCAGGATTCCTACATGAAGGGCAAAATCGCCCAGCGCCATTTCTACGACAAAGTCCCCGCCGCCGTGCAGGAGGCGATGGATTTGTATTATGCCAAGACTGGTCGCCGCTATCACATGGTACACACGTATCGAATGGACGACGCGGAATACGCGCTCGTCGGGATGGGTGGTATGATGGAAACCGCGCAAGCCGCGGCCGATTACATGCGCGAGGAGCTGGACCTTAAGGTCGGCGTCGTTCATGTCACGTGCTTTGCGCCGTTCCCGGCCACGCAACTGGTGGACGCGCTCAAGAACGTCCGCGCGCTCACCGTGCTCGAACGCATGGACAATCCGCTCGCGCAATCCAATCCGCTCGTGCAAGGCATCAAAGCCAGCTTCGCCGACGCGCTCACTGGCTTGAGCTTCGGTTCGAATGGCGAATTCAAGTATCCCAAGATCACGAGCATTCCCAAGATTTACGCGTGTTCCGCCGGACTCGGCTCGCGCGACGTGCGCGGCGGCCACTTCATTTCCATCGTCAAAAATATGTTCGCAGACCAGCCGCGCGAATACACCGTCATCGGCATCAAACACGCGCTTGCGTTGTCCGATGGCGAAGACCCGGACCTGCGTCCGCAAGGTGCGTTCTCGATGCGCGGGCATTCCGTCGGCGGGTTCGGTTCGGTGACGACCAACAAGCTCATCGCGTCGTTCGTCGGCGAGTTGTTCAACATCTACGTGCAGGCGTATCCGAAATACGGCTCGGAGAAAAAGGGTTTGCCCACGACCTATTACCTGACCGTCGCGGAGAAACACATCCGCACGCACAGCGAACTGGCTCACGTCGAGTTCATCCCGCTCAACGACGTGAACGCCTTCAATCTCGGCAATCCGCTCGACGGCATCGCCGACGAAGGCAGCGTGTTCATCCAAAGCCCGGAGACCGACCCGCAACGCGTCTGGGATCACATCCCCGCTTACGGCCAGAAACTCATCCGCAACAAACGGCTTAAGGTCTTCTACCTCGACACCGTGAAGATCGCGAAAGAGATCGCGACCGACCCCGACCTCCAGCAACGCATGCAAGGCGTCTGCCTCGTCGGCATTTTCATCCGGGTGACGCCGTTCGCGTCACGCTCCGGCATGGGTGACGAACAGGTGTTGGGCGCGGTGGAAAAATACATCCGCAAGTATTTCGGCAAACGCGGCGAACACGTCGTACAGGAAAACCTCAAGTGCGTGCGCGAAGGTTTGAAGAGCGTTATGGAAATCCCGTGGAATGTGATTTCCGCACCCGCCTCGGCCAAGCCCAAGGCGCAGGAGGAAGTGGTGTTTGCGAAGTAAGGCAAAGATTTAGGAACAATTATTTATGAGCGAAACCCTCACTGCCACAACCCCCGTCGCCGCGCCCGATCGCGTCAACCAAGTGCCCATCACCGATGACGTCCTCAACGTCGCGGATTTCAACAACCGCATCGTCGGCGCGTACAGCGACGGCAGCGCCGAACTGGAATTGCCTGCGGACCTGAGCACGCTGCGCTCGTTCATCCCCGCCGGCACGGGCATCCTGCGCGACTTTTCCTACATCGCGCCCGAGATTCCGCTGCTCAACAGTGAGAATTGCGTCGCCTGCATGGCGTGCGTCATCGAGTGCCCGGACACCGCCATCCTCGGCAAGGTCGTCCCCAAGGCGAAGCTCGAAGCGGAACTCGCGCAGATTCCCGACGAAGCCGAGCGCGAGCATTATCGCAAGCAGTTCGGCAAGACGACCAAGTTCTGGAACGTCTATGAGAAGAAAGGCGACGAGCCAGGTTACTTCGGCATTTTCATTGACCCCACCAAGTGCAAAGGCTGCGCCGAGTGCGTGGACGCCTGCGGTGAGCACGGCGCGCTCGCCATGCTCAAGAAGGACGACCGCACGCTGAAACGTTATCAGCGCACGTGGAATTTTTACACAAAGATGCCCGAGACGCCGAAGAAGTTCATCAACGACAAGCTGCTCACGGACATGATGCTGGCCGAGCGATCGTTGCTTTACGTGGGCGGCGCGGGTTCGTGCATGGGTTGCGGCGAAGGCACGGCGTTGCGCATGATGCTCGCCGCGACGGGTTTTGTTTACGGCAAGGAAAACATCGGCATCGTCAACTCGACCGGTTGCTCGACGGTTTATGCCTCCACGTATCCCTACAATCCGTATCTCGTGCCGTGGACGAATTCACTCTTCGAAAACGCGCCCGCCGACGCCATGGGCATCCGCGCGCGTTGGGATCAGATGGGCTGGCACGACAAACAACTCTGGGTCATCGGCGGCGACGGCGCGATGCTCGACATCGGTTTCCAAAGCCTGAGCCGCATGCTGGCCAGCGGCATGAACATCAAAGTGCTCGTGCTCGACACGCAGGTTTATTCCAACACCGGCGGGCAATCGTCCACCGCTACGTTCATGGGGCAGAACACGAAGTTCAGCGTTCACGGCACGAAGATTCCCGGCAAGATCGAGCGGCGCAAGGAACTCGCGCAGATCTGCATGATGCACCCGAACACCTTCGTGGCACAGACCAGTTGCGCGATGTCGAATCACTTCTACAAATCCATCATCGCCGCGAACGAATACGCCGGCCCGGCGGTGGTGAGTGTTTACACGACCTGCCAGCCCGAGCACGGCGTGGGCGACAACATGGCGATGCAACAAAGCAAACTCGCCGTGGACACGCGCACGTTCCCGGTGCTGATCTACGATCCGCGCAAAGGCGACAAGATCGCCCAACGCCTCAGCCTCCAGGGCAATCCATCCGAGAAAACGGATTTCTTCATCGAACCAAAGACGAACGAGGTCTATGACTTCATCCGCTTCGCCAAAACGGAAGGCCGTTTCTCGAAACACTTCGACAAAGACGGCAACCCGAGCCAAACGCTGATCAAAGCGAAACAGGAACGCCTCGACAACTGGCGTGTGTTGCAGGAGCTGGCGGGGATTATTTGATGGCTGTGTTTGGAACGCTGCCCATTTTGACTGTTGCTGTTTTGAGCCTTGCAGCAATGGGTGCGGGGCGGTTCAATCAGGCAGAGTGAGACCGCTCATCCAAGAAATCACCACGGCGCACACGCCAGAATCCCTCGCCACAGGGTTGACGGATTCTGGAGCGCATGGACTCGTGTTGCTGCGCAGCGCGGGATTTGATTCCGTCCAAGCGCATTATTCCTTGGTGGCCGCGAATCCATTTCTCACCTTCCGATCCTCCGGCTCTCGGTGCGAAGTCTCTTCACACCTATCGTCCCTGGCCTCTAGCCGCTCGCCTCAGATTCAATTCGGCAACCCTTGGCATCTCCTCGATGCGCTGATGTCGCGTTACGAATTGCTCGATGAGATTGATCTGCCGTTCCCGCTCGGCGGCTGCTTTGGATACTGGGGTTATGACCTGAAAAATTTCACCGAACCCAAACTCCCGCGTCGCGCCGTCAACGATCTTGAGTTACCCGATTGCCATGTCGGGTTCTACGACAGCCTCGTGGTGTTCGATCATCGCCGCGGGAAAGTTTGCATCGTCGCCACCGGCCTCGGCGCAGACGGAGCGCGGACTGAAGAGCGAGTCAAAGACCAGTTATATTTTTGGCGTTCCATCGCTGAGAGGAAAGAATTGCCACAGAGTCACCAAGACGCAGATCAGGGGAGTCAGACAGTTTCTCTGTATCCCGCTGACTCCGTTGCTAATCCTGTTTCTAACCTGTCTCGCGCCGAATTTCTTGCTGCTGTCGAGTGCGCTCAACGCTACATCCGCACGGGCGACATCTACCAGGTCAACCTCTCCCAGCGTCTCGCTGCGCAGACGAACCTTTCCGGTTGGGAAGTGTTTCAACGCTTGCTCGCTGTTTCGCCTGCACCATTCGCGGCCTTCATTGACTGCGGAGATTTTGAGATCGCGTCCTCGTCGCCAGAACAATTTCTCTACCTCAGTGGTTCACACATCACTACGCGCCCCATAAAAGGCACGCGCCCGCGTTCCGCCGATGCCACGCGAGACGCTCAGCTTGCTTATGAACTCCAGACTAGCGCTAAGGAACTTGCTGAACTCGTGATGATCACGGATCTGTTGCGCAATGATCTCGGACGCGTCTGCGAGTTTGGTTCAGTGTTGGTGCCGGAGTTGGCAAAACTCGAACGCTTCGCCCAAGTGCAGCATCTTGTCTCCACGGTTGAAGGTCGGTTGCGAATCGATGTCACGCACTTCGCTGCTCTCGCGTGCACGTTCCCAGGCGGCAGCATCACCGGTGCGCCGAAGTTTCGCGCCATGGAGATTATTGATGAACTTGAACCCATCACGCGCGGACCGTATTGTGGCTGCCATGGTTATCTCGGATTCAATCGCGAAAGCCAGTTAAGCATCAGCATCCGCACCGCCATCCACAAAGGCGACACCGCCTATTTCAACGTCGGCGCGGGCATTGTGGCTGACTCGATTCCTGAAGCGGAATATGAAGAGACGCTTGCCAAGGCGCGCGGCTTTCTTGCTGCGTTGCAGTTGCAAGAACAACCAATCGCGCCGAGCCCCGCATCATGATTGTTTTCCTTAACGGCAAGTTCGTGTCCGAAGAACAAGCGACTGTCTCGGTGTTTGACCGCGCGTTCCTTTACGGCGACGGATTGTTCGAGACGATGCGCGTCGTGAATGGCAAACCGTTCCGTTGGTCGGAGCACATGGAGCGATTGCGCAAAGGTGGAGATTTTCTTGGGATCAAAATTCCATTCTGTTGCAAATCACTCGAGAATTTCGCCGCAGAACTCATCTCGCAAAACAAGATGCCGGAGGCGTTGATACGATTGACGGTTTCGCGCGGTATCGGCCCGCGCGGCTACTCGCCCAAAGGTGCAGACAAACCCACGCTCGTGATGTCGCTCCATCCCGCGCCCAGAACGTCGAGCTCCGGTTCAGCGCGTTGGAAACTCGTGACCGCTAGCCTGCGCCTCCCAGCAGGAGACAAGCTCGCTCAATTCAAGACCGCCAACAAACTCGTGCAAGTTCTCGCCCGCGCAGAAGCTGATGCTGCGGGCGCAGATGAAGCGTTACTCCTGAACACCGATGGCCGCGTCGTCGAGGGCGCAAGCAGCAATCTGTTCTGGATCGAAGGCAAAATAGTTTGCACGCCGCCGTTGGCCGATGGACTTCTTGGGGGAGTCACGCGCGCGGTGGCGATTGAGATTTGCCAGAGTCTTTCTCTTCCATTCGCCGAACGCACGGTGACGTCGGAGCAGCTGCGCCGCGCTGATGGAATCTTTCTCACACTCAGTTCGATCGGCGTCGTCGAAGCCATCGCGCTTGATGGTGCAACACTCGCCACATCACCCATCGCTGCGGAAATCCGCCGCGCCTACGAGAAACTTCTGGTGGAGGGGTGAGACTGACCGAAGTTTGTTTCAGTGAACCCTTTTTAATTTAGTTCGTGACCACAGTTCGCATGAGCGAAAGGAAAGCTTGGGGAAACTAAATGGCGGAGGGCTTGGGACGCCAATTTTTTGGTTAAATTCATTTCCCCTTTGCCTAGCCGACGTTTTGCCGCTTTAATCTCCTCCGCATGAAGATTGTTCTCGCATACTCTGGCGGACTCGACACCTCAGTGCTGATGTCCTGGATCAAGGAAAAATACAACGCTGAGATGATCGGCTTTTGCGCCGACATCGGTCAAGAAGAGGAATTGAACGGCCTCGAAAAGAAAGCCATTAAGACTGGCGCTTCCAAGATTTACATCGACAACTTGCAGGAAGAATTCGCGAAGGACTTCATCTATCCGATGATCCGCGCGGGGGCGATTTACGAGGGCCAATACTTCCTAGGCACATCCATCGCCCGCCCGCTCATCGCTAAACGCATGGTAGAGATCGCCAAGGCGGAAAAAGCCGACGCCATCGCACACGGTGCAACGGGCAAAGGCAACGACCAGGTTCGTTTCGAACTCACCGCCGCCGCGCTCGCACCGGACTTGCAAGTCATCGCCCCGTGGCGGGATGAACGTTACCGCAGCGAGTTCCCGGGCCGTCAGGAGATGATTGATTACTGCGCCAAGAACAAGATTCCCGTGCAGGCCAGCGCCAAGAAACCTTATTCGATGGACCGCAATCTCCTACACATCTCCTACGAGGCTGGCATTCTCGAAGATCCGTGGTTTGATTCCTACGACCTCAAGAACCGCGATTACTTCACCACGCTCTCCGTTTTCCCTGAGGACGCGCCGAACAAACCCGAGTTCGTCGAACTCGATTTCGTGAAGGGCGATTGCGTCGCGGTCAACGGCAAGAAGCTCAACCCGCTGGGCGTGATGAAGGCTTTGAACAAGCTCGGCGGTAAACACGGCGTTGGTCGTGTGGACATGGTCGAGAATCGTTTTGTCGGCATGAAGAGCCGTGGCGTGTATGAAACGCCCGGCGGCGCGATCCTGCATTTCGCACATCGCCAGATGGAATCGCTCACCATGGACCGCGAAGTCATGCACCAGCGCGACGCGCTCATCCCAAAGTATGCCGAACTCGTTTACAACGGCTTCTGGTTCGCACCCGAACGCGAAGCATTGCAGGCCTACGTCGAGGAGTCGCAAAAGAACGTTGCCGGCACGGTGCGCGTTAAACTCTACAAGGGAAACATCATGGTCAGTGGACGAAAATCCCCGGTAAGCCTTTACAATCCGCACATCGCCACGATGGAAGCCGACCCGACCAAGGCCTACAACCAGGACGACGCCACCGGATTCATCCGCTTGAACGGCCTGCGCCTGAAAGTCGCGGCGAAGGTGCACGCGAAGAAGAAATGATTCCATGAACACCGTGGACGAAATTAAACTTGTCGCTTTAAAGCATGACATCGCGGCAGGAGTTGAAGATTTCGTCCGCGGTTGTTTTCAAAACCGGACTCAGGCCAATGTCATGCGTTTGGCGGATGGTGTTGGGCGACCAGTCAGCATTTTCTCGGCCTTTCTGCGCATGAAAGTCGCGGTGATCGTGCTGGTCGTCTCGCAATGCGGTGCGATTGGTTCAATTTCCAGTGATTTGTTTCAGGCAGCATCTGCGGCTTACACGAACAATGATTTTTCGCGTGCGGCAACATTGTTCGCACAGACTGCGGCCGCCGCGCCGAGTGCGGGAGCATTTCAAAACCTTGGAAATGCAGAGTGGAAAAATAATCTCCCTGCGGAAGCCGTCGTGGCTTGGGAGCGCGCGTTGTTATTGAATTCACGCAGCAGTGAGGTGGAAAACAATCTCAATTTCGCTCGTGAATCCGCACAGCTTGAATCGCCGGACCTGACCTGGTGCGAGATCGCGGCGAGATGGTTGCCCGCGAATGTCTGGGCGTGGATCGCGTGTGGAAGCCTTTGGTTCGCGGTTGGAGCGATGATGTTGCCGGGTATTCTGCGGCGCCGCCGATCCGCCACGCAACAGGCATTGGTAGCCCTCGGACTAGGAGTTTTCCTAATAAGCCTGCCCGCGAACTACGGCGTGTACACACGCTCAAAGATTGGTTTTGTCTTGAGGCGGGAAACGCCATTGCGGCTAACGCCTACCACAGAGGCCGAGGCTAGGACAAAACTGGCCGCAGGTGAACCGGGGCGTGTCTTGCGAGAGAGGGGTAATTATTTCCTCATCCGGACGCGGCGCATGACAGGCTGGATTGAGCGCGATAGGTTCGTGTTGATAGCGCTGAGGTGATTATCCATATCGCATCCCGCGACTCATTGGGAACGTGTTTGGCAGATGTCGCACCTCGCGCACTTCACCATCACTCAACAACACCTCCACGATGTCGAACCGGATCTTCACCTGAGGATTTTTGATGAGGCGCAGATAATCTAACGCCGTCTGGCAGATCAACCGTTTCTTGCGCGCATCCACGGCGGCGGCCGGACGCCCCCATTCTTCCGACGAGCGCGTCTTCACCTCGATGAACACAAGGCAATCCTCGTCCCTGAAGATGAGGTCAATCTCTCCGCGTTCAGAGCGGAAGTTACCCGTAAGAAATTTCATCCCCACCTTGCGAAGAAACTTTTCCGCCGCGCGCTCGCCAAGTTCACCACGCCGGAGATGCTCGGGCTGATCCTTTTGTGCGAAGATTTCTTTGATGCGCCGTAGGAAGTTCATGCGTGCTTTTAGCGCGCGGCTGTTGGCCTGCGGGGACGGATCAACCCTGACTACTCAAACGTTTTTTCCATCTCCTTCATCTTCGGCCAAACTGGTGAAGACGGAGCGACGCGAGTTTTGACACGGTTAAAAATCTTTTTCGCCTCCGATGGATTCTCCCGCGACATCGCCACGCAGAGTTCGAGTTCGATCCACGCCTTGCGAGGATCGGAGAGAAGTTTTTCATTTGTGCTAAACCACGATTGAAATGCTGCCGGACCGTTATCCCTAGCCGACCTCAGAGTAGTATCCAATTGATAGGGCATTCCGGGAAGACTTTCGCCGGACACTGCTGCTGCGGCTTCTACTTTCCTTTTGCCATCATGTTCGAGCCGCGCCTTGTCCCACTCCTGAAACAGGAGGTAGCCGCCATAGCAGACCACCAGAACAATCAATACCCAGATAGCTTTTGTCATGATTCCTCGATGCGTTGGATACGCGCGCCGAGCTTGCGGAGTTTCACGTCCATCTGCTCGTAACCGCGATCCAGATGATACACGCGGTTCACTTGCGTCGTGCCTTTCGCCGCAAGGCCAGCGATGACCAACGCCGCAGAAGCGCGCAGATCGCTTGCCATCACAGGCGCGCCGCTCAAGGGTTTTCCGCCCTTTACGATGGCGCTCGGTCCTTCGATCTGTATGTCTGCACCAAGACGCGTCAGTTCGCTCACGTGCATGAAGCGTGATTCAAAAATCCGTTCCGTGATGATGCTGATACCCGGCGACATGGTCATCAACGCCATCATCTGCGCCTGAACGTCCGTCGGGAAACCCGGATACGGCAACGTTGTGACATCCGAAGGTTTCAATTTGGTCCCGCGCCGAACAATCATGTCCGAGCCGCGATGATCTACGACGACTCCGGCTTCCTGCAATTTGTCTATCACAGCGTGTAGATGATCAGCACGTGCGCCTTTGATGGTGATTTGGCCGTTGGTCATCGCTGCCGCGATGGCAAATGTGGCTGCTTCGATGCGATCCGGGATTACGTTATGTTCCGCGCCATGAAGTGCTTTTACGCCCGTGATTGTGACCGTCGGGCCGCCTGCGCCTTGAATCTTCGCACCCATCGCGATGAGGAAATTCGCCACGTCCACGACTTCCGGCTCGCACGCCGCGCTTTCGATGGTGGTCACGCCATTCGCGAGAACGGCCGCCATCATGGCGTTCGCAGTGCCGAGGACGGTTGAACCTGCGCGACCACCAAGGAACATTGGCCCGCCGACCAGACGCTTGGCAGACGCTTCTACGTATCCACTTTCGATCCGGATCTTCGCGCCAAGCGCTTCAAATGCTTTCAAGTGCAGATTGATAGGGCGGGCGCCGATGACGCATCCGCCAGGCAACGATACCGTAGCCTTGTTCAATCGTCCCAGCAGAGGGCCCATGATACAGATCGAGCCACGCATCTTGCGCACGAGATCGTAGTCGGCGTGGCCTTTGATTTTCTTGGCGTGAACGTGCACTGTGTCGCCGTCTACCTTCACTTTTGCACCCAGCCATTCAAGGATTTGCGCCATGAAACGCACGTCGCTGAGATTTGGCACGCGACGGATGACACACGGTTCGTTGGTGAGCAACGTCGCCGCCATGATGGGAAGCACGGCGTTCTTCGCGCCGCTGATTTCGACTTCGCCGTGCAAGGGCACGCCGCCTTTGATGAGAAAACTATCCATGAGAAAAATTAAATCGGGTTAAATCGTGAACTCAAAACGGGTGAAACAGAGTTCTGTGTGTCGAGTTTAGTCAGTGAGATTGGCGGCGACAAGTCCGCGTGGAAAAATTCGCACACTCATGCGCATAGGCACTAGAGAATCAAGCGTGAAGGTGACTTATAAGCCACGGCCAGCCGTATTTCCAAGCGACGTAAAGAACGAACACTAATGTGACAAATCCGGCGATCAAACGGCGACGCGCCTTAGCTCGATCGGGTTGATCCCAGTACCATGCGATCCAAACGCTGATTTCGTACAGCCCATAGAGCGGCACAGCCATCATCACTTGGGTAATCACTTCTGGTGTGGTTAGCAATCCACCCAAAACCAGCACAATGACGATCATGTAGCGCCACATCGCTCGCAGAGTGCGATAGTTCAGCACGCCGATCTTGACCAGCGTCAATAGGACGACGGGCAGTTCAAACCCTAGTCCCATGCCGAGCATGAATTTGCAAATGAAGCTGATATAATCCTCTGCCCGCCATTGTGTTGCGCCAAATCCAAGCCAGTTGGAATACATTTGGGACGCAGACAACGCCACCGGCATGAGCGCGAAGTAGCAGAACGATACTCCTGCCAGGAAAAGTCCTCCGCCAAAGAAAATCGCGCGATACACATACTTCTGTTCACGCATTTTCAAAGCCGGGAAGATGAACGAAATCACGAAGTAAAAGATAAACGGGGCGGCCAAGAGCGTTCCTCCGTAAAGAGCCACTTGAAACGCCACAAAAAAACCGCCAGCCGGGCTGAGGTTGATGAGATCGATCTTGAGTTTCTGAGCGGACTCGGCCAGCTCGACATCAGGGCTTAGTTTCCATCCTAAGACTTGATTTGTGCCGAGCGCCACGGGTGCGACCTCAACCGCCACAAAACGATTCGTGCCCAAATCGATTGATCGCTTCTGATCTGCGGTGAGTTGAAATGTACCAAGCTTGTTAGTGCCAAATGCGACGGTGACGACTTGATTTGTGCCTGGATAACTGACTTTGGCTCGAGTGAGCGGCCATTTGAGGACATCGACAACGTAGTTGCCCGCTACAAGGCATATCAACATAGCTACGGTCAGAGTGACCGTGCTTTTGATTAGTACCCAACGAAGGTCTTCTAGGTGATCTATGAAAGATTTGACCGGTCCGCCTTCGCCTCCGTTTTCGGAGTGTTCCGACTCGAATTCATCTGCCATGAACTAAACTCTCAGGTCAGGCTTTGGGAGTTTGGGTCGATTGCGAATCCGTCGGTTCGGCTTGCACCTGCGCATTGGTCGGGGGCAGCTTGCGAGCGGTTGGTTGGGTGTCATCGGAGGCTTTATTAAGCTCCTCTGTCACTTCGCGGGTCGCTTTCTTGAATTCTTTGATGCCACTGCCCAAGCCTTTGGCAAGTTCCGGGATTTTCTTCGCTCCAAATAAAATTAAAACTACGGCGAGAATAAGGACGATTTCCCAGCCCCCAAGCATAGCTCCAAACATCATATTCATAATTTTCACCTTGTCTCGGAAGCTAGGCCGGAAAGTCAGCTTTGTAAAGCCAATACTCCCCGGCCAGATCGGATTGCCCTCAAATCACTTCGGAGTCAACACCACGAATTCTCCACGGCGGTTTTGCTTGTAAGAAGATTCATCTTGACCGGCCGACACGGGCTTGTATTCGCCAAAGCTGCGGGTGATGATGTTTTCAGCGCTTACTCCCATGGCTATCAAGGCTTCACGAAGCGCGGTTGAGCGGCGTTCACCGAGGGAGTTGTTGTAATCTTCTGTGCCGCGTTCATCACAATGACCCTCGATCAGAAGTCCGATGGTCGAATTACCCTTCATGTAGGCAGACACGGCTGCGAGGTTTGATTGCTCGCTGCTCTTCACCACTGAACTGTCATACTCGAAGTGAACTGTGTTGGCCGCAAACGTTCCGCGGTCTTGATTGAAGTCGTCAGGATTAGAAAACTTCGTGGATTGAGGCGTTCCACCAGTCAGATCGCCAGTGACAGGTGTTTCGCCTGGCAACTTGAAACCTTCTCCAACACCTGGATTTTCACCGACGCGATACTGCTTGTTCTTAATATCAGTGACGCCGACGGGCTTGTTGCGGCAACCAGTGCCGACAATTGTGAGCGCGAGCGCGACGACCAGCAGAGTTGTGATTTTTGTAGCTTTCATTTTCTTCGAGTGTTTTGGGAAGGCGATTTATTTCGCCCAACTGGGTTGTGAGTTCTTTCCCGAAATCCGGGAAACAGTCTTGGTTTGTTTCGTGGGCACGTCAAGCATAGAGAGGTTCTTCCCTTTACCCGAGCGCCGGGCATATACCACGGTGCGCGAGTTCGGAGACCAAGACGGATCCTCGCCTTCCACAAGCACCGTGGCCGTACCACCAGCAGCCGGGACAACGCACACGTCAAATCCGCCGCCCCGTTGCGATGTAAACACGATCCACTTGCCGTCAGGCGACCAATCCGGCTCTGATGGGTTGGAGACTCCTGTGGCAATCCGAACAGGCTCGCCACCGGAGGCAGAAACTTTCCAGAGTGAACGACGCTCATTTTTCTTACCCGCGAAACAAATCCACTGTCCATCCGGCGACCAGCATGGCGAGGATTCGTCCTCGCGCGATTGGGTCAACCGCTTTAAATTTCCACCGTCAATGTCGCCCACGTACAAATCCACCGTGCCAGAACGACTGAGGATCATGGCCACCCGTTTGCCATTTGGGGAAACGGCGGGACTAAGATTCGATCCCGGATAACGCGCCACCGGCGTGCGGCGTCCTGAGCTGAGATCGTGCTGATAAATGTCCGGGGCGCCGTTGCGATATGATGTATAGCAAAGCCCTAGTCGTCCGGGAATCCATGAGGGTGAGATGACGATGGCGTTGTCAGACGTCACGGTTTGCACGCCGCCACCGTCGAAGTCCGCGATGCAAATCTCGCTGTTCACACCGGTATCCTTCTTGAAAGCGATTTTCGTCGAGCCGATGCCTTTGCGTCCGAGTGCTGCGAGGAAATCGTCCGCGAACGCGTAAGCTTGCTTCCTTGTTGAACCGCCGGAGTAGCTTTTGTTTACAAGGTAAGTGCGATTGATGCGATCCTGCGCACGCCCGACAAGATTTCCATTCACGCTGCCGCTGAGAAGGTATTGCGGTTGTTCGGATGACGTGAATGTGAATCCTTGGATTGTGAGAGCGAATTTGATGGCTTCCTCCGCCTCACCGTTGAATCCACTGATCGAAAGCGGAACGGGTTTCTCGTGGCCGGGGGTGTAGGACACATTGATGTTGATCTCTTCGCTGTATGATCGTGATGCGGGAGCGACACAGACAATCAATGCGAGTGCGGCGAGCATCTGACTAAATTGAAATCCTTTTTTCATCCGAGTAATTTTTTGGCTTTAAGGCTGAAATTGATGGTGAACGTGCGTTGAGATTCTTTTGCACCAATAGGGAATGCCACACCGATGGTGGTGACACGATCCAGCGCGTTCTGGATAGAACGATCCACCATCCTGCTGCCGGACTCGACGATGATGCGCGAGGAAATCACTGAGCCGTTTCGAGCAATGGTCACGCTAACTTTTACGACGGCTTCATCATCTGTGACGTCATCCGGGATGCGCCACGCATCGGTATAAACCTTCCGCACGATCTGCGCGAAATTCGCGTAGCTCACGCCGCCACCCCCCGGACCTTCGGGCATATCCACTCTGGTGCTAGTGGAGAGACTATCTTTCGCCCGGCTGCCCGCTCTGGCAAAGGCATTGGCTAGCTGCTCGCGATCCTTTCGTTCCTGTGCCGTCGCATCCGTATTGGAAGAATTGGTGGTCGGATTGCGACGATCCTTGGAAATCGCAACCACCTTCGTATTGACCTTCACTTCGTGCTTCTTGGACTTGTCTGTTTTGGGCTGCAAAGAATCACGATTATCGCGTGTCTTTGTATTATCTTCCACCTTCTC
>WBXK01000046.1 GCA_008933055.1 Verrucomicrobiota bacterium | reverse complement strand
TCGTTGATGCGCGGGTCGTTCATAACCGGGAGTGTGTTGTAGCGGAAAACCGCGCGTGCGGGAAACGGAATTGTAGTGGGAGGCATCCTTCCCTCGGGCAGAGCAGTGATTTCTAACTCTCAGGAAAAAAATTCGCAATAACTAGTGACTGAGAAACATCATGACAGACTCTCGCTCTCCACCGTTTTATTCTGGCGGAAAGGAAGCCTGACACTAGCGCGCAAGACCGCGTTCACTGGTGCGCATGAACTCGATCAACTCTTTGAGTTCGAGCACTTGCTGCAAATCGTTTTCCATCGTCTCGATGGCTTTAGCAACTGTGAGTCCTTCGCGGAAGATGGTTTTGTACGCCTGACGCAGTGCTCCCTGTGTTTCTTCCGAAACGCCGTTGCGCGTGAGGCCAACCTTGTTCACTGTGCGAGTGGCGGCCGGGTTTCCGTCAGCAATCATGAAAGGCGGGATGTCTTGCACAACTTTTGAATAACCGCCGAGCATCGCCATCCGACCGATGCGGCAAAACTGATGCACGCCGGTCAATCCACCCAGGATCGCGTGATCATGAACGATGACATGGCCTGCGAGAGTGCTGCCGTTGGACATGACAACATTGCTGCCAATCTGGCAATCATGTGCCACGTGCGAATAAGCTAGCAGATTGTTATGCGAGCCAATTCGCGTGGAGTCGCCGTCGCTCGTCGCGCTGTGGACGGTTACATATTCTCGGAACGTGTTGCCATCGCCGATCTCGGTTCGCGTGGTGCCGCCCTTCCATTTTAAATCCTGAGTCTTGAGGCCGATGCTGGCGAACGGGAATACTTCATTGTTGATACCGAGCTTGGTGTGACCGCCCACGATCACATGTGAATGAAGTTTGCAGCCGTCGCCGATTTCGACGTGCTCGCCAATGACGCAGTACGGTCCAACATGGCAGTCAGCACTGAGCTTTGCTTTGGGATGAATAATCGCTGAAGGATGAATCATGGCGCGTGGTTCAAGCTCCTTGAACGAGGAACATCACTTCGGCTTCGCTGACGACCTCGCCGTTCACTTTGCAGACGGCGTTGGCTTTGCCAATCTTGCCGCGTGACTTGACCATCTCGACTTCGATTATGAGAACGTCTCCAGGCACGACAGGCTTGCGCCACTTCACATTGTTGGCAGCCATAAAATACGCGATCTGATTGTCGGCGGATTGCGCCTTGATCATAAAGATGCCAGCCACTTGGGCCATAGCTTCAAGCTGCAATACTCCGGGCATGATCGGATGACCCGGGAAATGTCCCTGGAAGTAAGGCTCGTTCGCGCTGACATTCTTCATCGCAACGATCTTGTTGCCATCAATGGTCAACACTCGATCCACGAGCAGGAACGGATAGCGATGCGGCAACCATTTCATGATCTGCTCAATGCCTGCCGCACCCGCACCTTCGGCAGGGATCTGTGATGGAGCAGCGGGTACGGAAAGTGGTTTTGGCTCGGGAGCGGGCGGTGCAAATGTCTGCGCCGCGCGCTTTGGTTTTTGCATCTGCGCGACGATCTGTCGCGCCATCTCCACGTTGCCGCTGTGACTCGGCTTCACAGCGATGAGATGTCCGCGAATGGGTTTTCCCGCAAGCGAAAGATCCCCGACAATATCAAGAATCTTGTGGCGGACAAATTCATCAGTGTATCGCAGCGGCTCAGTCGTCAGCACGGCATCTTCCCGGATTACCACGGCATTCTCCAAGCTGCCGCCTTTGATAAGGCCATTCTTGATGAGATACTCAATCTCTTCGTAGAAACAGAACGTGCGTGCGTGGGACAATTCCTTCTCCCAAGTCTTGGGCGTCACGTCTGTGCTGTAAAATTGTGTGAACCGACCATTTTTGTCCGCGCTGGTGCAGCTGACCTTGAAGCTGTCATGAGGCACGAGCGTCATCATGGTTTCACCCATCTCGATCTGGATGGTTTCCGTGACGGTGTAGGTATCACGGTCTTCTGTGAGGCTCACGATGCCGGCGGATTGAACCATCTTGCAGAACTCGCGCGAGCTGCCGTCCCCGATGGGTGGTTCGTTTGCGTCGAGCTCCACTATTGCGTTGTCCACACCAAAACCTGCGAATGCTGCGAGAACGTGTTCGACAGTATGAACCTTGATGTTTCCCTTGGCGATGGTGGTAGAGCGGTTCGTTTCGGAGACGTTTTCCACGCGCGCTTCTATCTCGGGTTTGCCTTCGAGATCTACTCGGCGGAAACGGATGCCGGTGTTGGCCGACGCGGGGAGAAACGTCATGTTGACGCGATTCCCACTATGGAGGCCGATACCGGAAAAACTGGCTGAACGATTCAGGGTCTGCTGGTGTAGCACGCGCGGATTAGAGCAAATCGCCGCCGCGCTTGGCAAGACGGAGATTCGCTATGCTTTAGCCTTGCGACCGAGAATCGTGCCTTGTTAGCTTGCCAGCACACTTATGGCTGCCATCGGACGATTCCAAAAAGGCGAGGACATCTTCCACGCGAAGATTGTGGACGGAGAAATCTTCCGACTGTACGGCGACATCTTTGGGTCGCCGACTTTCGACAAGAAGCCCACTCCACGCAAAGGAGTTCGCACGCTCGTCCCAATCGTCCCATCCAAAGTGATCGCCGTCGGATTGAATTACGCCGACCATGCTCGTGAACAGAACAAACCGCTGCCCAAAGAACCCCTGATTTGGATCAAGGCTTCAACGTCGCTTTTGCCCGATGGCGGGAAGATTGAAATCCCGCATCCGGCCCATCGCACCGATTTCGAGGCGGAGCTCGCCATCGTGATTGCTCGAAAGATCCGCAACATACCCGCAGCCTCTGCGGCGCGATACATCCTCGGTTACACGGCGGCGCAGGACATCAGTGATCGCCACATCCAAAATTCCGAGAGTCAATACACGCGCGCCAAATCGTTCGACACGTTCACCCCGCTGGGACCTTATATCGAGACGAAGGTTGATCCATTGGACATGACGATTCAGCTTTTTCAAAACGGTCAACTCCGCCAGAACTCCCATACTCGCCAGATGATTTTCAACTGCTACGACATAGTAAGCTTCATCTCGACGAACATGACCTTGCTCCCAGGCGATGTTATTCTTACGGGAACGCCTTCTGGCGTCGGCCCCATCAAATCTGACGACACGCTTGAAGTGCGCATCTCCGGTCTTGCCCCACTGATCAATACTGTAAAGTGAAACATAATCCTCTCAAATTTGTTTCCTTAATCCCATTGTTGAGTTTAGGTCTCGTTTATACTTTGAACGTGGCACCTAGCCACTTTTCTTGTTTTCAAAGAGATACCCAGGACAACCTTGGCGACTTGAAACAAACGTCTTTTGATCCTTATTTTAGCGGCGTAAATCAGTTCCAAGAACTCCACTTTACTACTGTTGCAGCAAAGCATGGAGTCGACGTCAGGATCAGATAGAGAAAAACCTTCATTCCACGCTAGGGTTCTGGTTAAACTTTCCACCACATGAAGTGGACTAAAACTCTGATTCCAACCCTTCGCGAAGCTCCATCTGACGCGGAGATTGTTTCGCACAAACTGCTGTTGCGTGCCGGACTGATCCGCAAGCTCGCAGGCGGTGTTTACACTTTTCTACCACTCGGACTTCGCGCGCTACGCAAAGTTGAAAACATTATCCGTGAAGAAATGAATCGAGCAGATGCAGTTGAAGTCCTAATGCCCGCATTGCAGCCGACGGAAATTTGGGAGCAAAGCGGTCGTGCTGAGACGGCCAGCAATGTTCTCTTCAAGGTCAAGGACAGCTCCGGTCGCAACTGGTTTCTCAGTCCGACCGCTGAGGAAGTCATCACGACGTTGGCGGCGGGCGAGATTAATTCGTATCGCCAGCTGCCAAAGAATTTTTACCAGGTCAGCAGCAAGTTCCGGGATGAGATCCGTCCGCGCTTCGGATTGATGCGCGCGAAGGAGTTCATCATGAAGGACGCCTATTCGTTCGACACCACGGATGAGGGTGCGATGGCGAGCTACAAGAAAATGTATGACGCATACAAGCGTGTCTTTGATCGTTGCGGCGTGCAGAACTTTCCGGTCGAGGCGGACACGGGCGTGATCGGAGGTAATCACTCTCATGAATTTATGGTTCCAGCGGACACGGGCGAGAACGACGTCGTGTTCTGCGAGGCTTGCGGATACGCCGCGAACATCGAGAAGGCCACGAGCGGTATTCCCAAGACTGCAGGGCGCGAATTAGGCGCAGCAGTGGAAAAGTTTGCCACGCCGGGCGTTGTGACGATTGATGCTTTGAGCAAAGCGCCTTACAGCGTGGCGGCGAATCAGCAGATTAAGACGCTGGTGTATATCGCGGACAGCAAGCCGGTGTTGATTCTGATTCGCGGCGACGATCAACTAAACGAAACCAAGTTCCTCGCGCGAACAGGGACTGTGGTGGCGCAACCTGCGACACCGGAAGAATGCTTTGCGACGCTCGGTGCGAAACCAGGTTCGTTGGGGGCGGTAGTGAACGTTCCTGCTGGTGTGAGAATCATCGCCGACGAACGCATTCGCGGCGCGAATGAAATGACAACTGGCGCGAACGAAGATGGTTTTCATCTCAAGAATGTTTCCATCGAGCGCGACATCAAGGTGAGTGACTGGCTTGATCTCCGAACCGTCACTGCGGGAGAGCCGTGCGGCAAATGCGGCAAATCTTTGAAAATTCGTCGCGCGATTGAAGTTGGGCACGTGTTCAAGCTCGGCACGAAATACAGCGAGAAACTCGGCTCGTATTTTCTTGATGAGGCGGGTGCGCGGAATCCTTGCGTGATGGGTTGTTACGGCATTGGTGTGACGCGGACGTTACAGGCGATCATCGAACAGTGCAACGACAAGGACGGCATCGTTTGGCCGATGTCAGTCGCTCCCTATCAGGTCTGCATAACGCCATTGGCTGTTACTGCAGAGCATCCGTGCATGGTTGTGGCGGAAAAACTTTATGCTGAACTCACAGCGCTGGGCGTGGACGTGATTCTCGACGACCGCGATGAGCGTCCCGGTGTGAAGTTCAAAGACGCTGATCTTGTCGGCTTCCCAATCCGCGTGAGCATCGGCGAGAAGTCGCTAGCCAAGGGCGAAGTTGAGATCAAGCCACGGAATGGCGCGGTGCAATTCGTGAAGACGGAGGCGTTGTTAGAAAGCGTGAAGGTGATGATAGCGGCAGGCGGGAAATAATCATCACACCGCCAGACTACGCCCCGTCCGCTGAACTTCGCCAGTGCCATCGAGAGTTTCGCGAATCGTTCGGGCAAGATTGATGCGCGTGTATGGCTTTTGAAGGAATCGCGCGCGGTTGTTCTTCTCGAGAAAATCCGTGCTGATGTCGTCCACGGTATAACCGCTGGCGAAAACGACTTTGAGTTCGTTCTGCTGCTCCAGAAGTTTGTTGGCTAGTTCCACACCGGAAACCCCCGCAGGCATGACCATGTCTGTGAACAGCAGATCAACGCTATTCTTGTGTCGCTCCCACAGATCAAGAGCTTCGCGCCCATTGCCTGAAGCGAATACTCGATATCCACATTCTTCAAGAATCATCTGCGCCATCTCGCGCAGGACGGGTTCATCTTCGACGACGAGAACGGTTTCTTTGCCTCCTACGACGGTGGTGCTCGGCGTGATGTCTTCTGTTGATGTTTTCACTGTGTTCGCGTTGCTCGCGGGGAAGAAGACGTTGAAGGTCGTGCCGTGGTTTGGCTGGCTTGTGACTTCCACCCAGCCGTTGTGTTGTTTCATGATGCCATAAACGGTAGCGAGTCCGAGGCCGGTGCCTTTGCCGACTTCCTTTGTTGTGAAGAACGGTTCAAAGATGCGAGAGATCAGATATGTGTCCATGCCGCAACCGGTGTCGCTGACGCGCAGGCATACATGGTTGCCTGCGCGGGCTTCGGGATGCGTCTGCACATAATCTTGTCCGATGTCTATCGCACCCAACGTTACGGCGAGCGTTCCGCCGCGTTCCATCGCGTCGCGTGCGTTGACGCAAAGGTTCATGATGACTTGCTCCATCATGCCGGTGTCGCCTTGAACCAACGGCAATTCTTTCGGCGGATTGAAGTCGAGCGTCACAGTTTCGCCGAGCAACCGATGAAGCATCTTGCTCATGTTGGCGACGATGTCGCGCAGGTCGATATACTTTGGTTGCATTACATTCTTGCGGCTGAACATGAGTAACTGACGCGTGAGACTGGCGGCGCGTTCCGAGGCGAAGAAAACGGCTTGCGCGGAATCTAAGGCCTGTGATGGCATTCCTGGTCGCGCCATCAACATACCGGCATGACCTTGGATGATGGTTAGCATGTTGTTGAAATCATGCGCCACGCCAGCGGCGAGCTGTCCGATAGATTCCATTTTTTGCGATTGACGCAACTGACTTTCCAGACTCAACCGCTCGGTGCTGTCTTCGACATAGCAATGCACGACGCGACTTGCAGGCACGGGATGGAATGACCATGAAAACGTGCGGCCTTCGACCTTCGTTTCAAAGCGCGGTGGGCAATCACCCTGTTCCAAGCAAGCCTTCACGATGTCGTTTGTGTTAGGCGGCAGGATTGCGCGGGGATGGTTTTGATTAACCGATATTGCGAGACGTAGTGCAGTGTCGTTGAAGTAGGTGATGCTGCCGTCGGGCGCTAGCTCCAGCGCAGGGTTCGGATTCAATTGCGCAAAGGCGGCGAGTTTTTGCAATTCGTTTTCAGCGCGCCGCCGCTCTGCCGCCATACCGATTGCGTTTGCGACAGCAAGCAGGAATTGAACTTCGTCTCCAGTGAATTGGCGGGCCTTTTTTGTGTAGATGCCAAGAATACCGTAGGGTCGCTGACGCGTGGCGACGACGAGGCAGATGCCACTGACGACGCCGTTTTCGAGCAATACGTTCGGCGCGATGAATCGGCGTTCCTGGTGTAAGCCTGCGATCAATGTCGGTTGTCCGTGCCCCAAAACAAACCCACCCATCGAACGCCTTCGCGCATCGATGGCACTCGCGCTAGAGAACCCCGAACGCCATCCGAGTCCAGCGCGAACCGCGAGCGATTCGTTTTCAGGCTGCAACTCCAGAATGTGTGCGAACTGGACTTCAAGAGTTTGGGCGACGAGTTGGATGGCTTGAGAGAGCAAGGCGCTGAAATCCTGACTGACCATGGCGAATTGTCCTAATGCTGCGACCACGGCTTGCTGTTGCGCACGAGCTAGTAGTAGTTTTTCCGTCTCCTCGCGTTCAAGTGCGCGCTGCAGCAACGATTGCGCCATGCTGTCGAAGGTGTGCGCCAACTGACCGAGTTCGCTCTTGGTGTCATTTACGCCCGTGCGGCTGCTCAAGTCGCCTTCAGCCAGTCGTTGTGTGGTGCTGAGGATCATGCGGAGCTGACGCATGATGAAACGTTCCCCACCATACCAAGCCGCGGCAAGTGCTGCCAACCCGACCAAGAACCCTGACCATTCTCCGAGTTTGAAGAAATAGATGATGGCAAGGGCAGGAACGACCGCCAAAAACACCGTACCGACCAGTCGGATGCGAAGACCGGTGAAGCCATTTTGCACGTCGACAGCTTTGGAAGGCTTCAAGGCAGTGTCGTCAGATGATTCAGATACGACTATTTTTGCAAGGAAATTGGACACGATGAATGGCGTCCGCTTGAGCGAAGTCCCGAAAAATCTTCGCCAACCGCGCTTCTTGCGTGTGATTGCGTCGTAATAACCCGTGGGGAGAGCGTTCACGTGTCTTGCTTGTAAGCACGTCTCTTGCCCGGAGATTTTGTTCGACAGGAGAATTATCTGTCTGAAACATGGCGTGATGCTGATAAAGACGCTCACTCTTGGACACTCGCCCGACCCGGACGACGCTTTTATGTTTTACGGTCTGGCGAAGGAATTGGTTGCTGCTCACGGCTATCGATTTGAACACATCCTGCAGGACATCCAGACTTTGAACGAACGCGCCACCCGCGGCGAACTGGATATCTCCGCCGTGAGCATACACGCATACGCCTACGTCTCGGATAAATACGCCCTGCTTCCGAGCGGCGCGAGCATGGGCGACGGCTACGGGCCGATGCTAGTCTCCAAACGCAAATTTTCACGCGATGAAATCTCACGCAAAAAAATCGCCATACCCGGAAAAATGACCAGCGCGTTTCTCGCATTACAACTCTGGCTCGGCAAACCGGCGAAAGAGTTAAACTACGTCGTCGTGCCGTTCGATCATATTTTTCAAGCCGTGCGCGATGGACTTGCTGACATAGGGCTTATCATCCATGAGGGCCAATTGACTTATCAGAATGAAGGTTTGTTATTGTGCGAAGACCTTGGCGTGTGGTGGGGGCGCGAGAACGATGGCTTGCCACTGCCGCTTGGCGGGAACGTGATTCACAAACGATTTGATCTACCTACTCGCAAAACTATTTCCGACATACTAACCGCGAGCATCCAGTTCAGTCTCGATCATCGCCCGGAAGCCGTGCAGCACTCGCTCCAATACGCTCGCGACATGGGACTTGATCTGGCCGACAAATTCGTCGGAATGTATGTGAACCACTGGACGCTTGATTATGGTGAGCGGGGCAGGGAATCCATCCGCCGCTTTCTCGGACGTGCCTTCGAGCAGAAGCTGATTCCGCATCGGCAGGAACTGGAATTTGTGAAGTAGATCCCAAGCTGCTGCGGGGGACTTGGTAAAGAATTCCCCAAAAAATAGTCGTTGCACCCTAGCTAGGGATTTGCACTATTGGTGCAAACACAACCGAATCCGCCCACAATTAGTAGTGGGTGGAGGGAGTTTCGGTTGAAACCAGAATCCCAATTACCGTCGCGTAAATGAAAGTTCTGCTTCAACACAAAGAATCGGGCCTCTACCTCAAAGACATCGGCGTAACGACAAATGACTACTTGGATGCGATTGAGTTCCTCAGTTCCACCCAAGCCATCGAATTCAGCGCCTTGCACAAGATTTCCGACATGCAAATCGTTCTGCGATTCCAAGAGCAACACTATGACATCGTGTTACCAATGCTGGCGGATCGCCGCTTAATGATATGATACCTGTAAATTCTCCTGCGCGCTCTCACGCTACGTGAGGACAATAGCAAATCATTCCTGCGCAATCTCAAAGACCTACATCAACGTAAGCGGCAGCGATAATTCCCCCTATGATGCGCACGACCAAGCTTGCGCCTTCAATAGCTCTCGTTAATCTGTCAATGATGACAACACGGACTGTTGACGCAACAACCCATCAACGCATAGCCGGACTCGGTGAACGAGTTCTCGGCGGAGGGCGTATCTCGCACGATGAAGCACTGTTCCTCTTCAATCTCGAGACTTCGGCGGACATCCTTGATCTTCTATCGTGGTCGAATCGCATCCGCGAACTTTATAAGGGCAACAAGATTCATCTCTGCTCGATTGTAAATGCCAAAGCGGGAGCCTGTTCTGAGAATTGCAGCTTCTGCGCCCAGTCAGCCCATTTCCAGACCGGTTCGCCCAAGTATGGCTTCATTGATCCCGAACCAGTTGATGAAGCCGCGACTGAAGCAAATACAAATCACGTCACCGCAGTAGGCCTCGTTGCAGCATGGAAAGGTTTGAACGAAGGACCTATGCTTGATGAGGTTTGCGACCGCATTGCGGAGTTAAAAGCCGGTGGCAAGACCCGCCCTGACGCATCCCTCGGCATCATCAAAAGTCAGAAGGTTGCGGACCGCTTGAAGGAAGCTGGCTTGGAATGTTACGGTCACAATCTCGAAAGCTCGCGCCGCTTCTTTCCACAAACCTGCTCAACTCACACGTTTGAGGATCGATTGGATACAATCGGTTATTTGAAAAAAGCGGGCATCAAGATTTGTTCCGGCGGCATCATCGGCATGGGTGAGACACGCGAAGATCGGTGCGATCTGGCTTTCACGCTTAAGGAGATTGGTGCGAATGTTGTACCGATCAACATCCTCAACCCGATTCCCGGCACACCCTTTGCCGACAATCCGCGTTTGCCCGTCATGGAAATCCTCAAAACCATTGCTTGCTTCCGGTTCATTCTGCCGCGCCAGGAAATCATGATCGCCGGTGGCCGCACAATGAATCTGCGGGATGCACAAAGCATGATTTTCATGGCGGGCGCGAGCGCGTTGATGGTGGGCAACTATCTCACAACACTTAACCAACCTGTGGAGAAAGACCTCCAAATGCTCAAAGACCTCGGCCTCGATCCCGACTGGGACGCGCACAATTTTAGCGATCAGGAAGAAGACGGCTGTGGCTGCGGAAAAGAGGGCTGCTAGGCGAACAGCACTTCGGGAGGAGTAAAATAATTTTCCTCGCCCCATTCCAATCGTTGTTTTTGCACTTTTGAGGTGCTCCGATTCCGTTTAATTAAATTTAACTATCGCTCCGAGGGCATTCAGATATTCTTTCACAACGGTCACTGCCCCATGAGCAAACTGCTTTTGATAGACGACGAGACGGATGTTCAATATTCATTCCGCCGCAATTTCGATTCTGCCGACATCGAGCTCACCACGGCCTCGAGCGGTGAAGAAGGTCTAGCGTTGATTCCAAAACTCAAACCTGACCTTGTCCTTATGGACATACGCATGGGTGGCATCACCGGCTTGGAAACACTGCGCCGCATCCGGCAGATGGACACCAAGCTCCTCGTCATTCTGATGACTGCCTACGGCAGCACACAAACAACCATCGAGGCGATGAAATTGGGTGCTTACGATTATCTCACAAAGCCGTTTGATGTTCCTAAGCTAAAAGAGCTGATCAACAAAGCACTCAAAGCTGCCCGTGACATGAAGCAAGTCGTGTCATACCAACCGCTGCTTGAATCAGAAGATTACGAGCTGGGCGTTGTGGGGCGCAGCGAACCCATGCAGCAAGTCTTTAAGCTTATCGGTCAGGTCGCTGCGTCAGATGCCACCGCGCTCGTCACAGGCGAAAGCGGCACTGGCAAGGAACTTGTCGCACGCGCCATTTATCATCATAGCGAACGCAGCTCGCAACCATTCCTCGCTGTAAACTGCGCTGCCATACCTGAACAACTTCTCGAAAGCGAACTCTTCGGCCACGAACGCGGCTCATTCACCGGTGCGACCACGCAACGCCTCGGAAAATTTGAGCAATGCAACAACGGTACAATCTTTCTCGACGAGATTGGCGATATGACGCCGCCCACGCAGACGAAGATTCTGCGAGTGTTGCAAAGTGGCATGTTCGAACGCGTTGGTGGCAACCAACCAATCAAGGTCAATGTTCGTGTCATCGCGGCCACAAACAAGCCGCTCGAGCAGGCAGTAGCAGCGCGCGAATTTCGTGAGGATTTATTCTATCGCCTCAACGTCGTGCGCATCCACATCCCACCTTTGCGCGACCGCCGCGATGATATCCCGTTGCTTGTAAATTATTTTCTCAAGAAAATTGCAAAGGAACACGATCGAAAGCCAAAGTCCATCGCTACGACGGCAGTCAAGGCTCTCGAGAAATACCACTGGCCTGGCAATGTTCGCGAATTGGAAAACATCATTCGCCGTGCCCATGTCATCGCCAAAAGCGAAGCCATCCTGAGCGCTGATCTTCCGACGGAGGTGACAGGGCAGGGCGCTTCAAGCGGCTCTGCGCCAGCTGCGCCAGGTGAAATTTCCAGCACCGATGCATCAGCATTAGCTCGGCAGTTGTTCCAGATAGCCAAACGCGATCCTAAGTTAAAAGTGCTGCCGGCAGTCGAGCGTGAGTTGATCATTGAAGCGTTGAAAGACTCTACCAACAACCAAGTTCACGCCGCAAAATTGCTAGGCATCACACGCGCCACGTTGAGAAAGCGAATAGAGAAGTTCGGCATCCATCGGGAGTTGAAAATCGGATAGTCGTTGCTGCTGCCGCGTTCTTTTCATCCTGTCTAAAAACGCCCAGTTGGAGAGGGGCCTGGGCGGCATCACTCAAATTTACATCGCGTTTTAATCTAGGCTTCCAATGTGATTTTGACAACCACAGTGCGTCTTCTGGGCTTGGCATCGTCATAGCTAGAAGGTTTTCCGAAGGATTAACGACATGAAAACACTCCTCCAAACCGAAGATGCCGCTTCGAACTCCAAGTCCCCCATCAAAGTCTGGTTAGTGGATGACAATGCGCGGTTTCGACATTTTGTGGCAGGCGTGCTTGGCGGAATCAACGGTATTCAATGTGTGCGGCATTTTTCCTCTCCTACAGAACTTATCAGCACACTTGCCAGTAAAGCAGGTCCTGATGTCATTCTGCTTGATGTTCAGATGGGGAATGAAAACGGCGTGGATGCAGTAGGCCTGATCAAATCTTTGGCTCGCACAACACGAGTGCTTATGTTCACCACTTGTTTCGATTCTGGACTCAGAGAACGTGCCTTGAACGATGGCGCCTCGGATTATCTGATTAAGGGCGGTCCGCTCGAAAAACTAATCGAGTCTATCCGCCGACAAGATGATCCTGATAAAGTTTATTCCAGACGCAGGCGTCGCCCCACCTGTAACAAAATAATTGTCAGAGCAGACCGCGATAACGCCGAAACCTGGACTGGTTCATTCGCTCGCGCATCCAAATTCTTTCGAGCACTTTGGAACTGATTCCACAGTTTCGGACAACTCCTGTGATTGCTTTTACTCTTTTGTCTGTTTAATCATACCACGTGGCCGAACCCAGTCTGTTGCTGCTCATTCCAGCTTACAACGAGGAAGCGCGCATCGAACCGGTGCTGCGCGAATTTGGGCATTACTTTCAGAATCATTACGCGGGAAATTTTCAACTCGTAGTAGTGCTAAATGGTTGTCGCGACAACACACGAGGAGTGGTTGAACGTCTTGCTAAGGAATTTTCATCCATCAGCCTGCTCGATTTTCCCGATCCCATCGGCAAGGGCGGGGCGCTCATCGAGGGACTCAAACTCGCGTCCAAGGCGGAAGTCATCGGCTATGTGGATGCGGATGGCGCATCGCCGCCGGAAGCATTTCATGCGCTGGTCAAGCGTCTGAACGAAGCGGATTGCATCATTGGCTCGCGCTGGTTGCCGGGCGCGGTGTTGCATCAGGCGCAGCCGTGGTTGCGACGGTTCAGCAGTCGCTGCTTTCATCTCGTGGTGGAATCGCTGTTCTGGATGCACATCAAAGACACGCAATGCCCCTGCAAAGTGATGCGCCGCGCTGCTGCGGAAAAGATTCATCCATCGCTCCAGATCGCCGACCTCGCGTTTGATGTGAACCTGCTCGTCTCACTCAAGCGCGCCGGGTTCTCCGTGAAGGAAGTCCCGACCGAATGGACGGACAAAATCGGCTCAAAAGTTTCCTCGTCGCTGTTCCGCGCGTCGCTGACGATGTTTCTCTCCGTCGTGCGTGTGCGGTTGATTTACTCGCCGTTATACAGGTGGCTGGGGCCGCTTCGACCACTGGAAGTCTGGCTCTACAAAAAACTCCGAGCGCCGCAGCCGAGGCGGAAAAGGTAGGATGGAGTGTGGGCGTCCCCGTCCAAAGCGACGTGGTTGTGCGTGAAGCTTACGAAAAATGACAATGCTTGGTTGTTCGCACGCCGCAGCGCGCTAGGACGGGCCCACTCCCTACGCCGATTCCAGAACAATGTTTCCGTACTGCGTCGTGTCTCCGGTGCGGATGAGGCCTATGGCTTTGGGCACGCGCTTCTTGAAATCCACATGCGGCTCGAACTTCACCGAGGCGCCTTTCAATGCAGCGACGAAACTCGCCTGAGTCCGTTTGTCGTTCGCGCGAAAAAACTCCTTAGCCATCCACGCCTTGCCGAATGTACAACTACCACGCAAAGCGTTCAACACCTGCAAAACCGTCGGCACATCGTCCACGAGCGAGATGTCCACCGTCTCGATTTGCCGCCAGAATGGAAACCCGCGATCCGCGATGACGAGGGTGTTGGTGTGGCGCACGCGTGAAATGAGATCGAGCACGCGTGGATTGAGGATTCCAGTCTTGAGCATGGCGAAGTTGTAGCGAGTCCCGGCGCGTGGCTCAAATCAAAATCCCTGCAATCGTCGCCGTGAGATAACTCGCCAGCAAACCGCCGATCATCGCCCGCAATCCCAGCTTCGCTAGATCCGCCCGGCGCGTCGGCGCGAGCGAGCCAATACCCCCGATCTGAATCGCGATGCTGGAGAAGTTCGCAAAGCCGCACAGCGCATACGTCGCCAGCGTGTAACTGCGCGGGTCGAGGGTTGCCGTCAGCTTGCTTAAACTGAGGTAGCCGACGAATTCGTTGATGACGATGCGCTCGCCCAGAATACTGCCGACTGCCGGACAGTCTTTCCACGGCACGCCCATCAGCCAGGCGAACGGCGCGTTCACCCAGCCAAACAGAGTTTGAAGCGGCGTGCTATTCATCACTCCAACCTGTCGCAGTCCGAGGCTCAGGAGATAATTCGCCAGCGCCACCACCGCCACAAACGCGATGAGCATGGCCATGATATTGATCGCGAGCATCATTCCTTCGCTCGCCCCGCGACAGAGCGCGTCGAGGCCGTTGGTAGTTTCGCGCGGAATTTTTGCTGAAGCTCCGGCAGCCGTTTCGCTCGGCTCGGTTTCTGGCAACATCACTTTGGCAATCAACAGCGCCGCTGGCGCGCTCATCACGGAAGCAGTGAGCAGATGCCCGGCGGAAATCCCGAACGACACATACGCCGCCAACACCCCGCCCGCGATGGTCGCCATGCCACCGGTCATCATCGCGAGGATTTCACTCCGCGTCATTTTGGGGAGGTAAGGCCGGATGACGAGTGGCGCTTCCGTCTGCCCCATGAAGATGTTCGCTGCGGCTGCGAGGCTTTCGCTGCCGCTGGTGCGCATGAGACGTTGCATCACCCACGCCGTGCCGCGCACGATGAGTTGCAGCACGCCGTAGTGATAAAGCAGCGACGACACCGCCGCGACGAGGATGATCGTGGCTGCAACCGTGATGACAAAGATGAAGCCGTTGCCCGGCCCAAGTTTCTCAGATAGCAAATCCGTCTTCGCCAGCGGGCCGAAAACCATCTTCGATCCTTCGTCCGCGAAACCGATGAGTTTGGTTAGGACGCGCTGACAGAAATCAAAGACGCGTTTGCCAGCGTCAGTGTTGAGGATGAGAAAACCGAACAGCAGTTGCAGCCCAAGCCCCCACGCCACGGTGCGCCACGGAAATAATTTGCGATGCGTGGAGATGCTCCACGCGACGCCGACGAACACGACCAATCCCAGAAGGCTGATCAGCTTGAGTTGCATGGGCGCGACGTTAATGGGTCATGCCAACATAGTCGAGGTGCTAGTGAACCGCTCGAATGCGGAGTTCGAGTTAACCTTTCAGCGCTTCCTTCGCCCACGCGTCCTTCAATGTGATGGTGCGGTTGAATACGAGCTTGCCGGGCGCGCTATCTTTGTCGAGGGAGTAGTAGGCCATGCGCTCGAATTGATAGCGCTCGGTTGGCTTGGCGTCATTCAAGCTCGGTTCGCACTTGGCAGTGATGACTTCGAGGCTCTTCGGATTCAGAACGGATTTGAAATCGCGACCATCCTTCTCGGGTTCAGCTTCGGTGAAGAGTCGGTCGTAGAGGCGAACCTCGGCGTCCATGGCATACTGCGCGCTTACCCAGTGGATCGTGCCTTTGACTTTGCGGGCGGAGGTTGCGCCACCGGTCTTGCTGGTGAGGTCGGCGGTGCAGCGGAGTTCAAGAATGTTGCCGCTCGCGTCCTTGATCACTTTTTGGCACTGGATGATGTAAGCGTATTTCAATCGCACTTCGCCGCCGGGTTTGAGTCGGAAGAATTTCGGCGGCGCTACTTCCGCGAAGTCATCCTGCTCGATGTAAATCTCGCGACTAAACGGAATCAATCGTTTGCCCGTGCTCGGGTCTTCGGGGTTGTTGGTCGCCTCAAGCTCTTCACCAATACCATCCGGATAATTCATGATCACAACTTTGATCGGGCGCAAAACAGCGAGACGACGCAGCGCGTGTTTGTTCAAGTCTTCGCGGATGGCGAATTCCAGCACGCTTACGTCGGTGATACCGTTGTATTTCGTGATGCCGATGTTGTAGGCGAAGTTGCGCAACGCCTCCGGCCGCACCCCCCGCCGACGCATGCCAGAAATCGTGGGCATGCGTGGGTCGTCCCAACCAGTGACAAGGTTTTCTTCCACTAGTTGCATGAGCTTGCGTTTGCTCATGATGGTGTAACCGAGACTCAGGCGTGCGAATTCATATTGCTTCGGTAATGTGCGGGGCAGATCGAGGCTCTCCAAAATCCAATCGTAAAGGGGGCGATGCACCTCAAACTCCAGCGTGCAGATACTGTGGGTGATCCCTTCGAGATAATCACTGAGACAATGCGCGAAGTCATACATCGGATAGATGCACCACTTATCGCCGGTCTGGTGGTGCGACGTGTGTTTGATGCGGTAGAGCAGGGGATCGCGAAGCCAAATGTTCGGTGCATCCACGACGATCTTCGCACGCAACACCTTCGAGCCGTCCGGAAACTCGCCGTTCTTCATACGTGTGAATAGGTCGAGGTTTTCCTCGATGCTGCGATCACGGGAAGGCGAGGGTTTGCCGAGCCGACGATACTCGTCGGTCTGTTCGGGCGTCATGTCGCACACGAAGGCTTTGCCTTTCTTGATGAGTGCTACGGCGAACTCGTGGATTTGATCAAAGTAATTGCTGGCGTAGAACGGAGCTTTTGCCGTGGTCAAACCTAGTTCCTTTTCCGCCCAACCACCGATAAGCCAATTCACATCGGCTTGGATGCTGTCAACATATTCGATGTCTTCCTTGGCTGGATTCGTGTCGTCCATGCGAAGGTTGCAGATGCCGCCGAACTCGCGAGCAATTCCGAAATTCAGGCAGATGCTCTTCGCGTGCCCGATGTGGAGGTAACCATTCGGTTCAGGCGGAAACCGTGTGTGGATTTGCGGATACTTCTTCTCGGCGACGTGGTGCGCGACGATGTCTCGGATAAAGTCAGAAGGCACGGGCGCGGCATTTTCGGGCGTAATGTTTTCCAAGCTCATAAAAGGCTAGCATCCTAACAAAGGGCGAAGCGCTTGTCCAAAAGAGGTTGAGCAAGGCGGGAGAACGCCAATCCAATTGTGCCGCCTGAAATCCTGAAATCCCCTTTTATTCCTAAATTTCAGCCGGGCAAACAGTCTTCAGGGCGGATTATGAATTTGCCAGAGATCCGAGCCGC
>WBXK01000045.1 GCA_008933055.1 Verrucomicrobiota bacterium | reverse complement strand
TGGCCGCTTCCCTCCGCCGCCGTAACCACTCTTTGAGGCCAGATTTCCGCCGCACTTTCGCGGCAGTCCCTTTTGCATTGCGCAAAGCGCGACGCGCCCAAATAAATTCCGTGGCCAATATCGCCAACCCTGCTGCCACGATTGGCAAGCCAGGTCCGGGCAGCACGACCATGACGAACCCGATCAGCATGATTGTGCCTCCGATAAGGGCGATAAAGAATTTTTTCACGGTTTATTTTGATAGTCTATCAAGACTGGGATGCCTTGCGCGCCGGACCATTTGCGACGCAGACCTGACAAGCGCATCTGTAAATCCCTCAATTCACTTTCAAGAGTTTTGAACTCATCTTCCAAACTAGCTGCACCCGTATCCTGCTCATTTCTTGCCCGCTCTCGTTCGGCGATCTCGATGTGCATCTCGGACATGCTGTTCATGATGATGCCTATAAAAAGGTTCAAGATGATCATCGTGCCCAACACGATGAATGTGACAAAGTAGATCACGACCTTAACCACCGGCACCTGATTCATCTGGATGAGAAATATGTCACCCCAGTTGTCGAGCGTGACGATGCGGAACAAAGTCAACAATGCTGAGCCGAGGGAGCCGAAATTCGACGGGTCAGTCTTTCCGAACAGATGAATGCCCGCGACGGCATAGATGTAAAACAGCAGTCCAAGCAACAAACTCACGTAGCCCATCGCCGAAAGACTTTTGAGCAACGCACCGACGAGCAGCTGCAATTGCGGCAACGCACTGACGAGCCTCAACAATCGCAATGCTCTTGCAAGCCTTAGCACTGCGGCAAATGGCCCACCCACAGGCATGAGGCAAATGACGATGATAAGGAAGTCGAACACGTTCCACCCGTCGCTTAAATATCGCCACGGTTGACGACCCTGCGCGACGACCTTCAACAACGCCTCAATGATGAAGATCCCTAGGATAATCCGATCTAGAGCGTGCAACAGCGGGCCGTAATGCTCCATCAGCGCGGGATTGGTTTCAAGCCCTGCCACAATGCCAGCAATCACAATCACCGCAACGATGAGGTGATGAAATCCACGCGACGCGACAACTGAATTGATGCGCTCGATCATCGCTTTGCCTCCGCCCGTGTGACCAGGACCTTGTCAATCCGTTCGCCATCCAAGTCTAGGATTTCGTAATGAAGTCCATCTGAACTACCCAGAACATCGCCTTCGCACACACCTTTTCTCAACCGTGAACTGACAAAACTTGCAATGCTTTGCTTTATCTTGCCGTTGAATTCCTCAGTTTCAACGCCCTCAATCAGACAGAGAAGCTTGCAATGATCGAATTGTCCATCCACCAGCCATGATCCGTCGTTACGCTTGATGGCCTCTGGTTTCAACCGTTCTTCCAGCGTCGGCAATTCGCCCACGATCGCTTCGAGGACATCTACAAGCGTCACGAGGCCGAGAAATATATTTTCGGCATCAACAACAACAGCCGTGTGTTTGCCATTACGCCTGAATGATTCGAGCAGGCTAGCAATTGTTTGTTTGGAGGGCACAAACATAGGCTCAACCATAAGGTTGCCGACAACGGGGGAGATTCCCGCAGCACTGTTTGCGTATATGGATTTCACAGAGATGATGCCGACTACGATATCGCGATTGCCCTCATACACCGGGTAATTTGAATGACCGGACACCACGATTTTGTGCCAGAGAGTCTCTGGGTTTTCATCACGCCTCAGGAAAATGGTCTTGCCGCGCGGTGTCATGATGTCCACCACAGGGCGTTGATCGAACGCTAGAACGGATTCGACCATGCGCGGTTCAGCAGGATGAAACACGCCGGAGCGAGACCCTTCGAGCATAAGTGATTTCACCTCATCTTCTGAAACACCGCCTTTGCTGTGCGGTTTTGCGCAAAGCAACCACAGCACAAAATTGGTTGAATGTTCGAGCGCCCAGATGACTGGGCGAGTCACTCGACTTAACAAATTCATCGGACGCGCCATGAAGCTGGCGATGCCTTCTGGGTTCGCAAGTGCGAGACGTTTGGGAACCAGTTCGCCGATGACGAGCGAAAGAAAAGTTAGTGCGATAACAACCGTCCCAACACTAATCGCATCAGCATAGGCAGCCAAAATGGCAAAACTCTCCAACCAACTGGCCAGATGTCCAGCGAGCGTCGCGCCGCCAAATGCTCCGGCTAACAGTCCAACGAGTGTAATACCGGTCTGAACGGTTGGCAGGAAGCGGCTCGGTGATTCCGCCAGAGCCAATGCAGCAAGCGCACCTGAATTGCCTCGCTCTGCCATAAGTTGCAACCTTCCTTTCCGGCAGGAAACTACTGCCATTTCCGTCATCGCGAACAGTCCGTTCGCTATGAACAGCGTTAGGATAAATGCAATTTCTATCAGCAGAATAATCATCGAGTTTTTTAAACCAAAGTGGATGTCGCAGGCACTGCCGGTTTAACACTGGGTTTCTTCGGCTTAACGAGCGACCACACAACGCTCGTCGTCAGAATAGCCACGATCACGCCGAGCGACACCAGCGTGTCCATCTTCCATGCCGTGTGCGCAAGGATCATCTTCACGCCTACAAATGTCAGCACCACGCCAAGGCCTATCTTTAGGTAATGAAATTTGTCCATAACGCCCGCTAGTGCGAAGTAGAGCGAGCGCAGGCCGAGGATCGCGAACACGTTCGAGGTATAGACAATAAAGGGGTCCTTCGTGACCGCGAAGATCGCTGGAATGGAATCCACCGCGAAGATCACGTCGGATATTTCTACCAGCAACAGCACAACGAACAGGGGCGTAGCCATGCGGATGCCGTTCTCGCGAACGAAGAATTTATCCCCGCGATAATCCGGCGTCACGGGCATAAGCCGCTTGAACCACTTCACCACCGGGTTGCGCTCGGGATGAATCTCCGCCTCGCGCTTCACGATCATCTTGATGCCGGTGAGGATCAGGAAGCCCCCGAACACGTAGATGATCCAAGCAAACTTTGCGATGAGCGCCGCGCCCGCCACGATCATGATGGCCCGCATGATTAGCGCGCCGAGGATGCCCCAGAACAGGACCTTGTGCTGAAACAGCGTTGGCACGGCGAAATACGAGAACAGCAGGGCAAACACGAATACGTTGTCAACGCTCAGCGATTTCTCAATCAGATAGCCGGTGAAAAACTCCAGCGCCTTCACCGAGCCGGCGTAGTGCCACACGCCGGCGTTAAAGACCAACGCCAGCCCGATCCACAAGAACGTCCAGACGAGCGATTCCTTCAGCGACACGACGTGCGCCTTGCGATGAAACACGCCGAGGTCCAGCGCGAGCATCGCGAGGACGAACACGTTGAAACCGACCCAGAGCCAGATTGATTCAGTCATAAATTTTTAATTACCGGGGAGATTCTAGACACGCCACACCGTAGGACTAATCGATAGTTCAGAAGTGAAGTATAGGATTTTCCGAAGTGTGACCGTCAACGGCAATCCACAAATGGACACAAATCCAACTCACTCCTGAGACGCGAAGGCACTGCGTTAGGACACAAAAAACATGGACGACAAAAATCATTTCATCGTCATCGGTGTCCGTCCGTGGTGTCCGCCGCGTCACTCATTCAACCCGCCGCGTGGCCATTTATTATTCGCTAGGTCGAAAATGTTAGGGGCGTCCTTGGCACGGATGGTCAGCACGGAGCACTGAAGATCGCGCAAGAGACCTTCCGCCGTCGAGCCGAGCAGCATATACTGCACGTGGCTTCGCCCATGCGTACCGAGCACGATCAAGTCGGCCTTGGTCTGATGCGCAAACTCCGCAATACCGTGCGAGTGGTGCTCCGCGCCGTAGAGCGCGGCCAGCTTCGGGTTGCCGCCAACCGAGCCCACGAACTCGTGCAGCCTAGCCCGCATGGCTGCTTCGAAATGGCTCTGAAAACCTGGCTCCATGACCAACGAAGGCATGCGGTGCTGCAGGTCATGCCACGGCGGTTCATAGACATGAAGGCAATGCACCTGACTGTCGTCGTGGAGAGAGACCCGTAACGCTTGCTTCACCGCCTCGGCAGAAGTTTCCGAGAAATCCACGCAAGCCACAATTCGCCGATACGGTCGATTCTGACCGGGTTGAACAAGCATTACTTTTGTGGCGGCTTTGCGCATCAGCTTCGCGGCGAGAGTTCCCGTGCTCGTCCCGGGCTCGCTATTATTGCGTGCGCCCGCCACTAGGAGATCCGCTGACATTGTGAGGACTGCGGTGAGGAGCTCATGGAGCGGCGAGCCGACGACCACCCGGGCGCTCACTGCAACGTCCTCCCGAGCTAGGCGTGCTTCCATCTCGGTCTGCGCCGCCTGCCGCGCCGTGGCCTCCACTTTCGCGCGGGGCTGGTTCAGCGCCAACGCCAGTTCCTCCATCACTTGTTCATTAATCACATGTAGCACCGTCAGGCGCGATTGGTTCCATTTGGCGAGGCGCAGCGCCTGATCGAGCGCCGCTTCGGCTCCTGGTGAGAAATCCCAGGCTATGAGAATGTGTTTCAGTTGATTCATAAGTTTTGGGAGTCATCTACTAACAAGGGCATGCGGCCACGGATACGCGCTTTGAAAGGGCGCACCAGCCGGGAGTATAATTCGCGCAGAAGTTTCGTCGAAAGCCGGGGAACAACCAAATTTCTCGGCGAGTGGCTCGAGCCGACGTCGCCATTAATTGGATGAATCGGTTTAGCACTCGTTCGGGCGCAGAGGCCGGGAGAGACACGGTGTTGGCTGATAAATCCACCCTCGATTTAAGGATGCTTTTTGCTTTCATCGTTTTGTTGAGTTGAGGGTTTAAAGTTGTGTTGTTGGACTGTCTGGCATCTTGCCGCCCGGAAAAAACGCGCTTGAAAGCAGAGTTGCAAAAGCCCCAACACGCTCCGCCATGCACTCGGGTATTCCGCCGAGTAGGAAGCCCAGCACTATGGCAGGCAAGATGCCTGGCACAGCATCATCCGCCTCGCCGGGCTTTGATGTTGCTCTTGAGCCGCTGCAATCGCTTTGTAGTACGGCTGGTGATCTGCCCGCGCAATTGCGCCATTGCTTTCGCGAATGCTGCACGCAAAGTGTGGTCGCGTGTTTCGGCATAAACATCCGGGCCAGGTGTGACCAAGTGGACGTTGACTTGATACGCAGGGCTGGCGTCCTCGAGGCGGACGAGGCGGATATTCGCTTCATCAATCTGCCGGGCGCGACCGAGGGCAAATATTTGTTTTTCCACCCACGAATCCAACGTATCGAGGGAACGGATGTTTAAGTGTTGCACATTTAATCTCATGGTCGTTGTCATTGTTATGTTTGTTGATGGTGAACCGTCAATCGCGTGACCGATTACCGCCCGTCAGGAGCGGCAACAGATGCCACAGCAAATATGCAAGTGATGTCACGAATGCCGCGACATACGTCAAAGCGGCGGCATCGAGAACTTTCTTTACAGCATTGGCTTCATCGCCAGCCTGGATGTATCGAAAATCAGCTAATACGGCTTTTGCACGCCGAGACGCGTCAAACTCGACGGGCAACGTCACGAGGTTGAACATCATGATCACACCCCACGCCACAGCCATTATGATTGCGCCAGTGAAGGGTTGGATCAGCCCGGTCATCAAGCCGAGCATGGGCAAAAGCATGACGACATAGTTAGCCTTCGTGGTGATACCGACCGCGGCCATGCGCCAGTGAAGCGGTTTGTAAGCAATGGCATGTTGGATGGCGTGCCCGCACTCATGCGCCGAAACACCCAATGCCGCAGGAGTGCGACCATGAAAATTATCCGGCGAAAGCACAAGCCGCTTGTGCATCGGATCGTAATGGTCTCCCAAAACGCCTTCACCCATCGCGATCTCTACGTCGTAGATCTGTTTGCGACGCAAAATCTCTGCGGCGACATGTGCGCCCGTCATTCCAGAGCGAACGCTAATTTGATTGTGACGTCGATAAACTGATTTCACATGCCACGCAGCGAGGAGTGACAGCGCCATCGTTCCGATAAAAAGAATCCAGATCATAACTTTGCTTTCGTTTCGTTGTTGATGCTAAAGCCGCGCTCACCTGAGCCAACACACCAGCGGCGTTGACGTGGAAACAGTAAAAGCAATAAACCAAACGCACTAATAAGGCTTTCCGAACCAACCATAAGGTTAATCCGAATCTGTGGACTTGATTCTTTCGCACATGACTCAGAAATGTTTCACGCATTGTTTGACTCGGCGAAACGCACCGTCCATCGTTGGCACAAATGAAACTTCACTTTCAACTGAAAGTATCTTTTCTCATCGCTGGCTTGTCTTTTAGTTCTCAACTCTGCCCTGCCCTAGACTGGCCGCAATGGCGCGGACCGAACCGCGATGGACAATTCACCGGCGCAACATGGCCGGAACAATTCGACACGAATCATCTGCAACGCATTTGGCGCGTCGACCTCGCGGCGAGCTATTCCGGGCCGATTGTCGGCAGCGATCGCGTTTTCACCACCGAAACTGTGAACAAGAAATCCGAAGTCGTCCGCGCTTTTGATCGCAATAATGGTAAGGAACTCTGGAAGCATGAATGGCTCGGTGCGATGACTGTTCCGTTCTTTGCCAAAGCCAATGGCGACTGGATTCGCTCCACCCCTGCGCTCGATGGCGACAAACTTTACGTGGCTGGAATGCGCGATGTCCTCGTCTGTCTCGACGCGAAAGATGGCAAAGAAATCTGGCGCAAAGATTTTGTCGCGGAGCTCGGCACTGCATTGCCGGATTTCGGATTCGTCTGTTCGCCACTGGTAGATGGCGATGCAGTCTATGTTCAAGCAGGCGCGGGTTTGGCCAAACTCGAAAAGCTAACGGGAAAAATCCTGTGGCGTTCGCTCAACAACAAAGGCGGGATGATGGGCAGCGCATTTTCATCGCCCATCATCGCAGAGATTGCAGGCAAACGGCAGCTAGTCGTTCAAACTCGCGAGACTCTTGCGGGAGTTGATCCTGAAGACGGAAAAGCATTGTGGCAGCAAGACGTCGAAGCGTTTCGCGGCATGAACATCCTCACGCCAGTTATCGTGGCTGATGTTTTGTTCACGAGCAGCTACGGTGGTAAGACAATTGGTTTTCAGATTACCCACAATGCAGGCAAATTCAGCGTCAAAGAACTTTGGCGGCACAAAGCACAGGGTTACATGAGCACGCCCGTGGTGATTGATGGCGTCGCGTATTCGCACCTAAAAAGCCAGCGCATGATGGCCATCGAAGTCAAAACGGGGCGCGAATTGTGGACGAGCGAAAAATCTTTTGGCAAATACATGAGCCTCGTCGCACAGGGAGACCGCATCCTCGCGCTTGACGAACGCGGGATTCTTTTCCTGTTCCGCGCGAACAAAGAAAGGTTTGAGCAACTCGCGCAACTCAAGATTTCAGACACCGAAACTTGGGCGCATTTAGGGGTGGCGGATGGGCAATTGTTCGTGCGCGAACTGAATGCTTTGAGCGTGTTTCAGTGGCGATAGCCACGTTGCATTTCATTTCAGTTGCACGGCGAGGTTATTCCCAAGCAAAATCAATGTGCATGGAATGGCTGAACTATCATCACTTGCGGTATTTCTGGACGGTGGCCAAGGAAGGCAACCTTGCCCGCGCCGCCGAGAAGCTCCACGTCTCCCAGCCTTCCATTTCGGAGCAGGTGCACGAACTGGAAGATGCATTGGGTGAAAAATTGTTCCGGCGGGAGGGTCGCAACAACAAGCTAACAGATACAGGGCAGATGGTGTTCGGCTATGCAGATGAGATCTTTGCATTGGGTCGGGAGTTGGTCAGCGCAGTAAAGCAGCGCCCCAGTGAAAAGACTCTTCGGTTTTACGTGGGAGTGGCGGATTCGTTCCCAAAACTCGTCACAAATGAAATCCTAAAACCTGTGTTTGCGATGTCACATCCCATCCATGTGATCTGTCGCGAGGGAAAGATGGATGACTTACTCGCCCAACTCGCCGCGCATCGGCTAGACTTGGTTCTTTCCGATGAAGCTGCTTCTAGTAGCGTGAATTTCAAAGTTTTCAATCACCGCTTACAGGAGACAGCAACAACCTTCTGCGCCGAACCGAAACTCGCGGCTAAGTTGAAACGCGGCTTTCCAAAATCTTTGAATGAGGCTCCGGCCCTGCTGCCTTCAGACAACACAATTTTGCGACGCGCGTTGGAGAATTGGTTTCGCGAGCAAAAGGTCCAACCGCGCGTTGTGGCTGAGTTTGAAGATCTAGCGTTGATGAAGGTGATGGCGGCTGAGGGGCGCGGATTCATCGCCGTGCCGAGCATCGCGACGAATGACGCGGTGGCGCATTATGGATTCAGGATCATTGGCCATGCGGCAAAGTGCCGAGTGCAATACCACGCGATTACTGCGGAGAGGCGGATTGCGCATCCAGCGGTCGCATTGGTTTTGCGTTCGCAAGTCGGCAAAGCCGGAACGGATGCTTGAACGCAGTCTTCAATTAGCCAATAATTCGGCCACGAAGCGCCTCTAAGGACAGAACTTTTTGGCGCGGGCGGTTTTAATCTCAAAGCATATATGCCGCAGTTCTCTTACAAAGCCCGGCGACGTTCGGGCGAAGTAGTTCACGGATCACTGGATGTGGCGGATCGCACCGCCGCGCTTGCCCAGATTGATCGCCTCGGTTTATTCCCTGTTTCTGTGGATGCTGCGAAAGGCAGTGCAGCCTCAAAAAAAGACAAGCCCGCCGATAAAAAGTCTGCGAGTACTGCTGGCGTTGCGCCCACTTCGTTCCGCGAACGCATGGCGAGCAGACGCAAACCTAAGCTGCAAGAGTTAGCCACGTTCACACAACAGCTAGCCAATCTTCTCCAAGCTGGAATGCCTCTAACCGTCGCGCTGAACAGCATGACGCATCTCGAAACCAAAGGCATCCCGAAGCACGTCGCCGTCGGCTTGCGTCAGGAAGTTATGGAGGGTCGCAGCCTCTCGGACGCGATGTCCAAGCAGCCACTCATCTTCACCGATCTTTATGTCAACATGGTGAAAGCCGGCGAACAATCTGGCGCACTCGTGGAAGTGCTGCGCCGCATGGCGGATCACTTCGAGAAGTTCGCTGCAGTGCAGGCCAAGTTCACTTCCGCGCTGATTTATCCGGCGTTCGTCGCAGTGGTCGGCATCGGCATCATCATCTTTTTCATGACCTTCATGCTGCCGAAATTCATGACGCTGTTCGGCAATATGGCAGTGCAACTGCCCGCATCGACTCAGTTGCTCATGGACATCAGCAAAATCTTCACGGGTTACTGGTGGTTAATGTTGCTGATCCTCGGCGCAGCGATCTTAGCATTCCGCCGTTTTCAGAACACTGAGGAAGGCAAACACAAGATTGACGAGTGGAAAATGAAGATGCCTGTGTTCGGCAAGGTGATGAAGTTAAATCTTTATGGACAGTTTGCCCGCACGCTTTCCACCTTGCTCGAAAACGGCGTTCCAGTGCTGACAGCATTGAAAATCACAGAACAAGTCCTTTCCAACCGCGTTATCAAGGAAGCCACAGCCAAGACGCGCGAAGCCGTGACGGACGGCAAGACGCTGGCCCAACCGCTCGCAGCCAGCAAAATCTTCCCGCAACTTATGGTAGACCTCGTACGCATCGGGGAAGAAACGGGCGACGTGCCCGGCGCATTAAAGAACGTGGCAGACACTTACGAGAACGAATTGAATCTGGCACTGCGAGTGATGACTAACATGATCGAGCCGGTGATGATCGTAGCGATGGCGGGCGGCGTGGGCTTCCTGTTGTTGAGCGTATTGTCCGCGATGTTCTCACTCATCTCAAACGTCGGCAGCTCAATGGGAGGAAGATGAACTTGCAGTGCGAAAGCAACGGCCCGGAGCGCGCCCGTCCTCGGGCTCATCAACTCTGCACCGAAGTACCGCTTGGTATTATCGAAAATCCTCAACCTAATTCCATTTCTGCGCCCAGGGACGGGCGCACTCCGTCTGGCTCTAGACATCACGCCGCTTTCACCCTCATCGAAATCATGATCGTGGTCGCGATCATGGGACTCATAGCGGCCATGAGCGTTCCGACCATTTATCAGATCGCGAAGAAAGAAGGCATGCGCCGCGCCATCAGCGATCTCAAGGACGTTTGCTCAAACGCCCGCGCGCAAGCGATCTTCAGCGGGAAACCTACGAGCGTGATGTTTCACCCCACGGAACGACGCTTCGAAGTCAGTGGGAGCAGTGCGCCAGCTACGTCTGCTCCCTCAACTGGCGAAGAACATTCCGCACCCGGACCAGCGCCCGGCACAGGTTTGACGGGCATCATCCCGGATGATGTCACATTGGAAATGCTCGACGTGAACATGTTCGAGTACAAAGATTCGGAGTGGACGGTGGTGAGGTTCTCGGAGATGGGGACAAGCGACGAGATGACTATTATCCTTCGAGACGCCGACAACAAATATCGCAAACTCACGCTGGAAGCGACCACGGGGCTGCTTTTAGTAAGCGACCTTACTAGGGATCTGATACGATGAAGTTGATTCCCCGCCACGCCCCAAGCCCCGCGCCCCACGCCTTCTCCCTAATCGAAGTCATGGTTGCACTCGCCATCTTTTTTATGGCTGTATTCGCGATCCTCGGCCTGATGTCCACACTGTTGCAGAACGCCCGCATCTTCCAAAAACTGAAACCGCCTGAAGCCCGGATGGTCTTCGCGTATCAAACTTCCATCACCAACAAGGTGATCGAAGGCACGATCAGCTTTGAATTCAGTGAGATGGCGGAGTTCGGCGACGAGTTCCGGGATTACTCGGCGGAAATTGAAGCTGTTCCAAACGAGATGTACACGAACGGTCTTTGGGACGTCCAATATCGCGTGCTCAGTCGTCGAACTGGGCGCGTGGAATCTACCTTCACCACGTATCAGTTTGATCCTTCCACCAAAAGCAAGTCACTTAACGGAGGCGGGCTCAGATGAACTTGCTCCCGCAACAATCTCTCGGAGTCCGCCAGATTGGTTTAGAGTGCGCCCGTCAACCGGCGCAGCAGCGTGACCAGACCGAGGGTTCACATATTTTCGATACAGCACTTCGTTTCCACAATCCTGCGTCTGAAGACGGGCGCACTCCGTCCAGCCCTCGACCCTCGACCCTCGACCCTCGACGCCGAGCCTTCACCCTCATCGAAATCATGATGGCGATGGCCATCTTCAGCATGGTCATCACCGCCATCTACGCGACGTGGACGCTCATAATCAAGTCCGCCAAGATCGGCCAGGAAGCCGCAGCGCAAGTCCAGCGGGAGCGTGTGGCCTTCCGCACGTTCGAGGATGCGCTTGTGTGTGCGAGATCGTTTCAAGCGGACTTGCAGCATTACAGTTTCGTTGTAGAGAATGGCTCGTCTCCTACGCTGAGTTTCGTGGCGAGATTGCCGGAGTTTTTCCCACGCAGCGGTCGCTTCGGCGATTTCGACGTACGTCGCGTGACGTTCTCCTTGGAAAGCGGCTCCGATGGCCAGCAACAATTAGTTCTCCGCCAGACGCCGATCCTGATGGATACAGACGAAACCGAGCAGCAATTTCCCTTCGTGCTTTCGCGCAATGTCTCCAAGATGGAATTTGAACTGTGGGACACACGCAAAGGCAAGTGGGTTGACGAATGGACGACCACAAACGAAATCCCCAGCATGATCCATCTCACGCTGACTTACTCGCGACACAACCCCGACAAGCCCTATGCGGCACCGCAAAAAGAAATCGTCAGTCGCGTTGTTGATATTTCTTCCACAATGGTGCCGGGCGGATTTCAGCGCAGGGGACAATCTACGGGTGGCACGAATACTTCGGGTGTTCCCCCAACAGGAGGAAAACTACAATGAACCTCGCCTCATGCCAAACTCTGCGCAGACGCGGCATCGCGCTCATCATCGTAATGATTTGCATCGCGGTGTTGGCGATCCTCGCGGCAGGCTTCGCGTATTCAATGAAGGTTGAAACGCGCCTCGCCATGAACACCAATGCCGAGGGCGACATGCTAGCCATCGGTTGGGGCAGCGTGAACAAGGCGGTTGCGCTGCTTAACTTGAGGGATCCGAGCGAGCCGTTCGATGCGTTGAATCAAAAATGGGCGGGCGGGCCCGGCAGTTCGATGACCAGCAACCTGCTTGCTGTCGTCACTCTAGATCCGAATACCAAGATCGTGGACATGGAACGCCGCGCCAACATCAACATGGCCGACGAACGTTTGCTCAATCAGGCGATGACATTGATAGGTGTGGACGCGGCAGATTCCGGCCCAATCACCTCCTCCATCCTCGACTGGATTGACCCCGACAAAAACGAGCATCCCAACGGCACAGAGACTGAATACTACGAGTCGCTCGATCCACCTTACAAATGCAAGGACGCGCCCATTGACGATCTGACTGAACTGCTTCTCGTGCGAGGTGTCTCGCAAGAAGTTTTCTGGGGTGGCGTGGCGACGAATCATCATCCGGCAAACTTCCAATCCAAGCTCGGCATGCAGCGCGGCAATCAACCGGCCATTTATCCCGTGGGTCTCGCAGATTTGTTCTGCCCCCTTTCCGCCGGCTTGATCAACATCAATACCGCGCCGCGTGAGGTTCTTCAGATGATTCTCAACGGAGACGAGGCCGCCGCGGATCGCATCATCGCAGCACGCGCTGGCCCTGATGGCGCGGATGGAACAGAGGACGACGTGCCGTTCCGCAATGTAGGAGAAGGTTTGAACTACGCGCAAATCCCCACCCAAGTTATCTCGCAGAGCGCAGGCTACTTCACCGTCCGCAGTCGTCTGTTCCAGATCGAAGTTCATGCCGAGGTCAACGGCACGCATCGTTACTTCTACTCCGTCGTCGACCGTGATGCCTCGAAGATTTTGACCTTCTTCTGGAAACACCAACCGATTGTCACGACTCTGAACAGAAATGCAGCACCTCGTTGACGATTTCCTGCAATACCTCCGGCACGAACGCGGCCAGTCCGCCCACACCCAGCGCACTTATGACGGTCTGTTGAAAAAGTTTGTCGCTTGGGCCGAGAAAAAAAACCTTACGAATTGGGAACAGGTTGAACTCAATCACTTAACAGCCTTCCTCCAAGACGAACGCGCCCGCATCCTCGCCAACTCACCGAAAGACTCCACGCGCCGACTCAGCAGCGAGAGCGTCTATCTGGAAATAGCTGCACTACGATCCTTCTATCGCTACTGTGAGATAGAAAAACTTCTACCTCTTAACGTCGCAGAAAATCTTTCTCTCCCCCGCCGCTGGAAGCGATTGCCCAACGCTCTCTCGAATGATGAAATTGATCGTCTGCTGAGACCTGAAACCGTCGAGGTGACGCCTCGCAGCCTGTGCGATGACGCGATTCTCGAGCTCGCCTACGCCTCCGGCCTGCGCCGTGCGGAGCTTTGCTCACTGCGACTCGAACAGCTTCATCTCGAAGCGGGGTTCATCAACGTCATCGGCAAAGGGAACAAAGAACGCGTCGTGCCCGTCGGCTCAAAAGCTATCAGCGCGCTGAGTCGTTTAATCAATGATGGTCGCCCCAAACTCGTAAAGCCGCAGTCGCCGGCGAATGTTTTCCTAACCACGCGCGGCACCAAGCTTTCATCAATCACAATGTGGAAACGCATCACCGACCGCGTGAAATCCCGCTGCATGGGCCGCAACATCACGCCGCACATGTTGCGACACAGCTTCGCCACGCACCTGCTCGAACACGGGGCCGACCTGCGCGTCATCCAGGAACTGCTCGGCCATGCCAACATCAGCACCACGGAAGTTTATACCCACGTCACGAGCAGCCGCCTGCGCGATGTCCACCGGAAGTTCCACCCGCGACAATAAAAAGCCGCGCTGGTTTCCCAACGCGGCTTATTGAAATGAAGTTCGTTTAACGGCGCACGCCTAAGTTCAACGGTCTGCTTTCAGGCATCTCATGAGCGCAAGGTTGGTTCGTAGGTGCATCGGGAACAAGATCGTTCGGGACGACCACATTGTTCGCCAACATCCACGCTTCGACTTCTTCGCCACTGATGTCGGCCAACATCTTGCCATTGATTTCCACGCACGGACTGAGCATCTGACCGCTCTTCTCAATCATCTCCTGACGTTGAATAGGATTGTTGATGATGTCGCGGTCTTCAAAGGGCAGATCGTATTTACGGAGGACAGCGCGAACGCCGTTGCTCCAGCCGCAAGACGGTTTCAAGTAAGCGATGATTTTCGGTTTGTTCATAAAATTAAAAGTTAATTACCACCATAGGATGCCATGCTTCGGCGCTTTGGCAATTATCAACCTACGGTCGACACCGCCAGCCCATGTTTCCGCACTAGGTTCTCGCACACGTCCTGCTCCAACAACAAACTGCGCCCCGACTCAAACGCCAGCACCGACACGCCTGACTTCGCGCACGTCTCCAACGTCTGCGGGCCGATACACGGCACGTCGAATCGCATATCATGACCGATCTTCGCCACCTTCACCGCCACCGCGCCGCCGTTCTTGCCGGCCAATTCGCCGCCGCGCGCCAGACATTTGTCCGTGCCTTCAAACCCCTCCACCGCCAATACCGTGCCTTCTTTCACCACCACGGTCTGCCCGATTTCCAGCCGCGAAACTTCCTTAGCGATGCGGAATCCAAACTCCACTTCCGCGCGCTGCTCATCCGACAACTTCTTACCGATGTGAAAACCCGCGCCCGGCATCAACGGCTGCAACCACGGCGACGCCTCTATCAATTCCACACCGTCCTTCTTCAATTCATTCGCGATCGCGCCGAAGATGGTCTGCGCGTTCCGCTCCTTGAGTTTCAACAACACACCCATCGCACGGAGATCAGGGCGCACATCGAAAAGATTCTTGGGCGCGATCTGGCCCAGCATCACGCATTGATTCACACCGCGATCGGTGAAAGTCCGGATCATCTTATCCAACTGCCCCACCTTGACCCAGACCACCTCGTCCGCGAGCGACGCGATGCTCTGATCCGTCTCGTTCTCGAACGCCACAGCCAAGATGCGTTTGACGCCCCCTGCCCTGGCCTGCTTTGCGAACAGCAACGGCAACGAGCGATTGCCCGCGATGATGCCGATGGATTCCAACGATGAACTCATGCGAAGACGGTAGCGGGTTTCAACAACCGGAAGCAATTCTGCAAACAATGCTGTCGCCGCCATATCTGTTGAAGTTCAAACAACCCTTTAACCAGAAATCTTCGCAAAAGAGGGAGATGAGATTGAAACGCGAGAAGCTCAACTGACTCTAAACCACGACAGACCCTGTCAACTTCTGCGCGTTCCAATCCAATCAAATGCGCGGCTAGTTTTTTATTATGCGCCCCTTTGACTGCGGTGAAGAAGTCGGAGCTAGAAGTGCATAGAGAATAAGGAGGCCAGATGCTGTCGCGGTGAACCAGAATGGTATCCCGATGGCAATGTGCGGGGTCACAACATAGTCGCCGCCATTATATGTAGTAAGTAAGCAGGCAAAGCCAAAGCTTAATGCCTCAAAATGAACACCGTGGTGATATGTCGGATTGAACAGATAGGCATTGCGCCCGAAAGCGAGGTCGGCTGATTTGACCGACGTATTTCGCTGGCAATAAACGCTGAATGCGTAACGCCCTGCCCGGGCCTGCATTTGGAAACCTGGTAATCGCAGTGAGATTCCGAAAGGATGCCAGCCGTTTATTTGCCTAGCATCTTCATAAGCAAGCAAGCCGATTGAAGCGATTAGAACGACCACTGATATGACGATCGCAAATCGCGACTGTAAAAACTTGTCAGTGGAAAGCCGAAGGTGCATGAGCGAGTGCGCCTAAAAAGCTCTCAACCAAACAAAAGTTTGGCCAAGAGGTTTTCATTTCTGCGCTATTTATCCTTGTTGCCCTGCGGTTGGCAAGGACTACTTCCCCTACAAATCCCGCCCGGCCCTTACGGCATTGAGCGTTCTCCAATCCCAGTTGTGTTTGTCAGTCGAGATCGGCAACCGATACCAGATCACGCCGCGCATCGCCGCAGGGCGGTTTGCCGTCCAGTCGCGGATCAGCCCCAAGATCTCTCCAGCATCGGAATCCACGTTCCGGATGATGGCATTCGTCGGCCAGTTCGGACGCGGTCCTTCCGCCGCCAGACTGATGAACTCTCCACTCGGCTTGAACGCCATGACATATCCATACGTGGGCAATGCCACGCGGAACGGCACTCCGATCTTTCCCGCCCGCTCGATGGCCCGTCGCGCAGCCTGCGGTTCGCACAATGAATACTCAGCATCAAAACTTTTGGGTCGCTCGGCGGAATGAACCTGTAACACGTAGTTCGTCGCAAGAGCAGCAAGTTTTGCGAACGCCGGTTTCCTCAGCCAGTTCGGCAACGCGGTGATGGTCACCGGCACAGGCGCAACCCGGCGTTGCACGGGCTCAAGCCAGGCGCGATAGCCGTCGAGCTTGGAACTCGCACAATCAAAGTCCAGTTGCAGCTCGGCCAGCACGATTCCGTTCGACCTCGCATCCGCAACAAAACCCGCCGCCGTGTCGCAAATGAATTGGATGGCTGCATCATTGGTCGTGAACGGCCCAGGATAAGTTCCGACACGCAACGCCAGCCCCACGGGGCGTTTCAAATCCGCGAGCAGTGATTTATCCAAACTCACACGAATCAATTCAGGCTTTGAGCCGCTCCAAGTGATTTCGCCTCGCAGAAGAACCAGCTCAGAAAAATTCGTTGCGTACGCAGAAACCGCATCGCGGACGGGCTGAGTCCACGCGCGTTGCCAGACGTAGGCGTCCTGCCGCATCGCCCCGCTCACGTGCGGCCCACCGCTGGCAAAGAGAATCAACCCAACCAACGCAACAGCGATGGCCGCAAACAATCCGCCAAGAATCACGAGACGCCGTTTCATCAACGCGGCGCAGAATGAGCGAGCGCGTGCGGGGAAACAAGTCTGCTCGGCGTGTTGAAAATGATTTTGCAAAGACGACTTTCCCGTCATCATCAAACCACAAACGAACGATGAAACTGCATTTCCACGACTGCGGCTCAGGTCAACCGGTCATCCTTCTGCACGGATTGCTTGGCTCGCATCACAACTGGCTGCCACAGGCGGAAAAGTTGTCCGGCAAGTTCCACGTCTTCGCGCTGGATCATCGCAACCACGGCCAATCTCCCCATGCCGACGAGTTCAACTACGACGCGATGGCTGTGGATGTTCTGGAGTTCATGCGCGCGCAAAAGATTTCTCGCGCTCACATCATCGGTCATTCGATGGGAGGCAAGGTCGCAATGCGTCTGGCCCAACTCCATCCCGAAACGGTAGGGGAGATGGTGGTGGCCGATATGTCTGTGCATTCATATCCGTCGCGCTACGCCGCCATGTTGGACGCGATGATTACGATGGACTTGGGCCAGTTTCAGCAG
>WBXK01000044.1 GCA_008933055.1 Verrucomicrobiota bacterium | reverse complement strand
TCTTTGATCCGCTCACTGGGAATTTCCCAAGACGATTCTATCGCGTTGTCGTTTAGCCATGACTTTTCGTCTTCATTGTTAGCTGGGATCTTTTCTTGAGGTGATTTACAAAACGGCATGCTTGCCAAAGTAAAGCGCGGTTGGCATCATCACAATCTGTTATGAAAAAGCTTATCGGAATCATCATTTTGGCGGCTGTTTGTATTGCGCTCGGGGTCATTTTGTTCACCAGTAAGAAGCAGGCTGAAGACGAAAAACGCGCCGCCGCTATCACTATTCTCAACCTCTCGAATGATGTCGTAAAAACAAGCTCAGACTTCAACGAACAGGTTCAGGTCAACACTGTCCTTTCCAACAACCTTACGAAAGCACGCGCAGAATTCGGCGCGCTGACCAATACTTTCACTCAGGTCGCTGGCAATTTGAAAAAGACCGAAGCGTCGCTGAAAGCTACTCAAACAGCGCTCGCTGAACGCGATCAAAAAATTACCGCTCTCGAAACGCAGAATCGCGAACTCGATGAGAAAGCCATTGATCTGAGCGCCGCTCTAACCAATCTCACCACCCAGATCACCGAGACACAACGCAAGCTCGATGCATCTGAAGGCGATAAGGCATTCCTCCAAGGCGAACTGACTCGCCTCATGTCCGAGAAAGCCGAATTGGAAAAGCAGTTCAACGACCTTGATACTCTCCGCCGTCAGGTTTCCAAATTGAAGGAAGAGCTCTCCATCGCGCGCCGGCTAGAGTGGATACGCAAAGGCATCGGCTTCTCTGATGAAAAAGGTGCGACCAAGTTGATGAACGTCAAACCTTTGAACGAAAAGACCAACGTCTACGATCTCAATGTGGAAGTGAACGCTGACGGTTCCGTTAAAACGATTCCTCCGCTCACCAACGCCCCCTCTGGCGTGAAGTAAATGTCGCCCGCAGGCTCGCTCGTAGATTCGCACGGCCGCACGCTGCGCGATATGCGGGTGAGCCTTACAGACCGCTGCAATTTCCGCTGTCTCTATTGCCTGCCGGAAACAGAAGCTGCTCAAAACTTCTATCGTGGTCGATGGGGGCAGATGCCCGAATCCAAACCCATCACCCAAGAATGGGTTCCAAAATCGCACCTGCTCTCGTTCGAGGAGATTGAACGCGTCATCAAGCTCGCCGTCAGGTTAGGCATAACCAAGATTCGTCTCACCGGTGGCGAACCAATGCTCCGTCAGGAACTCGAAAAACTCGTCGCTCGCATCGCCGCCATTCCGGGCATTGAAGACCTGGCGATGACCACGAACGGCTCTCTTTTCGCCGAAAAAGCCCAAGCGCTTCGTGATGCTGGGTTGCGCCGCGTCAGCTTCAGCATGGATTCGCTGGATCGTGACAACTTCAAGAAGATGACCGGACGGGATGGGCTTGAGTCTGTTCTCAAAAGCATCCGGCTTGCAAAAAAAATCGGCTTTGCGCCCTTAAAAGTGAACGCGGTCGTCATCCGCGACATCAATGATCACGAGATCGAATCGCTAGTGGAGTTTGCCCGTGGCGAAGACATAAGTTTGCGCTTCATCGAGTTTATGCCTCTCGATTCCGCCCGTGCTTGGCAGCGCGAGATGGTTGTTCCCGGCACGGAAATTCTTCGGCGGCTGCAATCGCGCTTTGATCTTCGTCTCGTCGTGAACGAAAATCTATCCTCCACGTCGAAGCGATGGGCACACGCCGATGGGCGCGGCGAGATTGGCATCATCGCGCCAGTGAGTGAGCCCTTCTGTGGCCATTGCAATCGGATACGGCTCACCGCTGATGGCAAAGTTCGCACCTGTTTGTTTAGTGTCACCGAACACGATCTGCGCTCGATTCTTCGTGGTGGCGCGAGCGACCGGGAATTAGACCGCTGGCTTCGTGGTGTTGTATGGCAAAAAGAAGATCGCCACCACATTGGCGAACCGGATTTCGTTCCTGCCTCACGTTCGATGAGTTGCATTGGCGGATAAAAATGCTGCCTGAGTCGAATCCGAAAACTGCTTGTCACTTGCGGTGCTTTGTGTTCACTGGCGTGGATGAAACACATCTTATCAATTGTAATCCTGCTGTCAGGCGTTCTCGCTAGCTTCGGCATCGAACACTTTGTCTTTTTCGGCACCTACACCGGAGCAAAGAGTAAGGGTATTTATGTTTCACGTTTCGATTCCGCCTCAGGAAAAATTTCAGAACCGGAGCTCGCTGTTGAAACCAAAAGCCCAAACTTTCTTGCTGTTGATCCAACCGGACGTTTTCTCTACGCCGTCGGTGAAATGACTGTCGCCCCGGACAAACGCGTCAGTTCCGTGGACGCTTTCAAAGTTGACGCAAAGACCGGCAAGCTCTCACTGTTGAACCAACAAGCCTCTCGCGGCGGCGGACCCTGTCATGTCTCAGTGGACGCAACGGGCAAATGCGTCATGGTTGCCAATTACGGATCCGGCAGCATTGCGTCATATCCCGTGTGCGCGGACGGCAGCCTCAATGAAGCATCGACCACCATCCAACACACCGGCTCGAGTGTGATTCCTGGCCGCCAGTCTGGGCCCCACGCGCACGTCATATGCCCTTCTCCTGACAATCGCTTTGCGCTCACTTGCGATCTCGGTCTCGACAAAGTGTTGGTCTATCAACTCGACGCCGCTAAAGCAAAACTCACCCCTAACAATCCCCCGTTCTACTCAGTCGCGCCGGGCTCTGGTCCGCGGCATCTAGCATTTTCACAGGACGGCAAATTTGTTTATGTCATCAACGAGATGAAACTCACGATCACAGTGTTTGCCTACGATACCGCCAATGCCACCATGACAGAGGTGCAAACAATCTCCACGCTTCCGCCAGGAATTTCCGCCACAGAAAGGGACTCCACTGCAGAGGTCGCCGATCATCCGAGTGGCAAGTTTGTTTATGGCTCAAATCGCGGGCACGACAGTATCGCAGTCTTCACTGTAGATGCCAAGACTGGCAAGCTGACGCTCGTGCAAAACGAATCCACTCAGGGCAAAACACCACGCCACTTCGCAATTGATCCCAGTGGTGGCTGGCTGTTGGCAGAGAACCAGAATTCAGATTCCGTAGTCGTTTTTGCGATTGATAGAGCAAGCGGAAAGTTGAAACCAACCGGGCAGACAATCACCTTAGGTTCGCCCGTTTGTGCAGCGTTTGTGGTCAAAAACCTCTAGGCACGCTGTCGCCCCCGACTAAACTTGTGCCATGAAAATTGTTCGCATCGGCATCATCGGCATGGGCAACATCGGCAAACATCACGCCGGTTATTTGCTCGATGGCAAGGTTGATCGCTGCCAACTCACGGCAGTTTGCAGCACATCGCCAGACAAGCTTGCGGACTACGCAGCTAAAGGCGTGACTGTTTTCAGGGATGCAAAGGAGCTATTATCCTCGAAAAAAGTGGAAGCAGTTATCATCGCCACCCCGCATTACCAACATACAACACTTGGCATCGCTGCGTTTGACGCTGGTCTACATTTGATGGTGGAGAAACCCATCTCGGCGCACAAAGCCGACGCAGAGAAGCTCATCAAGGCGCATAAAAAAAATACCAAGCTCGTCTTCGGTGGTATGTTTCAACTGCGGGTAGAGCCGCGTTACGAAAAGATTCGCGCACTGATTCGCGGCGGCGACCTCGGTGAAATCGTGCGCGTGAATTGGGTCAATACAGATTGGTTTCGCAGCGAGGCCTACTACGTGAGCAGTGCGTGGCGCGCGACGTGGAAAGGCGAGGGCGGTGGCGTGTTGATCAACCAATGCCTGCACAATCTTGATGTGTTGCAATGGCTGCTTGGAATGCCTGTGAGTGTGCGCGGCTATTGTCAGCTTGGCCGCTTTCACCAGATCGAAGTCGAGGACAACGTCACCGCTTATCTCGAATGGTCGAATGGGGCGACGGGTGTCTTCGTTAGTTCAACAGGCGAAGCCCCAGGCGCAAACCGATTCGAAATCGTCGGCACACGCGGCACTTTAGTTCTGGAGAATGGCAAGCTGATGTTCACGCGCAACGCAGTGGACATGGTTGAATTCAGCCGCACAGCAAAGATCGGCTTCTCCAAACCAGAGGCAAAGACGGAGGAGGTTTCGTTCGCCAACGCAGCCGCGCCGCACGCTGCGTTGACGCAGAATTTCGTCAACGCGATTCTGGATGGCGAACTGCTCATCGCACCCGGCCACGATGGGATTCATTCTGTGGAACTGGCAAATGCGATGGTCTTCTCGTCGCTTGAGAAAAAATCAGTCGAGTTACCCATGAGCGGTGTGGCATGGGAAAAGAAGTTGAACCAATTGATCACGGAATCGAAGCTTGAGAAAAAGGTGATGTTCGTCGAGGCGAGTGACTTCGCGAGTTCTTTTCGTAAGTGACAGCAGTTTCCAAGTTTAAAGCAGGAATGGACAAGCAGGATGAGCTTTCTTGACGGGCTAAAGGGTTGAAATGCCGCCGCGTGGAAACGTCTCGCGTTTCTTTTAACGCGGGGGCACTTCAAATTTTCAGGAGCGCTTGCGGAACAACTCGCTCGGATCGGCCATGTTCATGACTGACAGATCGAGTCCGGCATCCGGATCGCGAGCTTGAGCAACTTGAAGTTGTTTCGCGATCTTCGTGCGCGCTTCAGCGGCGTGATATTTCACGACACCCACGCCAATCTTGCATGAGAAAACCACCATCAAGAGACAGTTTTCATCAATGTTTGTGACGAACATACTGTTCTTTTCACCCTGCTGATAGACGCTGTCAAAGTTGTCCTCGTTAATCAGATTCGCAATTGTTTGATTGGCCATGTAAGCGCCTGAGGCGAGGGCGCCGATGGTTGTGAGATCAAAGCGGCGAGCATCGCCGCGATGCGAGATGAGGAAGCCTCCCTTGTCTATCACCATCGCAATGGAGGCATCACTCTTATCGAGATAGTCGTTTAGAACCTCTTCGATAGACTGAATATCTTCCTCGAGCAGTTGGGGTAAAGTTGGCATGTCATGCGTGTTGAGTTTGACCCTGATTCACATATTTGTGCAGCAACATGCGGGTGATCATGTTGAGTGTTTCGAAAACGCCTTCGCATTTGTGAGCGGCGGCGTTGAACGATGGCACTTGTACCTCGCGATTGTTCAGAATGAAATCCAGATATTCCGCAGGCGCGACATTAGGGAGATCGCGTTTGTTGTACTGCAGAACGTACGGTATTTCGTTCAGACTCAACTTCAGGCTCTTCAAGTTGTCTTGAAGGTTCTGAAAACTTTCCAAGTTCTCCTGCATCTTGTCATACTGCGAATCCGCACAGAAGACGATGCCGTCCACGCCGCGCAGGACGAGCTGGCGGGTGGTGTTGTAGATCACCTGGCCGGGCACTGTGTAGAGCTGGAACTTGGTTTTGAAGCCTTTGATGGACATCGCTTCGATGGGAAGGAAGTCGAAGAACAAAGTGCGGTCTGAACTTGTCGCCAATGAGACGAGTTTGCCTTTGTTGCCCGCCTGCGTTTGGACGTGATCGTGGACTTGGACTAGGTTTGTCGTCTTGCCGCACATGGCCGGACCGTAATAGACGATCTTGACCTGCAGCTCCTTGGTAGCCTGATTGATGATTGCCATAGTGTTACTTCTTACTTGTTCTTGCGGTCTAGTTCACCAGCGAGAGCCGCCAGTTGAACCGTCGGCATGGGTTGACCCGCGATGCCGAATGCTGCGAAGAAAATTGCGTTCACGCGGAAGATTTTCCACGGCGTGTTGCCAACGGTGAAGCTGACGTTATTCAGATCGCCCATGCGGAGTTCCTTGGTGCATGAACCGACCTTGTTGAAAATCTGGGGGAGGAATGCAGCGAGCGTGTCGCCGTTCAAATCGGGAGAAAGACGACTCGCCACCATCAATCCATCAGGAAGCGCGATGATAACGCCAGCAATACCTTCCATGCTGGCAGCGCGCGCGACGATCTCGTTCGGCGAGGAATAGCGCTTCGTGAACTCAGTGCTTGCGGTGCCACGCTGCTTGAGAGCTTCCACATGCAACATCTGCGTCTCTGAAGCTTGATCCCAGAGATAATAATTTGTGTCTGCAACCTTGCTTGTAGCGGCGTTGACTGTCGCAGCGGCGGTGGCGGCAGAAACAGAGGCAGCAGCAACTGCGATAGATGCGGCGGCCAGTGCTGCGGTCGGCGCTGGGCCCGAAGGCGTTAGTCCGAATTGCACTGGCGCAGCGGGAGCGGCCTGAGATTGATTGATTAATGTCGGCTGAGGCGCTGGAGCGCCTGGAGCTATCCTAGCTTCGGGTTGCGGAAATCCGAAGAAGATGTTCGGGATCGTTTCGTCTACCGACGTCTTGCTCGTGGAAGCAGAGTTGGATTGTTTGCGAGCGAGGAACAACGGAGCGATGATTTTTAGTGGCAGCTCCAATTCGGCAGCGTCATGCGCGGAGACCGTCCCGGGCGTGGCGGGACGTATCCATGAACGCAGCGTTTTCCATGTGAACGCCACGCGGCCACGCTTGAGAGCCGTTTCGATGGTATCCACTGGCAAGCCCAATTGAGATTGAGCTAGATTGGCTTGGACAATTTCCAGGCGAACTGCCTGCGGCCACGCTTCAGAAAGCGTGCTCAACGGAATCGTGATTGCGGGCGCAGAGGGTGCAGAGCAAGCGGCAGCCACGGGTCTTGGCGCGGCAATATGTTGTGTTTGCAGTTGTGGATTGAATTGAACCGCCGGTCCTGTAAAAAACGCGGGTTGCTGCGGTTGTTTTGCCGGGGTGGGCTCAGGCTTGGTGTGAGCAAAAAACTGGTCTGGCACGTCGGTGTTCGTGGGCACTTGAGATTGGGTCTTCTGCTTGAGCGGCGCGAACGAGACGGGGGAGTGAATGTTGGCGGGTTGTGTATCTGGACAAGCAGGTGCAGCTCCACGTCCGTTTACCACCGGTGTGGACGCGGCTTTTCTTGGCGCGGCAGGCTGCTCGGATTTTGAGTTCGCTGCTGAAAGTGAAAGCCCCTCGCCACGGCCAGTGAACGGGCTGGTGATGTCTTCTGGAACTTCAACAACGCGGCCCGCTGTGCGACGGACAAGTAGGGCAGGGTTGATTCGTGGAAGGACTTCGTTCAGCGGAATGGAAACGGAGATGCGGTCGAAATCTGTTTCGGGCGTGAAAACATGTGGCGCGCTTTTGCGGACATCGCCGAACGGAACGCGCACCTGGCCTTGGGCAAGCTGCGAAAGAATCTTATCGAACGGAATATTGATGGTTGTGTCACCGACATTTTTAACACGGATGCGAGAGCGAATCTCGTTGTTTAATCCATCCAAGATCGGCTGGAGCGGAACTGCCAAAACGGGTGCAACGCCAGCATCGCGAGAGTCGAGGTTGTCATTCACCTTGGGAGCGGGCGCGGCTGGGGCTACGGCTACGGGTGCTTGAGGTGCATATGCAACTTCAACAGCCGGGGGTGTAAGCGGAGGCAGCGCAACCTCTGTAGTGTCAGAGTTGTAATATTCCGCTGTCGTTGGGGTTGTGTCTTCCTTGCGGAATAATCCTTTGATGTAACCGAAGAATCCGTTCTTCACGCCATTTGATGATGCGCTCATAAAATTTTCAGACCGTAAGTTCTTAATTGTTCCTTCCTTGACTTGAAATACCCCTCAGCTCCGGTGGACTGTGGATAGTTCCACCTTCTTGTTTGCTGCTAGGTCGCTCATACGCCTTTAACTTTTCATGCGACTAGAAAACGGGTGATGCAGGAGACGTGCCACGGGGGAGAATACGAAGGGTGAAAACCGCGACGCCTGAATTATCGAGCACTAACAACCGTTTCTGAAGTAAGAATTAAAATGCGCCTAAAAAGACCTTATTGTCCAAACCCTGGACTAGCTGTCTCGCATCATGCCTTGCAATGCTCAACTTTAGCCAATTACGAAACGAAAAATTTGGCACGCGGTGTGATGTTTTTCGATGAATTCGTGCTGTCGAAAAGTCTTTATCGCAAACATATGAACTCGGAACAACATTTGCTTTTATGTGGGTGACCCGTGCGCATTTGGGTTGAAAATCTTGGAAGCAAGTCTGCTGAGTCGCTGAATGTAACAATGGAAACACGATATAAAATCCTGCTGGTGGATGATGATCCGGATTTGCTGGAAGTATATCGCGACACGCTCGCGTTACTTCCCAGCCAACCCGAAGTCCACACCGCTCCGTCCGGCGCTCGGGCGATGGCGATGCTGGAAGCGGACTCCTATCGGTTGCTCATCTCGGACCTGAAGATGCCTAAGATGGATGGTTTGCAATTGCTCTCCGTCGTGCGCCGTAAGTTTCCCGAACTCCGCACCGTCGTGTTGACCTCGATGTCGGATGAAAACTTCCGCTCTCGCGTTTATTCACTCGGCGTTGATCTATACTGGCACAAGCCGGGCAGCGAACAGGAGATGACCCAATTCCTAGAGTGCATGGAATCATTGCTAGGCCGCGAATATGACGAGGCTGGCTTCAGAGGAGTGCAAAGCAAGAGCTTGATGGACTTGGTTCAGCTCGAGTGCATTTCCCAGAGCTCCACTGTCCTACGGATCACGAACGGGCCGTTCGTTGGTCGCATATGGGTCAATCAAGGTGAGGTGGTAGACTCTGAGATGGAGGAATTACGTGGTGAAGATGCGTTCCAAAAAATTCTGCGCTGGAAGGCAGGCAACTTTGAATTCCTGCCCGATGAGCCGCACCGCCCCCGAACTATTTTCAAATCCTACAATGCCCTGTTGCTCGAAAGCGCGCAGGCGTCTGACGAACGCAGCAACGCCGACACATCCCACAATCGTCCCGCCAACGCCCCCGCCCAACCCGGCGCGCCTCGCTCAAGTGGGTTGACGGAGATTGTGAACACGGATTGCGTTGAGTTTGCTATGAAGACGGTCGCAGACACGATGGTAGATTCACGCGGGTTGGAAAATCCGGAACACATCGCGGGTTGGATGCGGCAGAGCCTTGACCGTTTTCACGCTCTCGGACAGACGCTTCAAGCGGGCGGGCTTCAGCAGATTACGGGCATCGGCCCGCAACGCAACGTGGCTGTGGCTCAAAAAGGCGGCGCGAACCTTTGTGTTGGCTGGAAAAACACTTTGGACGCGACAGAAGTGCGGGACCGTATGAAGAAAATCCTCACATTATGGGCTTCCTGACCAGTTTTTTCAAAAGAGCTAAGCCGCTGCTACAATTGCACTCCGGCAGCTTCAGCATGGACCGCAGCGGGAACGTTCTCGCCACCACCTTACCCACAAGCTTCCCGCAGAGTCTTGTGCAAGAGATTGGACGTTGTGTGGTGGAGACGTTCCGCTCCAGCCAGGCTGCACAGCTCCCGCTCGAAGAACTCGTCGTCCACTATCCCGGTCTGAAAATCACCGCTCGCGAGATGCGCGGCGGCGCCATAGTGTTTTTGTCCGCCCCTAATATTTCGGCTCCCACTCAACAAACAAGCTAAGTCCTATGAGCAATAACAAAGTACATCCACTGATCCAACAGACCGAGAACTATCTCGAATGCTGGAAGCAGTTCAACCACTTCATCAACATGGCCCGCTCAAAAAAATTCGGCGTGGACGACGAAACGCACTTCTTGGAGATCAAGAGTGTGCTAGTCCAAGAGCTGGAGTTGATCCTCGCCGGAATGGATGTTAGCTCGCCCACCAAGGAAGAGATTCATGGGCTGATTGGCAACTCGCCGTCGCTTCGTTATCTCAGTGAAATGAGTGAGGGCGCCCTGCGCAGCCTTGAGAACCAATGGCACAAGATTTACATCGGCTGGCACGCCATTCTTGGGCAGCTTAAGGTCCAGCAGACAACTACTTCGTCGAAGTCGCCGTTTGCCAGCATGTTTGAAAGGTTTGCCAAAGCATAAGCATCGGCAGCAAGAGTTGGAAACGAACGCGCCCCTCGGGTTGAGGGGCGCGTTTTGTTTTGATGATTAAACTTAGTGTGAGCTTGCTTGTGGAGGTTCCTCTTCCGGAGCAACAGGTGCTTCCACTGGCGTGCTTTCAACGGTGGGCGCAACAACCTCGGCTCCGGAAACCTCTGTCGGTAGGGTAGTCGTAGCGACAGTAGTCGTCACCGCTTTCGGTTCAGGCTTCGGTGCGCGGGGGGCAGGCTTCTTGGCCGTGTCGAGCAAGCCATTCGCGAACTCCATCACATGCCCCTGATGGACTAGCCAGTGCAAGTCCGAGATCAGTGCAGTTTGTTCCGGCGTCGGGTCTGGCGCGGGCGCGGGCGTCGCAGATGCGATGGCAGCACCTTCAACGGGCGCGACAGTAACCGGAGTTACAGCCACTGTTGACGGCGCGATGGCATCAATGAGTTTGCGGCGATTGCACTTGGGATTCGCGTTAATGAATTCAACAATGCGTTTCACTCCAGTGGAAACGGGCGTAGTTTCAATATCGAGGAAGTGCGGACGCGCCACAGCCACATGCGTGACGGTTTTGTTGACCTTGAAGAATTGCAATCCGTGATGAGCGAAGGACTGACTTAACGATGTGGCTATCTGCATCGGGAAGCGACGTTGCTCAGTGAGGAGATTCTGCACTATGCGTCCCAATCCGCCGCGTAACGACCGCGCTGCCATGCCGCTGACCGGGTGCGATTCCACCTGTTTTATTATCGTGTCCTTGTGCGTGACACGGAAATGTTTTTCCACTTCCTCGCGGTTCGGTAGTTTTGCTGCCTCGGGTACGTTCAGGCAAACAAACTCAGTTTTCACGCTTTGTTCTTCAACCCATTGTTTCACCACAGCTTCATCGCGCACGATTTTCACGCGGGACTTGTAGACATCAAACGGCATCCGCGAAAAACGTTCCGCGTGTAGTTTGGCGAGTTTATTCTGATAATCGTGGTAATTCGGCGGGCCGAGAATGACGCCGCTAAGTCCGCATTGGCCAACGAAAGTATAAACTCCCTTGGGCGCTTCGGTAGCTGATTTCTCAGCCTGATAAAACGTGCCGAAATGTTTCTGCAACACATGCTCCACCGCTTCGTCTTCGCTCAGCCAGATGGTTTCATCCAACGCGCAATGAAAAAGAGGCTGTGCCAGTTGTCCCTGCTGATTCTTCTTCGTCGAGAAGCGAATCGCATAGCGTTCAGGCTTCTGGATGACGAGAAATGCGATGTCGAACAGCGGGAACGCGCGCCCCGTCATCTTCACCTGACGTGCCAACGATTCCACGCCCTTTTCATCAGGAATGATGGCGGCGTTGACTTCAGGCAACGGCTGCGGAGTTTCGCGCCGTTCCGGCAGTGAGCGGCGTTCATCGCGTCCGAATCCACCGCTACGCTGACCTGCGCCACCTTGTCCCAGACCGTCACGACGGGGAGCGCGGAAGCCACCTTGACCTTCGGGACGACGCACCCCTTGTCCCGGAGGACCGGAGCGACGTTCCCCACCGCCGCTGCCATCGCGTCTGGGAGGACGCGGGCCGCCGCGGCTATCTCCACGATCGCGATCGCCCCTGCGTTCGCCTTCGTTGCCGGTGAATTTGGCGTAGCGGTTGGTATTATTGGCTGATTCCTGGGCCCACGAGGGGAGGAACAGTTTCTCCAGGTCAAGGTCCGTTTCCGGATTGATGTTCATATAAAATACGACAGCCCCAACGATGGGGCTCGATAAATTAGTTGCGTCTCCATGATGGGGCGGCGTGGGTTGAATTGCAATGACAGAAACCTCACCGCGCGAGTGATAGCTTCAAAAATTAAACATCGATCACCGGCCCGTCACCGCCACCATCGCGTCCGCGTGTGTCTGTCGGGCGTCGTTGGCGGCGCACTTTGAGTTGAGTGTGGGAGTTGCCGGTGACGATGTTCAGGATCAGTGAAATCAGGCCTATGAGAACAGAGCCGAGCATCGCCCAGCCGAATCCATCCACCTCGAACGTCGGGCCCATAATCCAATCGACTAAATAGATCAAACAGCCGTTGATGACCACTAGGAATAATCCCAGCGAGAATATCACCAGCGGCAATGCAACCAATATCATGTAACGCCGCAGGAACGTGTTCAAAATTCCCAGCAACAATGACACGAGGAACACTGCTAACTTTGGTTCGCAATGGAAATGTGGCAGCACCGTCACAGTCACCAAAACGGCGAATGTGTTGACGAGCCACGTCTGAAGAAATTTTTTCAGTGCTGGATTCATTGAGATCAAACCCGCACCCAATGCGGGAGCGAAAAGATGCGCCACCCACCATTTGATGACAAGCGGCAACGCCAACCCACCTCTTCCCAGAAAATTTCATGGCTTGAGCCTCCGGATTTTTCCATATTCAGCAGACATGAAGTCTATGACGGGCTATGGGCGAGGCGAGTGCGCCCGCGATGGGTTCAATGTGACCGTTGAACTCAGTTCCGTGAACCGCAAACAAGCCGAAATCTCGGTCAATCTTCCGCGCGAACTCGAATTGCTCGAAACCCGCGTGCGAGAATCCATCTTGGCGGAAGTTTCGCGAGGACGTGTCACCGCGCGCGTCACCGTCCATGCAGGCGATGGCAAATCATCGGCGAAGATGCACCTGAATGCCGCTCTCGCCAAAGCTTACGCACACGAACTCAAGAAACTTGCCCGCGAGCTCAAACTCCAAGGAGATGTGACGCTCGATCACCTCGTCCGCGCACCCGGAGTTTTCCAGACGGACGAGGAACTCGCCGAGACGGAAAATCTCTGGCCCGCTGTGGAGAGATCGCTTTCCGCCGCGCTTGCTGGGTTGGTGAAGATGCGTGTTCGCGAAGGCACGCATCTCACTGAAGACCTCGCCTCGCGGGTCAATGTAATGCGTCGCTGTGTCGAGCGCGTCGCCAAGCAAGCGCCCAAATCAGCCGAGCGTTATCGCCAGCAACTCATCGAACGCATCAAGGCTGCGGGCATTGCCAACCTCCCGGCGGACGACGATCGTCTGTTGAAGGAAGTCGTGTTCTTCGCAGATCGCTCGGACATCTCCGAGGAGTTGACGCGGCTGCAAAGTCATTTCAAACAGTTTGAAGATTGCGCGAAGTCCAAAGAGTCGGTTGGGCGCACACTGGATTTTCTCGCGCAAGAAATGAATCGCGAGATCAACACCATCGGCTCGAAGGCGAACGACGCGTTGATCTCCGGCGAAGTTGTGACGCTAAAGGCCGAACTGGAAAAGTTCCGCGAACAGGCCCAAAACGTCGAGTGAATTGATTCCCATGAGCGAAGATAAACATTCAGGAACGCACGCGGGCAACCCGTTGCTCGTGGTCATCTCTGCGCCGTCCGGCGGCGGCAAGACGACTCTCTGTCACCAGATCCTCACCGCGCGCCCTGACATGGCGCGCGCCATCACTTGCACCACACGCGAGCCGCGTGGCGATGAGAAGGACGGCGAGGATTATTATTTTTTGGATGCGGGATCGTTCTTGAAACGCGTGCAGGCTGGAAATTTTCTGGAACACGCTACGGTTTATGGTCAGAGCTACGGGACATTGAAATCCGAAGTCGTGAGCAAGCTCCGATCAGGCAAAGACGTATTGCTCAACGTGGACGTTCAGGGCGCGGCCACCGTCCGCAAGTGCGCGGAAGAAGACCCGGAATTGAAGCGCGCTTTGGTGACGGTGTTTCTCACGCCGCAGACGACATTAGTGCTCGAAGAGCGTCTCCGTCGTCGCGGCACGGACACGCCTGCCGACATCAAGAAGCGTCTCGGTGTGGCGCGACAGGAAGTCGCTCAATGGAAAAATTTTGATTATCTCATTATCAGTCGTAGCGTAGCCGACGATCTCCGGCAGATGCAGGCGATTGTTGAAGCGGAGAAAATGCGGTCGCAACGATCCATCGCCCCGGAGTTTTGATCAACGCTGACAAAACATGAGCAAAACAAAGAACATCGTCCTCGGAGTAACCGGCTCCATCGCTGCCCACAAAGCCCCCGATCTCGCGAGCTTGTTGACGAAGCAAGGCTTCAATGTGCGCGTGGTGCTCACCGCTGACGCGCAGAAGTTCATCATGTCGCTTCCGTTCAAAACTCTTTCGCGTAATCCAGTCGTCACAGATCTCTACGACGAGGAAGAAGGTTGGAAGCCCACGCATATTCGTCTCGCCGATGAAGCGGATTTGCTACTCATCGCGCCCGCAACGGCCAATATTCTCGCTAAGCTTGCGAATGGCCACGCGGACGACGCGCTGACTTGTATCGCGCTCGCGTTGAATTCCACAGCGAAGCTGCTGATCGCGCCCGCCATGAACGGCAAGATGTGGCAACACCCTGCCACGCAACAGAACGCGACCACGTTGAAGAAGCGCGGCGCGGAATTCATCGGGCCAGAGAAAGGCATGTTATCCTGCGGCTACGAAGGCCTTGGCCGGTTGTGGCCCGTGCACAAGATCGCAGAGCGTGCGGTTGCGTTGCTGCGCTGAACAGTTTTCCGCAACCCGGTACACTTATGAAATCGGGACAATGGCAATGGCTGAAGCGGATGCCCCAGGTGTTGGCTGAAATCCGCGCTGAACCCGCCGAACACTCGCGCCGTCAACTCGCGCGGCAGCGTAATATCTTTCTCCCTGCCCGCCTCGTCGTCACCGCCATTGTTCTGTTTCAGTTCTACAATTCTCGCTGGCTTGGCGATCCAGTAAACCCCTTCGGTGTTCTTTTTGAGACCATCCTGAATTCCATGGTGGTTTACGCGTTGGTTGTGTTGGCTCTGACAGCTTTATTATATGTTGCTAGAAAATTCCCGTTGGGAGCAGTCCAATGGTTTGTATTTGCGCTAGGAATCGCGGACGGGGTGTTCCTAGGGGGACTCACGGTGTTGACCGGCGGCTTCGACAGCATTCTCTACTGGGCGTATCCGGCATTGATTATCGTCAACGCCGCCTCCATCCCGCTCGCCACGCCGCAGATTGTTTTGAACCTTCTGCTCGGCATCAGTTTCCTGTCTGCGGGACTTACAGAATCACAGACGGAACAAGAGCTAGACCCCGGACGCTCTTATCCGGCGGCAAAACGGATCACTGAGGATGAGATTGAAAAGCCGCATGTGATTGCAAATTGGCTGCAGGACACTCCTGCACCTTTTCGGAAAATACTATGGAATGGACTTGAAGAATCCACCCGGTCAAACATCGTTTGTCTTTCGACGAACTCCAGCCATATCCCAGTGGTCGAGTTGAAAGCCATTCTGTTACGGGACGCGAACGCAATTTTTCCGTCGCAAAAAAGCTATGCTGCTTTCATGCGCGAGCCTAGGGACAGCATCGAGCCAACAGGAGCGCACTTTATCCTCCAGGTCACTGTGTTGCTCTTGCTCACGTTTTGTTGTTACGGCGTGCAAGTGCTCGTGGCCGCGCAAGGTCGCGCCGATGAGGAGCGTAATGAATTTCACGTGCGCGGCGAACAACTCCGCTCAGCCGGTCGCCTTGCCGCTGAAGTAGCGCATCAGATTAAGAACCCGCTCGCCATCATCAATAACGTCACGTTCTCGCTGCACAAACATCTCGCCGCTGAGAGGCCTGAAACCGCCAAGCAGATTGACATCATTCGCGAAGAAGTGGCCAAGGCAGACCGCATCATCGTCCAGATCATGGGCTACGCGCAGTTGACCGAAGGTCGTGTCGAAAAACTCAACGTCGTGGACGAGATCAACCACGCCATCGAAGACGTTTTCCCGCCAGGCGCGCCATCGCTGGTTCATGTTCGGCGCAATCTCACGGCACAACTTCCTCCGTTGCTCATGCAGCGAAAACATTTTGGTGACGCCATCAGCAACTTATTGCAGAACGCGCGCGATGCTTCGCCGGGCGGCGGCAACATTTATCTTAGCACACGCTTTCTGGAAAATGAATCCATCGAGATTACCGTGCGCGACGAAGGGGCAGGCATTCCGCAGGATAAGTTGGAACGCATTTTCGAGGCGTATTACACCACCAAAGAGCGCGGATCCGGTCTCGGTCTCGCTGTGGTGAAACACAACGCCGAACTTTATGGCGGCACGGTGCGAGCCGAATCCACGCTTGGAAAAGGCGCCGCATTCACACTAATCTTCCCCTCGAAGACGCTCATGAAACCCATCGCATGACCTCGCTGCTCCCGCCATTGCTCGTCGTAGATGACGAGAAGAATATGCGACTCTCCCTGCAAACCCTGCTCGGAGACGAAGGTTATTCTGTGCTCGCGGTTGAATCCGCCGAGGCGGGTCTCGAACTACTCGCTAAAGAAAATGTTTTCATGGTCATCACCGATGCGCGACTCGGCGGGATGAGTGGTTATGATTTCATGAGCAAAATCCGCAGCCGCTGGCCTGAGTTGCCCGTCCTGATGATCACCGCCTACGCCACGCCGAAGCTCGCTGTGGAGGTTATCAAATCGGGTGCGATGGATTATCTTGCCAAGCCGTTCGCACCGGAGGAATTGCTTCACGCTGTGTCACGGTGCGGTGAACGCCATCGCCTAATCAGGACCAACGATCGCCTTCTCCAACGCGCCAGCGAAACTTACCAACTTGATCAGATCGTCGGCGACTGCACGAAAATCCACGAACTGCGTCAACTCATTCAGACCGTTGCGCCCACCGACGCTCGATCTCTCATCCTCGGAGAAAGCGGCACCGGCAAGGAACTCGTCGCGGGCGCGCTGCACAGCTTGAGCGCGCGGAAAAAATCTCTCTACGTGCGGATCAATTGTGCCGCCATTCCGGAAGCATTGTTGGAAAGCGAATTGTTCGGTCACGAACGCGGCGCTTTCACCGGTGCGTTGAAACTCAAGCATGGTCGCGTGGAAGAAGCCAACGGCGGCACCATCTTTCTCGACGAGATCGCCGACATGAGCCGTCCGTTACAGGCCAAGCTGTTGAGGTTTTTGGAGGACGGCACCTTTACGCGCGTCGGCGGCACGCAGGAATTAAGCGTCAACGTCCGCCTCGTCGCCGCGACAAACAAAGACATCGTCAAAGCCATCGCTGCGGATGAGTTTCGTGAGGATTTGTTTCATCGCCTCAACGTGATCCAGTTTCGTCTGCCCCCGCTGCGTGAGCGCGAGGGTGACATTATTCGGCTCGCCGAACATTTTCTCAAACTGTTCAGCGGTTCGATGAACCGCACGGTCAAACGCCTCTCACGCGGCGCGCAGCAAAAACTACTCTCGCATCGCTGGCCCGGCAACGTCCGCGAACTGCGCAACGCCATCGAGCGCTCGCTCATCCTCGAAACGACGACCGAAGTCCAAGCGTCGAACCTCCCGGATTTCCAGATTGAGACGCAGTTGAACAAAGCTCCAGCTGCGCCCGCGACTATTGCCGCAAACGGCGGCCGCGCGATTGATGAAATCGTAGCGGACTTTGAGCGCGATCTCCTCACTGCCACCCTGGAGAGTTGTTCCTTCAACCTGACCAAGTGCGCGGAGAAGTTGAAGATCAGCCGTCACGCGTTGCGCTACCGGATGCAGCGACTCAACCTGACGACGGAGGACGACACGCCTACGCCGCTCGTGAAAGAAAATCTTTGAAATGAACACTGCTCTCCACACTGCCCTGTTCACCGGATCTATCACCGTTATGATCGTCGCCGCGTTTATATGGGTGAAAGTTTTCCACAAGAAACGCAAACGTCGCTACGAGCATCCGAAGTCTTCGACACAACTTTCCAGCACGCTTAAACAGAAACGCCGTCGC
>WBXK01000043.1 GCA_008933055.1 Verrucomicrobiota bacterium | reverse complement strand
TCCGATAATTTCCGTAGTCGCGCCGCGTTGCTAGATTTCATCAATCCATTCTTCGCGTCACTGATGCGGGAAGAAATCGGTGGAGTGAGCTATGATGAGGCGGCAGAATTGAAGTTTGGCGTCCCGGAGAAGCGCGAGTCGTTGAGCCGAAAATTGGACGGTGAACCCTCTGTTGAACTTCATCTGCGCTTGAAAGATGGCAATGAAGAAGACGGTGAGGGCGAAGACAATCTTGGCGGGGGCGAGACCGCTGCAAACGAACTCCTCATTCTTGAAGCCACGGAGAAAGAGGCGCGGATGGTGGCGTTACGATTGCGCGAGTTGCTCGAAGAGAAATTCCAAGTGTGGGGTGGCGAATCGTTCCGTGATGTTGAGTGGAGTGACATGGTTGTGCTGTTGCGTTCGCCGTCGAACAAGGTAGAGAGCTTCGCCAAGGAGTTCAGTCGCGCGGGAGTTCCGTTGCACGCGGCGCGCGGAGGATTCTACGACACCACCGAAGTCAGCGATCTTCTGAGTCTGTTACAACTGCTGGACAATCCTCTCCAAGACGTTCCGCTTCTCGCGGTGCTGCGGTCACCGCTCGTGGGGTTGTCACTCGATGAGTTGGCAATCATCCACGCGGCGTTCCCTAAGGAGAAATTCTGGACGGCGACGAAGATGTTTTGTTTCAATCAAACAAATTTTAGTGATGCCGCTGCGGTCATCGCTCAGGCAACGCTGCCTAAGTTAAAATCTTTTCACGCGTCGTTTGAATCGTGGCGTAATCTCTCGCGGCTCGGTGCGATCTCGGATTGCTTGGAAACCGTGCTGACGGATTCGCACTACGAGGCGATGCTGCTCGCGATGCCGCGCGGTCAGGAGCGGCGCGTGAATGTGAATCGTCTGCTGAATCTCACACGCCAGTTTGATCCGCACCAGCGTCAGGGTTTGATGCGCTTTCTGGACTTTGTGAAGACGCAGCGCGACGCCGATGCGGAAGAGGAATCCGCACAGCCCGCCAGCACGAATGCTGTGCGCTTGATGAGCATCCACAAAAGCAAGGGGCTGGAGTTTCCAGTCGTCGCGCTGCCTGACTTGGCAAAGATGTTTAATTTTCAAGACCTCTCTGGCGACGTATTGCTGGACGCCGCGCTGGGTGTTTGTCCTCAGGTCGTGCCCCCGAAAAGCAATGGGCATTACGCGAGCCTGCCGCATTGGATTGCCAAGCGCCGTCAGCGTCGTGACTCGTTGGGTGAGGAGATGCGCTTGCTTTACGTCGCGCTCACGCGCGCTCGCGACCGCCTCGTTCTCTCCGCAACCACGACCACTAAAGTCATCGAGACGTGGCACGCTGGCAGAGATGGAGAACCGATCACGCCGGACAAACTGCTCGGGGCGAAATCGTACTTTGCGTGGTTGCAACTCTGGCTGCCGCGCGTCACGGCATTTGAGAACTGGAAGGGAGATCGCGCTGGAGCGAACCCGATCATGCGCTGGACGATCTATTCGGAGAACGACACGCGCCTGCTCTGCACGGCATCAGCAGAGGACGACGCTAAAACCAATCCGCCCGCCACCCTCTCTGCGGAAACCTCGGCGCGTCTCGCGTGGAATTATCCGATGACCTCTGCGACCAGTTTCGCTGCTAAGACTTCCGTTACAGCGCTGCGACGATTGGTCGCAGATGAGTCTAGCGATGAATCTGAGAAACGGTTTCAGCCGAAAGCCGCTCTGTTAAAACCCGCCCAGCAGAACTCCCGGCCCCGGGGGCAGCAACGTGAACAAGGAGAAAGCGATCACATACACGAAACCTCACTGCTCGACGGCGCTGCTGCGCCCGGGGACCGGCGCACACCGGGTAAGCGCGTTGAAACCAAGATCAAATTATCTGCCGCAGAGATCGGCACGGCGCATCACGCGTTTCTCCAACACGTCTTGCTGGACAGCGTAGGTGATGTCGAATCACTCGCGTGCGAAATCGAACGGCTCGTCGTCGAACGCGTGTTGTCGCGGGCTGAGGCCGATGTGTTGGACATGAATTCACTCGTACAGTTCTGGTCGTCCTCGGTCGGGCAGGAGATACGTTCGCAAGCAGCTTATGTCCGTCGCGAGTTGCCGTTCACCATGCGGATGGAAGTGGGCGAGATGAATCGGTTGTTGAAAGTGGAGTCGGCTGAATATCGCGGTGGCGCGGGAGATTTCGTTGTGGTGCAAGGGGTAGCAGACCTCGTGGTGGTTTTGATGGACGAGTTGTGGCTGCTGGACTTCAAGACGGACGACGTGCGAGCGGATAAGTTGGTCGACAAGTTAAAGCAGTACGAGCCGCAGTTGCGGATTTACGCTGAAGCGTTGGAACGAATCCACAAAAAGCCTGTCACCAAATGTTGGCTGCATTTCTTGCGTGCGCAGAAGACGGTGGAGTTGTGAGTCGGACAATTTTATTGAACCGCGAATCATGCGAACTACACGAATGGGAAGTTTTCGGAACGCATTGCACTAATTATTGCGAAAGGGATTTCCGAATTCGTGTTAATCTATGAAATTCGTGTCTGTCTCGTTTCGCGTGGTTGGAGTATTTCGCGGTTTCAAATGTTGTGGCGATATCCGTCATCAATCTAGTTCGAATCGGTAGAAGTAAAAGCCGCCTTTGGTCGCAGTCGCGTTTGAGTAGGTCATTTTTCCAATCACGCTCGCGATGTTGTCTCCCAGCCCTGCTAACCGGGACTTCCTTATCGGGATACAGGGGCAATATCTTTTACTCATAGAATTTCTATAAACCCAGATCCGCCATTGATTCGGCTCTAACAATGACTGCAAACTCCACTTATGAAAATCGGAGTCATCGGATTGGGGATCATCGGCGGCATCTACGCGCGAAATTACGACGCCTCCGGAGTTCTTGCTGGAACTTGGAATCGTACGCCGCAACCTTCAGCACCTCACTGGTGCGAGACGCCAGAAGCCGTGGCTGCAGGCGCAGAGGTGGTTCAGATCGTCGTGTCAGACCCGCCAGCGGTGGAGTCTGTGCTTTTGCGGATCGCGCCTGCGCTTAGTGCTGGGAAAATCGTGGTGCAGTCTAGCACGATAGATCCGGCTAGTAGCAAACGATTTGCGGCAATGGTTGCAGAGCGTGGCGCCCATTATCTCGAAGCTCCGTTCACCGGTAGTAAACCTGCGGCGGAAGCAAGGAGGACTGTCTTTTATCTCGGCGGCGATGTGGCAGTAATCGCGCAAGTCGAGCCGATCCTATCTCTTATCTCCGAACATCGACTCGTGATCGGCACGACAGAGCAGGCGGCGGCACTCAAGTTGGCGATGAATTTGAATATCGCGGTGCAGTTTCAGGGATTGTGCGAGGCCCTCACTTTGGCGCGAAGGTCGGGCATTTCGGACGAGGTTTTTTTCTCCGTGTTCTCTACCAACATGGGTTTCTCACCGCTCGCAAAGCTCAAAGAACCCAAGTTGCGCAGCGGGGATTTCTCGCCCCAATTTTCTGTCAAACACATGTTGAAGGACATGTGTTTGGCGACAGGCATCAATGGGTGCGACGAGTTTCCAGGGCTTGCCACGTTACGCAAACGCCTTGTGGAAGCAGAGGCCAGAGGCTTTGGTGATGAGGATTACATCGCTCTGATCAAGTTGCTGCGTTGATGTTCAAGCCGCCAAACAAGTGTCTCCAGATTTCTTGGGTGAGCGATGATTCGCCCATACCAAAGGACAATGGAACATCTGGGTGAAAATTGGTTTACTTGCGCACAATGCGCTCAGAACCAATTTCACGAAGACGGAAGACCGATCACCGGAAACAACTCAATTTAATTTTGTTGGTGTTGTTTGTCGGCTGCGTTCTCGCATCCTTGGTAGGCTTCTTTGTTTTCATCCACGGCCAAAACTTGGCGAGTCCTCGGTGAACGCATTCAGGAGATCGCACCGCGCTTCCGCAACATCGCTTCCATTGCCCGGTCCATCAGCAAATCCGCCAGTGGCTTTGTGACTTCGTCGAGCTTCGCGCACGCAGCCTGAAGTTGTTTCAGATCCCCTGAACTGGTCGCTGGGTTCTCAGTGGCAAGCGCAGCCTCCACTAAAGTCAACACGACCTCGATCTCGGTCGAGTATTCGGCACCGAGTTCGCTCGCGGAACTAGCTACACCTTTGCGCGTGGCGGCCAGCAACGCGTCCGCCTTCAACTTGGCCTCTACCCAACGCCGCGTGGCCAGATCGTCGAACGCGTGTTTCACGCTTTCCTCCACCATTTTCGTCACCGCTGCGTCGTCTACGTCCACGGCGGATTTCATTTCAACGACCATCTCTTTTCCCGTGCGGGTGTCGCGTGCGAGCACATGCAGGATGCCATTCGCATCAATCTCGAACTGCACGCCTACTCGCGGGATGCCGCGAGGCGCAGATTCAAATTCCAGCGTGAACCGCCCGAGACTCCAGTTGTCTTTCGCGCGTTCGCGTTCGCCCTGCAACACATGGATCAACATCGAACGCTGATGGTCCATCGCCGTGGTGAACATCTCGCCAGCCTTTACAGGAATGGTTGAGTTGCGGGGGATTATGACATTCATCAAGCCCCCGAAAGTCTCGATGCCGAGCGATAGCGGTGTCACGTCGAGCAGTAACACATTTTTAAAACCGCCGCTCAAAATCTCTGCCTGGATTGCAGCGCCGAGCGCGACCGCTTCATCTGGATTTTGTCCGGTGTTCAGCAACGGCCCGCTGGGCTTGTGATAATCTTCGCCCAGCCGGATGCCGCCGCGCTCTTCCTCGAACTCTGCGCAACCAAACCATTCGCTCACGAGCTGCCGTACCAATGGCATCCGCGTCTGGCCACCGACGAGAATGACTTGATCCAGATCGCGTGCGTCCAACTTGGCGTCCGCGAGCGCGCGGAGACAATGCGGCCGTGTCCTCAATATGGTTTCACCTGTGATCGATTCCAATTCGGCGCGCGTGAGCCTGTGACTGAAGCTGAACTCTGGCGTGAGAAACGGAAGTGAGACTTCAATTTCGGTCTCGGTGGAGAGTTTGACCTTGGCGACTTCAGCCGCTTCGCGGAGGCGTGCTGTAGATTGAGGATTGCGGATTTCGGATTTGGGACTTACCGACGCGATACGTTGCCACAAAAATTCAACCAGCACTCGATCCAAGTCATCCCCACCGAGTCGTGTGTTGCCATTAGTTGAAAGCACCTGAAACACGCCTTCATTCAATTCGAGGATGGATAGATCAAATGTTCCGCCCCCCAAGTCATACACAGCGATCTTCGACTTTTCCTTGAGCTTGTCTAAGCCATATGCGAGGGCCGCAGCCGTAGGTTCGTTGATGATCCGTTCGACGGTGAAGCCCGCAAGTTCACCAGCGCGTTTAGTGGCTTGGCGTTGCGCGTCGTTGAAGTAAGCGGGCACGGTGATGACCGCGCGCGTCACGGATTCGCCGAGCGCGACCTCGGCGTCGCGCTTTAACTTCTTCAAGACTTCGGCGGAAATGTCTTCCGCTGAAAACTCTTTTCCGAACATCGGAATCACCACCTCGCCGTGGCTGCCGGATGCGACCGGATATGAAACCTGTTTGTCCGCGTCAGAAATCTCTGCGCCCCGTCGACCGATGAATCGTTTCACCGAATAAACCGTTTGGGCGGGCTTCAAAACGCGCACGCGATTCGCCGCATTGCCCACGAAGGGGTTAGCATCGGCTGCAGCCCAATGCACCACCGATGGGGTGAGCCTGCGACCGTCGGCGTCCGCGATGACATACGGGATACCGCTGTCCACCGTGGCGACGAGCGAATTGGTTGTGCCAAGATCAATGCCGACGATTTTACTCATGTTGCGAGGCGAAGTTTAACCACGGATGTACAAGGATGGACACGGATAAATGGAAACACGAGCTACCATCTAACGCTGTTGTTCCGAAATCTCGGACTTGTTTCTTCTCATGCTCTCATGATCGCTAGGAAGCGCTCCGTTTCGAATGATGCCGCTTACATCTGCTCCACAACTTCAATGCCGAGGACTTCCAATCCTTGGTTCAGCACGCGCGCGGTGAGATCACAGAGTTGCAGTCGACTCGCTTTGAACTCGGCGGCTTCAGGTTTCAGCACGGGACAATTCTCGTAGAACGTGGTGAAGTGTCCGGCCAGTTCGTACAGATAGGTGCAGATGAAGTTGGGGCGGTAATCCTCCGCCGCCGCTTCCAGCACGAGGCCGAAGTTGAGCAGATGCTTCGCGAGCGCCAGTTCCTGCGGTTCACTCAAGCTGAGGGCTGAGGGCTGAGGGCTGACATCTCCTGCCTTTCGGAAAATGCTTTTGATCCGGGCGTAAGCGTATTGCAGATACGGCGCGGTGTTGCCGCTAAACGCGAGCATCTTGTCCCAATTGAAAATGTAATCGCTCTGGCGATTCGGCAGAAGGTCCGCGTATTTAACCGCACCCAAACCAATGACTCGGGCAATCTCGCGGCGTTGTGCTTCCGTCAACTCCGTGCTTTTTTCGGAAACAACTTGGAACGCTCGCTCCTCGGCTTCATTGAGCAGATCGCTTAGCTTCACCGTGTCGCCGCTGCGCGTCTTGAAGGGTTTGCCATCGTCGCCGAGAATTTTTCCAAAGCCGACGTGGACTAGCTTTACGCGCTGAGTGACGACCGGCTGCCAGCGACCGAACGTGAGGAACAGTTTTTTGAAATGACCGGATTGGCGGTCGTCCACCACATAAACAATCTCGTGAGGCGACCACGTCTTGATGCGGTAATCCACCGTGGCGAGATCGGTGGTCATGTAATTGAAACCGCCGTCGCTCTTACGAACGAGCGCCGGATCAGCCACCCACTCGCCGTCGCGATTGACTAGGAACGGGTCTTCCTTGGGTGGCATCGAGCCGTCGCTGAAGACGCCGACCGCGCCTTCGCTCTCTCGCGCGATGCCGCGTGAGAGCAGGTCGGCGACGACTCCGCCGAGCTGCGGGTTGTAAAAACTTTCACCGAGCGCGTGGTCAAACTTCGCGCCGAGCCTCCCGTAAATCGTGTCGAACTGAACTTGCGAGAGACGGATCATTTCTTGCCAGATGGACATGTTCTCCAGGTCGCCAGCCTGAAGTTTGACCAGCTCTTCCTTGGCTTCTTCGAGCCGGGAAGGGGTGGCATCGCACTCTGCGTTGATGATTTTGTAGAGGCGCTCGAGTTCAGCGATGGCATCGCGTTCAAGCGCTGGACGATCTAGGATTTGTTTCCAGCCGAGCAACAACTTACCGAACTGCGTGCCCCAGTCGCCAATGTGATTGTCTGAGACGACCTGATGGCCCAGCAATCGTAGGATGCGTTGGATCGAATCGCCAATGCCGGTGGAGCGGATGTGGCCGACGTGCATCGGTTTAGCGACGTTGGGCGAACTGAAATCCACGACGAAGGTTCGCGGTTGTGACGTTTTCCCGAAGAATAAATGCTCGCCGCGAGCGGCGGATTGCAGCGTCGCGTTCAGCACTTCAGGCTTAAGCCGGAAATTCAGGAATCCTGCGCCTGCAATCTCAACTTTCTCGCACAACTCGGACACTTCAAGTTTGGAGACGACATCGGTAGCGAGTTGGCGAGGATTCATCTTGCGCGCCTTGGCCACGGACATGAGCGCGTTGGATTGGTAATCGCCGAACGTGGGATCGCAGGGACGGACGAGAACTGCGGATACATCAGCGCCTGGCAAGACTGCGCGGACGGCTTGCTGGAGGAAGGACTCTATTTGTTTATGCGGCAACACGGGGATCATTTAACCACGGCTTGCGGCTCTGAAGCAAAGCGAAAGCGGAATGGATACAAAAAGACGAAGGGTAGATTAAGGCGACCTGCACGGATTTAGTAAGCCGGCCACTAAACACATAAGGAAAGAGTGAGCCGAGAAATCAAATAAAATTTAGTCTTTTGTAAATAGGGCTTATCTCTCTGCAGGGGAGAGTTAGTCGCACTGCATCTTCTCGTGAGAGTTGAGATGAAATCAATTTATTCCTTGGCAACGCCATGAATTAAAAACGACACTGACGTGGTTGTAATCCTCTCTCTTCGCTCTTTGCCGGGGTTCGACCGGACAACTTTATAAGCTGGCAAGATTCTGCATCTTAGCCTCTGCAACGGCGCATTGCCGCAATGATTGCTACGCCAATTGACATCATGGCTACACCTCCGGGTTCGGGAACAACTTGATTCGGGTTTTGGAATAGAAAATTAACTGCGGTGGGTGAAAGAGCTTCATTGTAGATTTGAACCTCGTCAATTAATCCGGTGTAGCGTCCCTCAGGAATAACGCCTGTGCCACCAATCAAAAAAGGAGACGAATTGGCAAGAAAAACCTGACTTGCTCTGGTGCTCTCGGCTGGTGTGCCATCAACATAAATGGATTTATTTCCGCCTGCTTGATAAACTGCGATGATTTGATGCCACGCACCATCATTAACACTAGTGCTTGATACCGGCGCACCCGCTATCGTTCCTTCGTAAAAAATTGCTTTGTTGACTTGCCCGCCACCCCCCGTTGCATTCACGGCTATGAAATAGCCGTTGTTAGAGAATGTTTGATGTTTGCCAAGTATTACGGTGTCAGGCGAAGTGTCTCCTGCATTCATTTTCATCCAAGCTACGACCGAAAAATTTCCTAATGTTAAACCTAGCACGTTGCCCATGTTGACAAAACCATTGGCAGCTCTATCAAGACTGATGGCGTTTCCAGAAATACCGCCGGATACAAAAGCTGAACCGTTGGGGGAAAGAGTCCCGCTATATGAGCCAACACCGTCGTTTGCCACCGTACCACTTGACTCGTTGAAGTTCCAGTGTGCAAGCACTGCTGCTTGGCCTGCGATGGATGCAGTGGTCAAAGAAATCAGCGCCGCTAATATCTGCAGTCGTGATTTCAACACTTGGGTCGGGTTTGTATGAGTAAATTGCATAAAGGCGGGTGTTTTCATTTGCTACTCTGTTTGGTTGCGTTGTTAGGTTTCTTCTGGCGGGTGATTCATGGGGCAATCTCTCGCATCAACTACCGTCCGTCAGATCACCTTCTCTGTTCAATAGGTATTCCGCCATTTAAATTTTAGCAACGCTAGAATTACAGTGCCTTGAGGGGGCATGCGTTAGTCCTAAGTATTTGCACTAACACCTCGAGTCGACAGGGAGTATCTCGCAACGATTTTTAGATGCGGATATAAAGCAAACGAGAAGCCGGGCAGGGGACTACTTCTTCCCCTGATTTTTGAGGGAGCGCAACATCGCTTCGGCGTCGGGAGCTTGTTCGAGAGCCTGACGAAATTGGGCTTTGTGAAGAATCTTGGCGATGTTGGCGAGCGTGTGGACATGTTTCTGGAATTGACCTTGAGGAACGAGGGAAAGCATGACGAGATTTACCGTCTGGTTATCGAGCGCGTCGAAGTTGATCCCCCTCTTCGACCGACCGAGCGCACCGAAGACTTCGGGAATCAGATCGGTGGAGGCGTGCATTGGTGCGGTGCGGCATAATCCTATCCTTAAAGAGGGTTATATGCGCTTACGCGCCGCAGGTAAGTAACTTCAAGCCGCCATTAGAACCTGTATGCGCAAGTTCGTCATCCTAATAAAACGACCCTTAAAAATTGCGATTTTCAACTAGCCAATAAATACCTTTGAATTTTTTCGGCCGACGAAGATCAGTTGGAGATCGTGAGAATTGCCTGCGGGTAATGGTCGTTCTGGTGAACAGCGACAACGAACTAGTTCCGGTTGTTCTTGTTCATCGCCTCTGTAAACCAATCCATTGGAGCGGGTTTTGCCGGTTGCGCGGGACGGTTGAATCCACCGCCGCCCGCAGGGCGCGGCGCGCTGGGCGCGGTGCGTTGTCCGGTGGTGCTCGGGCCAATGGTCGGCGCAGCTTTCATCGAGAGAGCGATGCGCTTGCGCGGCAGGTCCACTTCTGTCACGGTCACGGTCACGCGCTGGGAGACCTTCACCACTTCCGACGGGTCTTTGATGAAGCGATCCGAAAGCTGGCTCACATGCACGAGCCCGTCCTGATGTACGCCGATGTCTACAAACGCTCCAAACGCCGTCACATTGGTCACGATGCCGGGCAATTTCATGCCGGGCTTGAGGTCTTCCATCTTCTCGATGCCGCTCTGGAATGAAAACACTTCAAACTGCTGGCGCGGATCACGGCCGGGCTTGGCGAGTTCGCCGAGGATATCATTCAACGTCGGCAAACCGACCGTTTCGGTGACGTATTTGGGCAACTGGATTTTCTGGCGCAATGCTGCGTCGCGCATCAGGTCTTTAACTGTGCAGTTCAAATCTTTGGCCATGCAATCCACCAGATCGTAGCGCTCGGGATGAACCGCGCTTGCGTCGAGGGGATGCTCGCCATCGCGGAGACGCAGGAAGCCAGCGGCCTGCTCAAACGCTTTCTCGCCAAGGCGTGAAACTTTCTTCAGCTCGGCACGTGACTTGAACGGACCGTTTTCATTGCGATAGGCGACGATATTCCCCGCGAGCACCGGGCCGAGGCCGGAAACGTAGCCGAGCAATTGTTTGCTGGCCGTGTTGAGTTCCACGCCTACGCCATTCACGCAACTGACGACCACGTCGTCCAGACTGCGCTTGAGCGCGGTTTGCTCAACGTCGTGTTGATATTGCCCAACGCCGATGGACTTCGGATCGAGCTTCACGAGTTCCGCGAGCGGGTCCATGAGGCGTCGCCCTATGGATACTGCCCCGCGCACGGTCACGTCGTGATTCGGGAATTCATCGCGGGCCACTTCAGATGCGGAATAGATAGACGCCCCGCTTTCGTTCACCATCACGATTGGCATGGTGAACTTGAGCGCTTTGATGAAAGTTTCTGTCTCGCGACCCGCCGTGCCGTTGCCGATAGCGATAGCTTCGATCTTATATTTCTTCACCAGACTCAACACGGCGGCGGCGGCTTCGCGCACTTCACCGGCGGACGAAGCGGTGGGATAAATGACGTCGTTGTGCAGCAACTTGCCTTGACGGTCGAGCACGACGGTTTTGCAGCCGGTGCGGAAGCCTGGATCGATGGCGAGGACGTTCTTGCTGCCGAGCGGCGAGGCTAGCAGGAGTTCGCGCAGGTTGTCCGCGAACACGCGGATGGCTTCAACGTCTGCACGTTTCTTCGTTTCCATGCGGAATTCGACTTCGATGGCTGGTCCGAGCAAGCGCTTATAACTATCCTGCACTGCGAGACGCACTTGTTCCGCCGCCTGATTGCGGGCTTTGACGAAGAGCGGTTCGAGTAATGGCAAGGCGGACTCTTCCAGTTGCGTGATACGCATAATCAGGAAGCCTTCGCTCTCGCCGCGACGGATCGCGAGCAAGCGATGGCTTGGAATCTTGGCGACGGGTTCACTCCAATCAAAGTAATCCTTGAACTTGGCCGCCTCCTCCTTTTTATCCGACATAATCTTTGATTTTACCACGCCTTCCGCCCAGCAAAGATCGCGGAGTTTGGCGCGGGCCGTGGCGTCGTCACTGACGCGTTCGGCAATGATATCCCGTGCCCCGGCGAGGGCTACATTCACATCAGTAACGCCCTTTTCGGGGCTGACATATTGGGCGGCCTCGGCAAGCGGATTAGTACCGGCTTGTTGTTGAAACAAGAGGTCAGCGAGCGGCTCGAGGCCTTGTTCCTTAGCAATCATCGCCCGGGTGCGGCGCTTCGGGCGGAATGGTTGGAAAATATCTTCGAGCCGCGTGATGTTGTCGGCCGCCGCGATGTCGGCCTTGAGTTGGTCTGTCAACAGATTGCGTTCCTCGAGCGACTTGAGCATGGCTTCGCGGCGTTGATCGAGTTCGGCGAGCGCGAGTAATCGTTCGCGTATGTGGGTGATGGCGACTTCATCGAGCGAACCGGTGGCTTCCTTGCGGTAGCGCGAGATGAAAGGTACGGTCGCACCTTCGGCGAAAAGCTTGGCGGTGGCGAGGACTTGACGGGGCTGAACCTTGAGTTCGCCGGCAATTTTTTGGATGTGCGCTTCGTTCATCAGAAAATGGGCGGATGATTTAGCGAAGGGCAAGGCAGGTGTAAATGGAATTACTTTTCAAAACCGAATAAACTGCCGAGGCATGGAGGCGCAGAGCATACCCTAGGGCGGGTTTGCGTCAAATTTAAGGCCTGCCCACTTTTCTGTATCTCGGCTTTCTGTTCCGGCTTCGGTCCTGCGCACTCCGCACACCTAACTCCAGTCGTGTTACCAAGCAAAATCTCTCATCCGTCTGAAATCCAAAAGCAACGTTCTGAACCAATGATCACCGCTGACGGTCTCTGGTTTGGTTGCGTGGGTCCGGAGGATGTTGAAGCCAGCTGCGGTTAAGCGGGGAAAAGAATAATCCTCAGATGACGCAGAGCTTCAGAGATACAGGAAGGAAATCGGGTTACATCAGCGATGACATGCACTTGGTTTAGACGGGATTTTCATGATTGGCGCAGGGGGATTGCGTGCTGTTTGATGTGGATTTCCAGCTAGAATTGGGGACATAGCAAGCTTCAACCCTGTGGCGCAGACGACTTTCAACTTTCATCGCGCGTTTGATTGCCCCATGATTACCCCGTGGAAGCTGCTCCCATCCTAGCTGCGGCCGTGCTCCTGGTCTGTGCCGGGGTCAGCTTCTTTTTTTCACTCGCTGAAACGGCGCTTTTTTCCCTGAGTAAATGGCAGGTGCACCAACTCGCTGAATCCAAATCCCGCGCCGGTGAGTTGGTGGCGAGTCTATTGACTGCATCTCAAGACCTGCTCGCCACGATGGTGCTTGGCAATTCCTTCGCTAATGTTGGCATTCTGGCCATCGGCCTCTGGATGGGGTTGAGTGAGCAATGGCCGTTGTGGTGGACGATCGGTGGTGTGTTGCTGCTGACCTTGATCGTGGGTGAAGTGTTACCGAAGACGTTGGCGGTCCGGCGTCCGGATGTGTGGTCGCAGCGTGTGGTGCGTCCATTGGCTTGGGTGCATCTGGTGGCGCGTCCGTTGCATCAACTCGCGCAGCGGTTGAATCGCGCACTCATGCGCGCGGTGATTCCCGCTTCCATCAAGCCTCAGCTCACGGTGACGGACGCGGATTATCAGGAGTTGGTAGAGTTCGCGTTTCAGCAGGGTAATCTGGCTCAATCAGCGCGCGACATCATCCTTCAGATCGTGAATCTAGATCGCAGCACCGTGAAGGATGTGATGCGTCCGCTCGGAAAGATGGCGGCGATCCCGGATGATCTGTCGCTGGAGGCGATGATCGCTGCCGCGCGCAAGTGGCGTTATCGACGGTTGCCGATGTTTGATGAAACGCCAGACACGATCGTAGGCATCTTGAACACGCGTGCGTTGTTGCTCGATCCAAATGTGGATCTGTCTGAGGCTATCGAGTTCCCGTCCTTTGTGCCGGAGACGATGAATTTGTTGCAACTGTTCAAGAGCCTTCAACGTCAACGACGCGGCATAGCAATTGTATTGGATGAATTCGGCGGAGTGGCCGGTCTCGTGACAATGGAGGACATCCTCGCGGAGCTTGTGGGGAAGCTGCATCATGCAGTGGCGGCGGACGGCTTCGTGATGGAGAAGCTCGGCAAAGGGCGTTGGCGTGTCTGCGGCACCATGCGGTTGGATGATTTCCGTCGTGAACATGCTGATCTAGCAGATGTGCCCGGCGTGGAGACGATGGGTGGACTTTTGATGAAGATGTCGGATGTGGTGCCAAACGCAGGGGAGTCTGCGACATATCGTGGGTTGAAACTCACAGCTCAAGTGGTGGACGAACGGCGTGTTAGAGAGCTGTTGGTGGAGGAGGCGAAGTAGCATGGAGACAAATCCACTCATCCTCGTTCTGCTTGGTGTGTGTCTCGCGTTGTCGTTCCTGCTTTCGGGTATGGAGGCGGGCGTGTTCGCATTGAGCCGGTTGAGGATTCGCCAACAGATGCGTGCGGGCAAGTCTTCGGCGCGCGTGTTGCATCAGTTTTTGGAGAACCCGGAGAACTTTCTTTGGACGATCGTGGTGGGGAACACGCTTGTAAACTTCGTGGCGCTCGGCTGGTTCTTCTCGATGATGCACGGAGCAGTCTCGTTGCGGTCCGGATGGTTCGCGCTGTGGTTCTTTTTGGTGGTCGTGGTTTTTTACACGTTCTTCGATCTTTTGCCGAAGATGTTGTTCCGCACGTATCCGAATCGTTTGTGTCTGATGCTGGCGAAGCCGTTCAGCGCACTGCATCTCGGCTTGCGGCCAATCGTGGGGCTGGTGGAGTGGTGCGCTCGGTTTTTGTTGAAATGGACTGGCGGGAAAAAGTTTTCCGGCCATCTCTTCGGTAATCGCGAGGAGTTGCGGCTGGTTATGCAGGAAACTGAGCAGGTCTTCAGCACGGAAGAGCAGGGGATGATCAGCCGAGTGCTTGACTTGGAAAACATCGCCGTGCGGCAGATCACAAAACCAATGGCCGACGTGGTGGCGATCTCTGCCGATGCGACGGCAGGCGATGCGATGAAGTTGTTCCGTGAGAGTGGTCGCACCCGTCTGCCAGTGTGGCAGGAACGCGATGGCGCGCGACGCATCGCCGGGATGCTCAGCGCGGAAAGTTTGATGTTCACTGCGGAGCCGAACCCCGCTAGAAAAGTTTCTGAGATGATCACGCCGGGATTGTTCTTGGATGAGAACGCGAGATTGGACATCGCGCTGGAGCGGTTGCAACGCGGTGGGCAGCGCGTGGCTGTAGTGCTTGGGCGCGACGGACAGGAAGTAGGGATTGTGGGGCTTGAGGACATTTTGAAAACGATCTTCGGGGAGGTCAGGCTCTGATGGACTCGCACGAGATCACAATGCTAGTGGTGAAAATCTTCGCCGTGCTGTTGCTGGTGGCATTGAATGGATTTTTTGTGGCCACTGAATTTGCTTTGGTCAAGGTGCGTGTCACGCAGTTAGAGCCAATGATCGCAAAGGGAAATCGCCGTGCAGGCATGGCGCGTCACATCATCGGGAATCTGGATGCTTACCTGAGCGCGTGTCAGTTGGGGATCACGCTCGCAAGTCTGGGGCTTGGCTGGATTGGCGAACCAATCTTCGAGGGCTTGTTGAAGCCGGTGTTCGGCGCATTGGACATGGCGGGAGCAGAACACGAGACAATCCGCAAGACCATCGCTTTCGTAGTGGGTTTCGCAACAATCACATTTCTGCACATCGTGGTGGGGGAGCAAGCGCCAAAATCGTTCGGCATCCGTCAGCCGCTTTCCACCGTGCTATGGGTGGCGTATCCGGTACGGGGCTTTTACTTCATCGCGTTTCCTTTCACTTGGTTGTTGAACGAAAGTTCGCTCGCGGTCTTGAGGATGATCGGGATGCAACCCGCGCATGAACACGAAGGCGCAGCTTCGGAGGAGGAATTGAGCGTGCTGGTGGCCTCGGCTCAAAAACATTTTGGTGCATCACGCTTCAGTCGTGACATTGTGCAGAATGCTCTCGATCTACGGCTGCGCGTGGCGCGCGACGTGATGCGTCCGCGAAAAGAGATTACGGCGCTCGATACGAAGGCTCGTATCGAGGAGTGTTTGGAGATCGCTGAGAAGTCGCGCTACTCGCGATTTCCGCTGTGCGAGGACGGTGACCTCAATCAAACGCTCGGCGTCATCCACATCAAGGATTTGTTCGCTCATCGGCACACGGCAAAAGTCGGTGCAGAGCTTTCCGCCGCGATGCGGAAAATTATTTATGTCCCCGAGACGGCACGATTAGAAAAATTGCTTCAGTTCTTTCTCGAGCGGAAACTGCATCTCGCTATCGTGGTGGATGAATATGGCGGCACGGTTGGCCTCGTTACGTTTGAGAACATCATGGAAGAACTCGTGGGCCAGATTCAGGACGAGTTCGATCAAGAGAAACCGTTGCTAACACGATCCAGCGAGACGACTTGGGAAGTATCCGGCGCATTGCCGCTGCATCAGCTCGAGGAATTTGTAGGCGCGAGCCTGAAGGCCGACGGCGTAACGACCACGAGTGGGTGGGTGACTCACAATCTCGGCGGTTTTCCAAAGACGGGCGATGTTGTGAGCGTTGGAATCTGGGTGTTGCGTGTGGAAGAAATGGAGGGCACGCGGGTGTCACGGATGCGCGTCACACGCAAGCCTGCCACGGATATGAGCGCGCAGTTAAGATGCAGAGATGAATAGCGAAAAATGGGTGGACGCTCAGGCGCTTAATAGTGGGCTTGCCGGATTACATGACGTTATTCATAGATGAGCAGCATCAGCAATTAGTGGGTCTTCCCAAGCTTATAGAGTTTGGCCGCTTCGTGTGCTGGCTTGCTGCAGTCATTTTTGTCCTCCTCGTCAGAACCAATTAGCCAACTGTAAGTGGGACTGTAAGTGGCGGCAGGCTTCTATACTTGCCGCTGCTCTCATTGATCGGCCTTTGCACTCGACGGCATGGGTGGGGTTGTTAAACTTCATTCGCCATGTCAACTCACGCCTCCGCCGCTCAGCAAAAGATTAATCTCCGCCGCCCGGACATCATGGAGGCCGTGCAGGCGAAGGTGCTTTCACACTATCGCAGCGAGATTGTGGAGAACATTCGCGCCAATGGCGGCGTTCTTTCCTCGGGCGAATTGACCGTGAAGCTCGCGAAGGAATTTGGTTTTTGTTACGGAGTCGAACGCGCTATTGATCTTGCCTACGCAGCGAAGAAATATTTTTCAGACGTCTCACCTCAGACTCCGATCTATCTGCTCGGCGAAATCATCCATAACCCGGATGTCAACGAGCAGATTAGCAACATGGGCATCAAGATCATCGATGCCAAGCCGTCAGATGAAACCTTGGAAAAATTGAATCCCGGCGACGCAGTGATCATCCCAGCATTTGGTACGGAGGTCGTCACACGCGAGAAAATCAAATCCAAGGGCTGCATCTTGGTGGATACGACTTGCGGCGATGTGATGACCGTCTGGAAACGCGTGCGTCAGTATTCCAAGGACGGCGTCACCAGCATCATCCACGGAAAGGCCAAGCACGAGGAGACCAAGGCCACGACCTCGCAGACGCTCGCGTCTGGCAGCGGGCATTATCTCGTGGTGTTCAATCTGGCTGAGACGGATTACGTCTGTGATTTCATCCTGAACGGCGGCGACAAGTCGGTGTTCCTCGAAAAATTTAAAGGTGCTTACTCTGACGGCTTTGATCCCGACTTGCATCTAAAGGCTGTAGGCGTGGCGAATCAGACCACGATGTTGCGTGGTGAAACCGAGGAGGTTCAACGCCGCTTCCGTGCTGTGATGGAGACCAAATATGGTGCTGCTGATATCGCGAACCATTTCCGTTTCTTCGATACTATCTGCGGCGCAACGCAGGATCGTCAAGACGCGCTGGAAAAACTTTTGCGCGAGCCAATGAATCTGTTGATCGTCATCGGCGGCTACAATTCATCTAACACTTCACACTTGGCTGAGATGGGTGAAGCAAAGTTGCCGACCTACTTCATCAAGAACGCGACAAAGATGATCTCGTCAGATCACATCATCCACTACGATCAGCACAAGAAGACGGAAGTGGAGACGCGTGCGTGGCTGACGTCTGGCAAGATCACCATCGGGGTCACTGCTGGCGCGAGCTGTCCCAACAATCTCATCGAGGATACAATCCGTCGCTTGTTTGAGCTGCGCGGAATTCCCATCCAGCAAGTTCTGTCATCAAATAATTAAAATCAGATTCTGCTGGTGCT
>WBXK01000042.1 GCA_008933055.1 Verrucomicrobiota bacterium | reverse complement strand
TCTTTTTGTTTGTTGTCATGCGCGCTCCAGCAGTGGCAGTAGCAATAAAGGATTAGCAGCATTCAAACCAGCCTCGCCAATTGCCAAAACTTTTACGAACAGTAGCAACTGTAAGTATTACAGATGTAATTTTAATCGCATCCAAGCCGGCATCTGCCCAGTATTTGGGCGGCTTTGTCCAACATGGAAAACGAATTCTACAGTCCCGGCGAACAACGTGCCACGCAGGTGAACCGGCTTTTTGCCACGATTGCTACGCGTTACGACCTAATTAATGACATTCAAAGTCTCGGTGCCCATCGTCGTTGGAAACATCGCGTCTCCGCGCTCGCCTCCGTGAAGCCTGGGGATCGCGCTCTCGATCTTTGCTGCGGCACAGGCGACATCTCGTTCGCTCTCGCTAAGTCTGGTGCGGTTGTGACAGGGTTGGATTTCAGCGACGCGATGCTGGCTGTCGCTAATAGGCGCAATTCGCAACACTCCAATTCCAAAACTCAATTCATCCAAGGCGACGCGCAGAAGACTCCTTTTGCCGCTGCCACGTTTGACGCCGTCACAGTTGGGTTTGGTCTTCGGAATTTGGCAACTTGGGAAGCGGGCTTGGACGAGATGGCGCGCGTCGCGAAGCCTGGAGCACGATTAGTCGTCCTGGATTTCGGCAAACCGGACAACATGTTATGGCGCTGGATTTATTTCACTTACCTCAAATTACTCGTTCCACTTCTCGGCCTGCTCGTTTGCGGCAAGCCCAGCGCTTATGCCTACATCATCGCTTCATTGCGCGATTATCCGGCGCAGCGCGGCGTGGAAGCGCGAATGCGGCAACTCGGCTTAGTGAATGTGCGGACTGATAATTTCATCGGCGGCGCCATGAGCATTAACTATGGAGAGAAGCCACGGGGCGGCGGAAAATATTTTCCAATCTTAGTTGCAACTCACTAGGATGCGGGCATGGCGTTGGTGCGAATCCTTGTTGATGGTTACAGCCTGCTCCACAACTGGCCGGAGTTGGCTCGTGGCAAGCTGCGTCATTCGGCGGCAGCGCGTGATGAACTGATCGCCGTGTTGACGCAGTATCATGATTCAAGCGGCACACCGATCACTATTTTTTTCGATGGCAGTGGCGCGCCGAGCGGCGTTCCAAAGAATGAGTCGACGCCCAGCGTCGAAGTATTGTTCAGCAAATCCGGGCAGACGGCAGATGATATGATTGAACGCGCAGCGCATCGTTTTCAGCCCTATGGTGAAGTGATGGCGGTAACGAATGACAACGCGGAACGAACCACAGTGATAGCAATGAACGGCACTGTGGCGTCATGCGAAAATTTTATACTGATGGTGAAATGTGCCCTCGCAGACCTGGTTGAAGACGTGAGGCAGCTCAACCAAACCGAACGCAACCGATTCAACAAAGCCCGATGAACCCCGCAATGAATTCGATCTTCTCGGGTTGTATCCTTATCGCAGTGGCGTGGATGTTCTCGCTGGGCTTGCTCACCGCGCAAATTTCTATCAACTCTCCGACTGTCCCCAGATCAAAACCGGAAGACCGTATTCTTGTGATTGTCGAAACCTCATCTGCTATGCAGAAGCGCAGGGAGAACGTGCAAAAAATTATCGGTGAAATGTTTTTGAGCGGACTGGGTGGCGACATGCGCTCTGGAGATTCGATCGGCATGTGGACGTTCAACAACGAGTTGCAGACCGGACAATTCCCTCTTCAACGCTGGACGAAAGCCACGCGCGAACGCGTGGCGGTAACAATGGTGCAATTCCTCCAACAACAACATTTCGAGAAGTCGGCGCGCCCTTCAATCTTTTGGGACGCCCTAACGAACATCGTCGCGCACTCTGAGAGAATCACCGTTATCATCGTCGGCTCTGGTAGTGAACCGATCAAGGGCACGCCTTTCGATGAAAGCATCGCCGAAAATTATTTGAAGAACGACGAAGCCCAGAGAAAAGCTAAGATGCCCTTCGTCACCATACTCCGCGCTTATTACGGAAAGCTCGTGAGTTTTAGCGTATGTCTCCCGCCGTGGCCGATGGAGTTACCGGAATATCCCAAGGAAGCGCGTCGTGCGCCTGAGCCTGCTGCTACAAAGCCAGCACCTGTGGAGCCCAAATCTGCTGTCGCCCCTGCAATCCCAGCAGCTGATTACCCGCCAGTCTATGCCACCAACATGCCTATTATTGAGCCTCCATCCTTGGAGGTCTCCACAAATTTTGCACTTATAGCACCCGATTCCATAGTCACTCCCACAAACGAAGCCGCGACCACGAAGCCTGCCCCTCCGCCTGAACCTTCAGCCAAACAAAACACCGTGACGTCGCCCGCATCTTTGGCAAATCAGAAAGCACCGCTGCCGGTAGTGACAATACTCGTCGCAGGCATTGCTTTGCTGATCGGAATTATGGTCGTATTCATCGCATTGCTCAGGTGGACGCGGCGTTCGGCGGGCGAAAGCCTCATCACCCGAACGATGAACAAGCGAGACGATTGACACATCAGCTTTAAACCGTCCCCAAAAAATGAAAAAACAACTCACCTCCGCCTCCAGATCCATTGTGGTCGGACTCTTATTTTTCACCACTTCACTCAGCCGCATCCACGCAGCCGATGATCTACAGCCGATCTTCACCGGCACGAATCTCACCGGATGGAAAGTGCCAGAACCAAATCTTTTCTGGAAAATCGCTAACGGCGTGCTCGTGGGTGATAATGACGAGAAGCTTACGGGCCATGTCTTGCACACGGAACAATCTTACACCAACTTTGTGCTCGAACTCGAGGGGCGCTGGAGCGGTGAGATTGACAGCGGCGTGATGATGCGCGCGCCCGAAATCCAAGTGCAGTTTGGTGTCTCGCGCAGCCTGAAACGTGATATGACTGGCGCGTTCTATCTCGCTAAGCACACCATTAACCCAAAGGTTGGTTACCCTGACGCCGGGCACACCAAAGGCTTCGATAAACTTTTTAAGAAGGATGACTGGAACAAATTCCGCATCGAGGCCAAAGGCGACACCTTCACCGTTTCACTCAACGGCGAACAAATCAGTCGATACACCGATGCACGTTACGACGGCGGCGCACCACTGGGATTGCAGGTCCATCCCGGCCTCAAGATGAAAGTGGAGTTCCGAAATATTCGTGCCAAACGGCTTTAGTGAGAAGGAATGTTTGACCCCGCCTCAACTGTCTGTCTAATGTCGCCGTGATTTAATTCAGCCGGATGCGTTGACGAACAAAATGAACACCCCAGCGGCCACGGCTTCTCCAAACCATTCTCATTCTCCAGGTTTTCGCTCCCGGCGCGGTCTTAACTGGGGAGCGCTCGGTCTGATGTATGCGACCTATTATATGTGCCGCTACAATTTCCGATTCGCTACCCCCGGGATGCAGGCGGAGTTCGGATTCACTACCACTCAAATCAGCGACATGCTCGGCATTTGGTCGCTGACTTATGGAACAGGCCAGCTCGTAAATGGACTGATCACTGACCGCATCGGTGGCAAACGCTCGATGCAAATCGGTGCATTTGGCACTATTATCGTGAACATTCTCATGGGAGTCCTGCCACTGCTCGTGGTGGGGGGTGCGTTGGCTGGTGCGGCGAAATTCGTGTTCCGCTTAGACTCGATTGATCCGGCGTTCATCGCCATTGCTTTTGTATGGCTGATCAATGGTTGGTTTCAATCGTTCGGTGCGCCAGGCATGATCAAGATCAATGCCGCCTGGTTTCAGCGCACCGAGCGTGGCACATTCGCGGGTATCTTCGGATTCATGATCCAACTGGGACAAGTGGCAAGCTCGAAGCTCTCGCCATTCATTCTGAATGGATTTTCCGTCGGAGTTTTAGTGATTGCCAAGGGCGACTGGCGTTGGCTGTTCATTCTCCCCCCGGTGGTGACATTGGTCATGGCCATCTTCATGAGTTTCGCTGCCAAGCAGACTCCGGACGAGGCGGGCTATCCGGGCGTGATCGTCGATGAACTCGACAACTCCGCAGGCGTGACGGTTTCACTGAAGGATTCGTTCCGCACCATCTTCACTCATCCGCTAGTTTGGTTTTACGCCTGCGCTTACGCCTGCACGGGCGCGGTTCGCACCAGCTCAGACCAATTAGCCATCTTGTATTTCCAAGATCAGTTGCACATGGACATGAAAACCAACATCCCTGCAACCGTCGCATGGACGCTTGCCGCCATGCCGTTGGCTGCGGTGGTCGGATCGCTCGGTTCAGGGTGGGTTTCTGACAAATATTTCAAAGGACATCGCTCGCCCGTGGCCATGTCTCTGTATTTTATCGAAGCCGTGGTCATCAGCCTTGCCGCGATGTTACTACTCAAAGGACTCGTTGGGCCAACCCCGGCTGGAATTTTGACCGGCTGCGGTATTCTCATCATGATTTCACTGACCGCCAACTCAACTCATTCGATTGTTGGCGCGGCGGCACCGATGGACATCGGGGGAAAAAAGATGGCGGGTTTCGCAGCAGGTGTAATTGACTCCTTTCAATACTACGGTGGTGCCATCTCGCTTTTTCTCACCGGGAGGGTGCTCGATGCCACCAAGGCCAAACATGGCTGGCTCTTCTGGTATGTCATCATGGCGGGCTTTGGAATCTTGGGCGGCATTGCAATGCTATTGGTGATGCGCAAACAGAATATGGTGAAGGTTAAGTTGGCTGCCTGAATCTTTCAAGTTACCCGATCACACTAACACCTTCTAGCAACAGCAGCTTTTCTTTCCAACCCAATCCGCCAGAGAACCCGCCTATTTTTCTGTTCGCCGCAAGAACGCGATGACACGGCATAAGTAGCGGGATCGGATTCGCTCCGCAAGCTCCCCCGACGGCGCGCAAAGCCTTGGGCTTGCCGATGGACTTCGCGATCTCGCCGTAACTCTGCGTGCGACCCGGTTTGATTTTCAATAACGACTTCCAGACGCTCAGTTGAAATTCTGTTCCGCACGAAAGGTCCATTGGGGGAAGTTCGGTGGGTATTTGCCCTCCGAGTATTTTGTTCACCGCTTTTGATGTCAAACGATGCCACCTGCGAACGTTTGCAGGAGTAGCGACGGCGCTATTCTTGGAGTTATTTCTTATTGATGGAAAATCAAGCCCGCTCAGACCTCCAGCAGAATAGCGGGCCACGAAAACACCATCAGTCGTGACGACGGGCAATTCAGCGAATTGCGAATCAAGTTTGGTAATCATGCGTGGTCAACGGTGGCGGAAATACCAGTAAAAAATCCCGAACATACCGAGAAAGAGAAGTGTTGAAAAAAAAATGAAACGATTTCGCGCTACGCGCTTTTCTTTCCGCAGCGGACGCAGTCCATGCACGCCGCCGGCTGCGAGGTAATTGACCAGCCTCGGATTGCTCGTGCTAGGGCCAGTAAAAAAAACGCGTATGCCTTGAATCAAGGCCGGAAAATCAAATTTGCGCACTCCGAATTCGTTGAAGTATTCCTTTGAATTGGGCATCTCATTGCGCGAGGTAATCCGTTCCTGACTGATTTCCTCGAATACCGGCTCGCTATGCCCCGCGATTGGTGTGCATTCGGTGGAGGCTGCGTGGTTGTAGGGATGATTGATTGTTACACCGTGCGGGACTGCGGTGGACCGCAGGCGCGGATTAGCTGGTGCCCGATTCAGCTGATCGTCTAGCTTTTTTATCTGCGCTTCTAACGCCTCGATCTCTGAGTTCAACGCCTGCGTGCGTTCGGAGACCGGATCGGATTTTTTGTTCAACCAATCCATGTGAATTCACGGACAACTGCGGTTTGACCTGAGGCTCGCCGTCAATGCGGGCGCAACAATATCGCCACCAACACTCCGAGGCCGACCATCGCCACAGCCACCAAGGGCCATGTTATCGCTAGTCCTAACTTGCAAAGCTGCCAGAAACTTTTCGGACCGAGCAATTGCGGCACGCCCGTCTCGCGCGCGGTTGCCGCGCTCACATTCTCGGGATGACCCGACAATACGGTGAATTTCAACCGTGCGCCGTTCCATTCCATGCGCGAGCTCTCCAGTGTGGTCAGCGCCCGCGTGAGTTCCACGTTAAAACTTTCCTTCGACCACGTGTCTTCGTTGATCGCCTGAACTTTCGCGAGCGAGTCGTGCATGTCTGCGATGGATTTGGACATTTGCTCTGCGTCGCGTCGCGCGGCGAATTCCGCCTCTTCAAGCAAGCCGAGCCCACGCGTCAGATTCTGAATCATCTCTTGCCGTCCGGTTTGAAACTCTGTTTGACGGCGGCGCACTTCTTCGAGACCGGCGCGTTCGCGTTCCAGTTCTTCCTGGGCGCGCTTCAGCTCAGCGAGCTTCTGTTGCGCTTCGGAAACACGGTTGTCCACCTCCTCCCGTGTCGGCGCACGAAACGTGTTCGCAGCAGAGGTAGCAGCTGTCGTCCCGTAAGGCGACTTGGTTGTTTGGAAGTCAGTATCTACAAATTCAGTGGAATCGTATTCCGTAGGCATAACCTGACTGTAAAGACCGGGAGAAAACCTGTAAAGAAATGTGTTATACAGCGGGACTTGAGAGACGCGGGCGGAGCACGAAGGTCGCCGGCTTCGAACTTCTTCAACTCATCCAATCTACGACTGGACTCAAAACATTTTTCCGATGCTCTGGAAAATGTGATGCGCACTTTCCCACCACCACCCGAACATTTGTGCGAGGCCGACTTTGGCGGTGAGCAGAGGCAGCCCGATCAGCACCACAAGGACGTTGCCAAGGAAAATCACTACTGCGGAAAATAAATAGCCTTGGCTCGTGATGTCGGATTGCTGCGTCTTAAGCACATGGGTGTTGAGCGTGATGTGGAATGCGTATGCCGCGCCGACAAGTAAGTGAAACCAGACCATAAAACCCGTCCAATTCCAGATGAGATGACCGGTGACGAACACGGCGACGACCATCACGGCATAGAGCGGAAAGAAATACGGCGAGAGTGCGATAAGAAAATTTGTTTTGTTCACGATTACGTGTCCGCCCTCGGATGAGGCTTTGAATTGCTTCACGCTGCCGCCAAAGAGCCAAACCCAGATGACGTGCGTGAGTTCATGTCCGAACACGTAAATCCACATGGGCTTGGGCAACAATTGATAGACTGCAAGCCAGCAAAGTGCACCCCCAACCACTGGCACCAGGGTGAGGTCAGAACTGCCGCACGCCTGCATCACTCGCCACAGCGTCATGCCTGCGCCGACACAAACCGGCAACAGCATGACGGCGATGATGAACTTTATCCACTTCGGCACGGTTGGATTATTTTGAAAAGAAGCGCGAAATTAAAGAAGCGAATTTGTGTCTAGTTCTTGCAAATGAATTATTTTCCAGCAGCAGACTTGCTCGTGATCTGCTCGTCATCCGCGATGCCGAAGCGTTTGAGGATGCGTTGAGTCGCCTCGCGTTCGGTGTCTCCAGCGGCGAGGACGATGCGTTGGAGGGATTCGTTCGGCACGAAGTCTATGATATGAAACTTATCCTTGGGTTTTTTCAATGCGGCTTGCAAATCAGCAAGCTTATTAACGGTCTGGCCATTCACTTGGCTAACCACTAATGAGCGATACTCCTGATAGCCGATATTAAATTTGTCCGGCAACACCTGTGAGAGAATCACGAGCGACGGCTTGGCTTTGGTGGCTTCGTCGCTGCGATAATGATTCAGGCGGAATGGCGCAGTGCGCTCCCACTCGCTGCCCCAACGTTGAAGATAAGGCGTCGTCAGCGGTTGAAACACCAGCCCGCCCACGATGAGATAATCCGGCATTTGATCGTGGACGGCAATGGGGACGAGCGAGTTTTTGAAATCGTATCCAGGCAGACGATACATCACGTCGAGCGGTTTGCCATCCCGCCAAATCTTCATCTTTATGTCGTCACCCGCCCAACGGCCCCGTGTGGAGAGATTTTCCAACGTAAGAGAACCAAACTCCGGATCGATGTAATCGCCCTGCATGTCCAGGTCGAATCCATCAATGTTCAAAATGATGTCGCGCGGCTTGAGAACGGAATCGACGCCATCGAGACGTTCGGGGACATTGATGACGAGAACGCCGCGAGGCTCTCCGGAAAGTTTTAATTGCGCGAGCGACGCAGGGTTTTCAGCAGGCTGCCAGTAGAAATGAAAATAGCCGAGCACGCGTGGGCTAACAGATTTGTGCGCATCGACCACCGAGTGGATGAATGAAGCGGTGATGACTTTGCACGTCCGACCAAGTTGCGACGCGGTGATGCCTGCAACTCGCGAATCGGTGATGACAGGCTCGCCTGATCCGGCGTCACGAATCTCAGAATCCAATTCCATCTGCACGTGGTTGATCGCGCTACCGACACTTTCGTTTACGGAGTATTGGGTGAACTCGGCCTGGCGATTTTCCAATTTACCTTCGCGCCATCGAACGATTTGCAACTTCGCGCCTTCAGCGGGCGGCTTGCTGGTCAGGTCGGCGGGACGAAGATCGCGCCAGAACGCCGCGTCCTCAGTCGTGAGCAACGCAAGATTGGCGTGATAATCAATCCATACAACGCTGGCCGTCGCCCATTTGCCGCGGCCATTTTTCTGCATGCGAACGAGCGTTTGGTCGGATAGGCCCTGAGCCGTGGCGAGAATCTGGCGCTCACCGACAACGACGCCTGTCTTCGCTGCGCGTTCGCTGCGGCGATTCCACGGTTGATAATAGTCGTAGGACTTTCGCGCGACTTCGATGTTCACTACGGATTTTTCCCAAGTGGACGCGTTCGTCGAAATGGTTTCAGCCAATGCAGCCAATGGCGCGATCAATAGCAGCAATCTGATTGCGAAATGATTTTTCATAGATGCCGGTCTTGGGTGATGCCGTAGGTCTTGAGGATTTTGGTGTTGGCGCGAACTGCTTCCGCGTGATCCAGAGTTTCGAACGAGCCGCGTCCTCCAAACTCGATCATGTCGTGGGTATTTGTGCTGCTGGCGAAGGCTCGGATCACATCGGCAACCTTCTCGATGCGGATGCCATTGATACGATCCACTAACACCCGCCCCCGCGTGATGAAATTGGCGTTGACCGCATCCGTCAAAACGCTGCTGAGGACCACGGGCTCTTCGCGAGCAAGTTCTGGTTCTTCGCGATTTCGGAAGAAGAGTTCGTAGTTGAGCTCGCCCGCTGTGGCTTCAGAACCTTCACGCCCGGAATCGCGCAAATAATCCAGCGATAATTGAGTGAACACCAGCCCGCCGAAAACAAAGTAGCGCGGCTCGACATCGAATTGATTGCCCTCGCACTGATCATCTACCGCAGCCTCTAATGTCACCGTCACATCTTGCAACTTACCGTCCCGCCAGAGTTGCACCGGAACACTGTCGCCGCTTTGACCGAGTTGAAAACCCATCGCGCAGAACACTCGATTGCTTTGGAACAAAATCGTGGCATCGCTAGCCACGGCAAATTCACCGATCTTCAAAATCACGTCGTCCGCGCGCAACACATTTTTCGTGTGGGTCTTCGACCGGATGCGGTCCACCCGCGCGCCGAGATTGTTATCCGGCAATTTCAGCAGCGCGCGATACGCAGGATTTTGCAACGATGCGATGCCCGCACCGGCGAGCGGTAAGCCGTCGTAGTGTTTGTCCTCGATGTCTTTGAGGAAGCGCTGGATCACTTGGGGTGGAATGAAAAAGCCCGCGCCTTCCAATGACTTGATGCCTTGAAACGCCACGCCCACTACGCGATCATCTTGCACCACAGGGCCACCGCTGTTGCCGGGATTTATGGCGGCGTCCGTCTGGACTGTGAGCAGCCGGCGATTGCCGATGTGCGAGTAGGGGCTGAGTTCAATGCGAGACACGACGCCCCGTGTGTAGGAAATTTCTTCGCCGCCGGCGGGGTAACCATAAGTGATGACCGTCGAACGCACTTTGGGCAGATCGCCAAAGCCGAGCGCTGGCAATCCGTCAAAAAAACTTTCGTCCTCTACCGTGAGGATCGCGAGGTCGCAATCGTGCGCCACGAATTCAACCTTAGCCGCGTAGGGTTTTGCGTCTTGATATTTCCGTACGATGATCTGCCGTGCCCAACTGACAACGTGCGCGTTTGTCATGATGCGTTTGCCACGAATGACGAAGCCCGAGCCGCCTGCGCGTTGCACGACGTCGAATCGCCACGGCGCAGACCAGTCGGGCGACTGGCGATAAGTCAGGATTTGTATGACCGAGCGTTCGGGCTCGATGCCAAGACAAGTCCCAGCGACCAGGAACGCGAGACATGTAAATACAGTTTTTAGGAACACGGCGCGCAAAGTGAAAGGTTGGCGCAGAATGGTCAAGAGATTATCGGCAACTCACTCCAAACCGCGATCAAACAAATCGTCTTCGTCCAAACCAAGGTAGTGGCCGAGTTCGTGGAGGTACGTGGTGTGGACTTCTTCCAGAAAGATTTCTTCATCAGCTTCAGCAAAGTCCCATAGATTTTCCAGATACAAGATGATTTGCGGTGGCAGCGGCGACGCACTGTTGTCTTCGTCTCCGAATGACGGGCCGCTGAACAGACCAAGTGAGTCCTCGGCAATACCTTCGGCCACAACCCCTGCGTTCGGCTTCGGCTCAATCGTAACAGGCACACGCGCCGCTCGTTCGCTTAGTGGCGCGGGCAACTCCGCCAACGTGGCTTCCACTTCGGCAAGCGCGAGTTTTGTCAGGTGTTCCCAGTGTGATGACAAGTTGTGCATGGGGCGCGGGGCAATGCTCTGTGTTTAGGGCGATTTGGATTTTGTTCTTTGAACGTGCGCGAGCCGTCCCTACCTTGACTGCATGAAACATGCGGGTAAAGCACAAGCTGCGGCGTTAAAAATAATATTCTTCTCGTTGGGGGCAGTTCTGCTGTTGTTGCTGGTGGGGTTTCTGGCTTCGAAATTTGGTGGTTTCATCCTCGGCTTGAGCGGTTTGCTGGCGGTGCTGTGGCTTTTGTTTGCCATCTTTACATTTAACTTTTTCCGCGATCCGGATGCGACAGTTCCGCCGGGCAAGAAACTAGTTCTAGCCCCAGCCCACGGAACGGTGGACTTGATTGATGAGACAGAGGAATTGGAATTCATGGGCGGCAAGTGTCGACGCATTTCGATCTTTCTAAATGTCTTCGATGTTCACGTCCAGAAAGCACCGTTGAGCGGCAAGATGGTTTTCCACAAGCATCGCGATGGTCAGTATCTGAGCGCGACACGGAGCGATTGCGCAGAGTTCAACGAGAACGTGTTGATCGGTTTCATCCCGGCTGAAGCACCCGAACAAAAACTCGGCGTCCGCCTTATCGCAGGGTTGATTGCGCGTCGTATCAACGTCTGGGCAGCAGCGGGCGAGACGGTGGCGGCGGGCGAGCGCATCAGCCTTGTGCAATTCGGATCCCGCGGGAACGTCTATCTGCCGATGAGTGCGACGATCAAAGTGAAGCTTGGCGACAAAATGGTTGGAGGAGAAAGTATTCTGGCAACTCTGAATTAGACAGTTTCAATTATGGCTGAAAATGAAACGACACCCAGCGGTGCTGCATCCGAGCCTAAGCTGAAGATCTATTTCCTGCCGAACCTGCTGACGGCGGGAAATCTTTTTTGTGGCTTTGTTGCATTAACAAAGATCGTGGAGGCTCGCCTTGGGTTGGGCGATTACACCGATATTAAACTCGCGCTCGCTTTTATTCTCGCGGCATGTGTGTTCGATCTTTTCGACGGTCGCGTGGCGCGGATGGCTGGCGTGGAGAGTCCGTTCGGGCGGGAGTTCGATTCGCTGGCGGACTTGGTTTCCTTTGGTGTCGCTCCGGCGTTCCTCGTGCATCGGGTGGTGTTGGGTGATGTGTTCAAAGATCACCCTCAAGTCGGTTGGTTCATCGCTTCTATGTATCTGCTTTGCGGGGCGTTCCGGCTGGCGCGATTCAACTGTCTCGCCACCATGCCCGGTGGTGGTACGAATAAGGATTTCCTCGGCTTCCCAATTCCATCGGCGGCAGGACTCGTCGGTTCGGTGACGATGCTGATCATCCATCTGAACGAAAAAGATCGCGACTTAGGTCATTGGAAATATGTGCCCGCTATCGTGCTGGTGTTCCTGTCGGCGATGATGGTTAGTACAGTGCGGTATCCAAGCTTCAAAACGCTGGGTTTCAAATCAACGAGTACGTTCACGAAGGCGTTTCTCGGCGCAGCGTTGCTGGGTGGAGTGCTGGTGTTGCGGGAAAAAGTTTTGATCTATGTTCTACCGATTTTTTTCACTGCGTATCTCGTCTATGGGTTTGTGCGACCCTACATTTCCCGCAAGATGCGTCACGAAATCGAGGAGCAAGACGAGGATGAAGAACCCTCCAAGCGCGCGGATTAAATGTCATGTTGGAACTACCGCCCATCTTTCTAGCTGCTTTTACGGGCTTCATTAGTGGTCTCCTTTTGTGTATCCCGGTCGGTCCGGTCAACATCACCATCCTCAACGAAGGCGCGCGGTGCGGTTTCAAATGGGCCGCCTTGATTGGCCTCGGCGCCACCGCCATGGAAGTCATCTATTGTGCGATTGCTTTCACGGGTTTCGCGGCGTTCTTCGAGACGGGTTGGATCAAATCTGTTATGGAAGTGTTCAGCTTTGCATTCATGCTGTTCCTAGGAGTGCGCTTTCTCATCGCTAAACGAGTGCCGCTAGTGGAAAACATCGAGCAAAGGATCGAGGAACGCATAGAAGAGAGGTTGCATCCGCACTCCGCGTTCATGATCGGTTTTGTCCGGACGCTTGCCAATCCGGGCGTGCTCCTGGGTTGGATCATTCTCAGTGCAAACTTCATCTCGCGCGGTTGGGTAGAGCCAAATCGCGAAAGTAAACTAGCGTGCCTGGCGGGCGTGACAGTGAGCGTAGGGCTGTGGTTCACGGGCTTGAGTTGGGCGATTTCACTCGGCCACAAAAAGTTCACGGAGAAAACTATGGTGAAGATGGAACGACTTTCGGGTGTCGGACTGATCGTGTTGGCGATGATCCAAGGTGGCTACATCGCTTGGAAGCTCGCCAAACACAAAATGTGACGCGAGATGAAAACCGAAATCAAACCCGATGAAAACCTGACGTGCGACGAGTGCGGCTGCTTCAGCGCGATAGATTTCGGTGGTCAAAAAATCTGCGCCGATTGTTACGGGACCAAATGCTCTTGCTGCCCGGAGTTTGGTCGCGAAAAGACTGAGAAGGATTAATCATGCGAACCTTGATTGGAATTGTATTGATGGTGACGGGTGTATTGCTGCTCGTCTTCGGTTATCAAAAAGCAGAGTCGCTCAAAGGCCAACTTCACCGCATCGTCACAAGCTCTACGGATAACAAGACGACCTGGATGTATGTAGGCGGGGCATCGTTATGCGTAGCGGGAGTGTTTCAGCTTTATTCAGGGAAGAAGTAGGGCGTGTTCCGGCTTAGACAAATAAACTCGTCTTGCGCAGTTTCGCTGAGTCAATCAATCCCTGATCTGTCAGCTTCAACGCCGGGATTGGCGAGAGACTCAAGAACGATAGCGTCATGAAGGGCGCTACCAAGTCGCAACCCATCTCGTGGGCCGCTGAATTTAATCCGTCAATCTTCCTCAGCACTTCAGCCAGTGGTCTGTCTGAAACCAATCCCGCCACGGGCAATGCGAGCGCGGCGGTCACTTTTCCATCCACGACCGCCACCTGACCGCCTTGACGTTTTTCCAATTCTTGGATTACTCGAAGGATGTCAGCGTCGTTCGTGCCTACGACTACGACATTGTGCGCGTCGTGCGCCACGGTTGAGCCGAGCGCGCCGCGTTTCAATTTGAACCCGTGAACAAATCCCACGCCAACATTGCCAGTCGCGTGGTGACGTTCGATGACGACCATCTTCAAAATGTCGCGCTTCGTGTCAGAGACGACCAACCCATTCTCTACGCGCGGAGTTTCGATCTGCTGCCGCGTCACGATCTGATTGGGAATGATCTCGATCACGCGAATCTTTCCGCTGCGAGCCTTCGCATTGAAGTCGTGCGGCTTAAACTTCATGTTCATCGTGCTGCGAGGTAGCGGCACACGCGCGGGATTCTTTGCTAGATACTTTCCGTCCTCCGCCACCAGCACACCTTTCTTGTAGGTCTGACGTACGCGAAAGTTTTTCAGATCATCGAACACGATGAAGTCCGCCCAGAAACGCGGGGCGATGGCTCCAAGGTTTTGAAGCCGGTAATGCCGGGCTGTGTTGATCGTGGCGATCTGCAACGCTGCGATGGGCGACACGCCGCCTTTGATGCTCACGCGAACGGCATGGTCAATGTGCCCCTCGTTCACCAAGTCTCCTGCGAGTTTGTCGTCCGTGGCGAAGGAACAATTCTGCGAATTGTGCGCGTTGATCAGTGGGAGCAGGTGCGAGAGATTGCGTTCCGTGCTGCCTTCACGCAACAGGATGTGCATGCCGAGGCGGAGTTTCTCTCTCGCTTCGTCCACGTCAACCGATTCGTGATCCGAACGCACCCCGGCAAGCGCGTAGGCGTTGAGGTTTTTTCCTCGCAAACCTGGCGCGTGACCATCGATGTTCTTGCCCTTGCCCGCTTCGATCTTCGCCAGTTCGCTTTTCATGCCGAGATAAACACCGGGGTAATTCATCAATTCCGCCACGCCAGCGATGCGTTCATCGCCGATCATCAGCTTCAGGTCATCCGCTGTGAGACACGCACCTGCGGTTTCGAGATGTGTCGCCGGAACACAACTTGGCAACATAATGAAGAAATCCACCGGCAGATTTTTTGAAGACTCCAGCACGTAACGGATGCCGTCAAGGCCGAGGACGTTGGCGTATTCGTGCGGATCAATGACCACCGCGCCTGTACCGTGCGGGACGACAGCCCGGGAGAATTCGCCCGCCGTGAGCATCGAGCTTTCCACATGGAAGTGTCCGTCGATCAAACTCGGCGCAAGATACGCGCCGCGCAGATTGATGACCTTGCGCGCCTTATACTCACCGAAGCCAACAATGCGGCCATCCTCGACGGCCACGTTTGTCAAATGAACCTCGCCGCTGAGGACGTTGACAACGCGGGCGTTTTTGAAGAGAAGTTCGGCGGGACGTTCGCCGCGCGCCACGGAAAGTTTTTGCTGCACCTTACGCATGGCTGATTGAACAAAGGACGCGGTAGAGTTGCCAGCGCGAAGACGTGAAATTTCGGAGCTTTGCCACGCGGGCGTGGTTCGACATGATGGAATAGCAGCCAAATGAATCCTTTTAATTCATGCTTAAAAATCCAGGCAGCCACTTGCTTGCTCGCAAGTCTGTCAGGCTCGTCCCTCTTGCTCACATCGAATGCACAGCCCAGCAACCTTCTCGCGTCCGCCCCCCAAAAGGTTGATTTTGCCACGGAGCTTCAACCTCTCTTCGTAGAACGATGCTATGATTGTCACGGCGAGAAGAAGCAGGAATCCGGGATGCGCGCGGATAGTCGAGCTGATCTGCTCAAAGGCGGCGACACCGGGCCATCAATCGTCGTCAGCAACAGCGCCGCGAGCATCCTCGTGCAAGTCCTCGCAGGCACGCATGCCGATCTCGCGCAGATGCCGAAGAAGAAAGAAAAGTTAACTTCAAAACAGATGGGTCTGGTGCGGGCGTGGATAGATCAAGGCGCAGAATGGTCCACTGCTGCATCGACCAAACAATTCACCTACAACACTAATCACTGGGCGTTCAAGGCTCCGGCACGCCCGGCACTGCCTGCTGTGTCGGAAAAGAAATGGCCGCGCGCATCGGTGGATAATTTCATCCTCGCCAGGCTCGACGCCGAAAAACTTAAGCCATCTCCTGAAGCGGACAAGTTCACTTTGCTCCGCAGGCTCTCGCTTGATCTCGTCGGGCTACCGCCGACACCGGAGGACGTGGATGCATTCGTCGCTGACAAATCTGCGAATGCATACCAGAAACAAGTAGAGCGTTTGCTCGCGTCGCCGCATTACGGTGAGAAGTGGGGACGCCACTGGCTCGATGCAGCGCGTTATGCTGATTCAGACGGCTTCGAGAAGGACAAGTCTCGCAACGTCTGGTTCTACCGCGATTGGGTGGTGAATGCATTTAACACAGATTTGCCTTACGATCAGTTCGTTACCAAACAGCTTGCAGGCGATCTGCTACCCAACGCGACCCAGGACGACATCGTGGCCACTGGCTTCCTCCGAAACTCGATGGTTAATGAAGAGGGCGGCATCGACCCCGAACAATTCCGCATGGAGGCTATGTTCGACCGAATGGATGCCATCGGCAAAAGTGTGCTCGGCTTGACTATTCAATGCGCGCAATGTCATAACCATAAATTCGATCCGATCTCGCAGGAAGAATATTACAAACTGTTCGCCTTTCTGAACAACGATCACGAAGCGGCGGAAATTGTTTACACGCCCCAACAACAAATGCAGGTGGCGAACCTTTCGCGACAGATTCGCGATCTTGAGACCGGATTACGCCACACGACCAGGGATTGGGAATACCGCATGAACCAGTGGGAAGATTCGGTCAAGAACGACCAACCGGAATGGCTGCCGGTGCAGTCCCGGCTGCATCCGGGCGATTTGTCCGGCGCGCGGTTTTACTATTACGACGACAATTCAATCCGTGCTGCGGGATATGCGCCCACGAAGTGGCGGGCATTGTTCGTCAACACGAACCAATTGAAGGACATTGGCGCGTTTCGTTTGGAGCAATTGACCGAGCCCAATCTGCCGGGTCACGGACCGGGCCGTTCCATCAAGGGCATGTCAGCGTTGAGTGAATTCAAAGTCGAGTTTGTGGATGTGCAGAACTCATCGAGCCGGTTCGAAGTGAAGTTCGTCAAAGCAACCGCCGACTTCAGCAATAGCGAGAAGCAATTGGAATCCGAGTTCTATGACAAATCCGACAAGAAACGCTTCTATGGACCGGTTGAATTCGCGATCGATGGCAAAACGGAAACGGCTTGGGGAATCGATGCCGGACCAGGCCGACGCAATCAGGCCCGCAAAGCCGTCTTCATCCCTGACCAACCGCTGCATTTCACCAACAGCATGATCATGCACATCCGCTTGGTGCAGGAACACGGCGGTTGGAATTCTGACGACAATCAGAATCATAATCTCGGCCGCTTCCGCGTCAGCGTCACGAGCGCGACAAATGTGGTGGCTGACCCCTTGCCAGCATCTGTCCGGGAGATTTTCAAAACACCACGTGATCGCCGGAGTGAAGGACAGATCGCCGCCGTGTTCAGCTATTGGCGCACGACGGTGGCGGAGTTCAAGGACACGAATGAAAAAATTGAGGCGTTTTGGAAACAGTGGCCGGAGGGCGAATCTTCTTTCACGTTGATCGCTCGCGACGGCAATGGCATCGGCAACGACAAGCGTCCGACTCATCTGTTAAAACGCGGGGACTGGCTTAAACCTGCCGATGAGGTTTCATTTGGCACGCCAGCATTCCTCCATCCACTCCCTCCGACTGCTGATGGATCGCGCCTCACGCTGGCCAAGTGGCTTTTAGACAAAAAATCTCCCACGACGGCGCGCTCACTCGTGAATCGCGTCTGGCAATGCTACTTCGGCACGGGTTTGCTCGAATCGCCCGAGGATTTCGGCACGCGCGCAGAACTGCCATCGCACCCCGAATTGTTGGACTGGTTGGCCTGCGAGTTGATGGACTCGGGTTGGAGCATCAAAAAGCTGCAACGTCT
>WBXK01000041.1 GCA_008933055.1 Verrucomicrobiota bacterium | reverse complement strand
TCTGGATTGCGGTGATGCCTCTCTCGGACCTGATCCCGGAAAACTTTGTGGAATGGCCGCAGTTGAACTTGGGCAGACATTATAGGATGGAATCCACATTTGCAAGTTGGCCAATGCGACGACGCTAAAAGCCGGATTTTACGTTTGACCGGGCAAGGTCAACACGGTTAGGGTTCGCGTTCCTAAATAGGCACAATTTATGATTGGAACGATTCGCAGACATTCACAGGCGATGTGGTGGGTTATCATCGCGGCTATCATCATCACATTCGTTTGGTGGGGTTCTCAGGGGCCACAAAAGGGGAATGGTGGCGGCATTGGTAATTATGGCGTCATGAATGGCGTCACTATCACGCCAGCAATTTACTCAGAGGCTCAACGTGAGGTGAGGCTGTTTTACTTCTTCAACAGCGGCGGCAACTGGCCTGGACGCGGTCGCCAACTTCAAAACTTTGATGTGGAACGCGAAACGTTCAACCGCATTCTCATCACCGAAAAGATGAAGGAACTGGGCATCCATGTAGATGACGATGCCGTGAACAAAGTCGCCGCAGACCGATTGCTATCAATCTTCAACGGCAAGCAGGTTTCCTTGAAAGAGTTTGAATCCGCAGTTCTAGCCCAGGAAAAATTGACCACAGCGGACTTCGAGCGGTACATCCGCAACGAACTGGGCATCCAACAATTGTTCGCCACGCTAGGAATGGCGGGCGAACTAGTTTCTGCCGATGAGGTCCGCTCGCTTTATCAGCGTGATCACCAGAAAGTCTCCGCACAGATCGCTATGTTCAGCGGCGTAAATTATGCTAAGTTGGTTGTCTCCACGCCGGAGAAGATAAATGAGTTTTATACGAACCAGATGCAGCGCTATCAGCTCCCCGAACGCGTCCGCGTTCGCTACGTTGCGTTCCCATTCTCCAACTATCTCGCCTCAGCCAAGACTGAGCTAAACAACCTTACGAACCTCGCAGAACTCGTCGAAAACGCCGTCCTCAAGATGGGCACAAACTTTCCCCCTGGCGTCAAATCTCCCGAAGAAGCCAAGTCCAAGTTGATTGAAAACGAAGAAAAACGCATCGCGGGCAGCAGTGCACTGAAAGCAGCGGGTGACTTCGACAAGGCTCTTTTCGAAACAACTCCCGCCTCCGCTGAAAACATCGTGAAGCTCGCCAAACAACGCGGCCTGACGGCTCAAATCTCCATGCCGTTCTCTCAGAACGAAGCTCCCAAGGGTCTTGATGTGGGCGCAGATTTTGTTCGGGCTGCGTACTCGTTGACCACGGCCGAGCCATTCTGCGATCCCGTACCCAGCAGCGAGGCATTCTACGTAATCTCCTATCACAGCCAATTGCCAAGCGAGATCCCGTCGCTCGACAGCATCCGCGACCGCGTAGCGCAGGATTATCAATTCATCGAATCCGCGATGCTCGCTCGCAAAGCGGCGATTGATTTTGAAGGTAGCCTCTCCAACGCGATGGCTGGCGGAAAAAGTTTTTCCGATGCCTGCGATAAAGCTGGCGTGAAGCCGACCCTGCTCGCGCCGTTCTCACTGAGCAGCACCAACCGCATCCCCGAACTCGCCGAACGCGCCAACGTAGATCAATTCAAGCGCGTGGTGTTCGCCACGGCACCCGGCCAGGTGACCCCCATGATGCCCGCCTCCGATGGCGCATTCATGGCGTTGGTGCAAGCGAAACTGCCATTGGACGAAGTCGAGATGGCGAGCAACCTCCCCGCATTCACCCGCAGCGTTCATCAAGTGCGACGCAGCGAAGTATTCAATGAATGGTTCAAACGCGAAGCCACCAAGGCGTTCGCTACCGTCCCCTATTTCCAAGAAAAGCAGGCACAGATGCAGAAAGCTGCAACGTCAGGCGGCGCGAAATAATAGTCCGCACAGAGCGCGCCCGCCCTCGGGCTCAATACTCTTCGTCGGCCATTGCAGCGCTGGTCACCGCCCATCATTATGCCAACGACTCGCGCGCACACACCGATGAACACCATTAAACTTTCCGCTCCCACCACGAAGGAGTTTTGGGAGATACCTGTTCTTTTCGAGGACGAGCACCTGCTCGCGCTCGACAAACCCTCCGGCCTGCTCACCTCTCCCGATCGATACAACCTTGAACGCCCGAATCTGATGCAGTTGCTGCACCAAGGCATCGCTGCGAAGAAACCCTGGTCAGCGACTCGTGGGTTGACCTACCTGAGCAACGCCCATCGGCTCGATGCCGAAACCACCGGAGTGCTGTTGCTTGCCAAGAACAAACCCGCGCTCATCCACCTCGCGAATCTATTCAGCATAGACAAAGTGCAGCAGAAATACTTCGCGCTCGCCTCCGGCCTGCCAAGCTCAGATGAATTTGTCATGGATGCCAGGATCGCCAGCAACGTCGTTGAGCTTGGCTTGATGCGGATCGACAACCGCGACGGCATGAAGTCCAAGACAGAATTCAGCATAGCGGAAAAGTTTTCCGGCTACGTCGCGCTGAACTGTCATCCACGCTCGAACCGTAACCACCAGATCCGCATCCACCTTAAACACGCGGGATTCCCCATCGTGGGCGACACGCTCTACGGCGGGAAACCGTTATGGCTCTCGCGTCTAAAAAAGGATTTCTACCTGAAACGCGGACGCGAAGAACGCCCCCTCATGGCCCGCGTTGCCCTCCACTCCGAAGAACTGTGCTTTCCGCATACTATCACGGGCGAAACCATCGCAATCACCTCCCCCATACCCAAAGACCTGCGCGTGGCTCTGCGCTACCTCCGTGAATTTCGGGGAAATGGACGAACCTTTGGTGCGCCTGAGGATGAAGAATGAACCCCATTGGTTTGCTCAGAGCCGTGAGGCTCTCCCACTATTTTCCCAAACTTCGCGCTTGAAAGTATTGGCCGGTTTGTCAAAGTCAGCCCCGTCTGATAGATGGCTTGTCGCTTCCACGACATGGTAAATCTTCAAGTGAACTCGGTTCAGTGATGATTTGAAACCCGGTGGTCGGGAACGGTGTGGAGTAAGCAAAGTTGGTCTAAGACAGTAACATCACATGAGCACGAAGTTGTTTGTTGGAAACCTCTCCTTCAAAACCACTGAAAACGATCTCCAAGACGCATTCGCCGCCTGCGGCACCGTCGTGGAGACTAACATCATGATGGATCGCATGACGGGTCGTCCCCGTGGTTTTGCGTTCGTCAGCATGAGCACACCTGAAGAAGCCCAGAAAGCAATCGACGAATTGCATGGGAAAGAATTTGACGGTCGCGCATTGACGGTCAACGTCGCCCGTCCTCGCGAAGAGCGTCCTCCCGGCGGCGGTGGTCGCGGTGGTGATCGCGGTGGTGATCGCGGCCCTCGTCGTGAATACGGCGGCGGTGGCGGACGCGGCGGTGACCGTAGTGGCGATCGCGGTGATCGTGGCGGACGCTATTAAGTCGCAGACTTGATATCATAAACGCGGTTCAGCTTCAGCTGGACCGCGTTTTATTTTTATCCGTGTCCGTCTGTGGTTGAACCACATTTTCCAAAGCCAAAGGCTTCACTAACTCCACACGCAGCTGCGGAGACTTTAGCGGAGTTGTGGGTGCTAAGACGATTTGGTCCGCTGACACTTTGATCAGCTTCAATCCTTTCGCAAGGTCATCTAGGAACACCACGAGCAGACTTTGCACTTTACGTTTTTGATGGCGCAGGAAATATGCAAAAAGTGGCAGCGTGAGCAGCACCATGGCGATCCACTTGAGCCAGACGCCAAATGAGCCGACCACGATGGCTTCGAGTCCGAGCAGCGACCAGAAGGCGACTTTGGCTTGCAACGACCACGTCGCGCGCAGGCGGCAGCGGATTAGTTGTCGCCCATGCGGATGATCTTCTGCGGCGGTTATCAATTGGACGTTGCTCCAGCGGTTGCCGTAAATCTCCACATCGAATTCGCTCCAACCGATGTCGGAACGGTTCGGCCAGCCGCGTTTGTCGAGTTCGTGAAGGATAGTTGCAACAAACTCCACGCGCTCGATACGTTTCTCAGACCAGTAATGCGTTTCATCGAGCGAGCCCGTTCCTTCGCGCATCGTCACGGAGTCGAGCGTTTCGCGCGCGGCTTCGGGCGAGAGACGCAAGGCGAGACGGCTTTGGTGCCGCTCCCATCCACGCACGATGGGTTGTAGAAAATAGAGCAAAGCAACAAGAGGGCGCGACCACCAGCGCGTTTTGGATTTGAGAAGCGATGCCTGAATCCCCGCTACACCACAGACGCCGATGGAAACAATCAGGCTCGCGATGGCCACGGGCAACAACGCGTGAAACGTGACTGACAAAACCCAGAGTGGCAGCGTGATGAAGAGATGATACTCCAACGTGGTGAGCAGCATCAACGTCATCGCCGGCTCGGCCGCATAGAGTGTTTGAAAGGGCGCGCTGCCGAACACGCCGCGATAAATGATCGGCGCACGGATGAGCAATCCAAACTTCGACGCCGTGTAGATGCGCCCGCGCCAGACGCCCGCGCCAAAGGCATTGAAGTATTCGGGGTGTTTGCGCACGAGCAACGCCTCGGCCTCGCCGTAGCCTCGCTGTTGTTTGAGATAAGCGCTGACCGTTGAGCGGCGGTAATGCCAGACGAACGCCGCAGGGCTGAAGCCGATCTTGTATCCCGCTTGTTGTAATCGCCAGCAGATGTCCACGTCATCACCCGCTTTGCGATATATAGGATCGAAGCCGCCGATGGCGACAAGTGCATTTTTAAAGAACGCCATGTTGCAGCCGGGAATGTGTTCCGCCTCGCGATCCGTCAACATCACATGCGCCGGGCCACCAGGTGAAACCATCACCGCTGCCGCAGTGAATGAATCGTCTGAGGGCAGAAGATTATGTCCCCCCATGCCCTGAAACTCGCCACTCAACAAGTCGCCGATGAGGTGATACAACCAATCTTCGTCAGCACGACAATCCGCATCGGTGAACGCCACGATCTCACCCTCTGCCGCAGCGATGCCGGTGTTGCGCGCGGCGGACAAGCCTAGATTCGTGAGGTGACAGAAGTAGCGGACGCGGGGGAATTGTTCCGCGAGTTGCTGCGTGGCATCCGTCGAACCATCGTCCACGAGGATGACTTCGTAGTCGGCGTAATTGAGATCGCGCAAGGATTCGAGACAGGCTTTGAGGGTGCGATCCGCATTGTAACTAGCGACGACAACAGAGACTTTTGGTTTGCGAGCGAGCGGAAACTTGGGTGCGATATGGAATGCATCCGCGACGGCATTGAATGAGGCTTTGCGTTCGCGCGTAGCCGTTGTCAAACCCATCTGCCAGTCCACGACCTGTTCGCCACCGCGATGCCAGTCATCCGTAAAGCTGAATACCACCGCGCCAGCGAGTCCTCCGCGACACGCGAGTTCAATCTGCCAAGAAAGGATATCGCACTTAGCCGACTCGCCCTCACGAAGGGAGTCAATTCCGAACTCACCCAGCACCAGCGGTTTGGTGTCCGCTAGCATCTGCAAGCGTGAGAGGTAATTCTTGAGCGCCGCTCTCTGGTGCAAATAGACGTTGAAGCAGATGAAATCGAGCGTCTGTGGATAGAGAAATTCCGTGGAAGGAAAGTTCGCGTAAGTGCAGAGGCATTCGGGGTCAATGCGCTTGGCTTCCGCCACAAGTTCATCAATGAAGTCCGCCACTCGCGCCGCGCCGCTCCACCTCACCACATCCGACGGGATCTCATTCGCCACGCTGTAAGCAAAAACCGCAGGATGATGGGCGCACGCCAAGACTGCATGACAGACAGCTTGGCGCGCTTCAGTGCGTCGGGAGGAGTCATCAAGAAAGACGAGATGCTTATTCCAGGGAATATCAATCAACAGCAGCAGATCGCTTTGCGCGGTAAGATCAAGAAACCAGCGCGGAGGTATATGGTAGATACGGATGAGATTTGCCCCCAGTTCCTTGATAAGCGCAAAATCTGCCGTGGTCTGTTCAAGGGTAGCGAAGGGCTGACCGTCTTTTCCGGGAGCAAATGGGCCGTAGGAGACGCCTTTGAGAAAGAGTTTCTCGGCGCCTTGGCGAAAGAATTTTCCATCCACAGTGACACGTGGACGATTGGCAAAGAGATCAGCCATGGAGGTCAGACGTTGGGCGGAACAAATATAGTCACACCAATTTATTAGCAAATCAGGGATTAGTGAGCAAGACGAGGGATGTGTTCGGACGCAGCTTGAAAGGAACTAATTCTGCCCCCGTCCCGATCATGCCTTGATCAAGGCCTCACTCCAAGGCATCCGCCAGCACTTCCGCCATGTGGCGTGAGCGCACGGGCGCGAGATGATCTATCTGATGACGGCAACTGGCGCCACTCGCCACCACCATGCTGCCATAGGGCAACTCGCGGATTTTTTCGATCAGCGGCTTTGCGATTTCCAGCGAGAGCTCGTATTTGGATTCCAACATTCCGAATCCTCCCGCCATGCCACAGCAACCGCTATCGATGTATTGCACCTTGCGCCCTGGCAATCGCGCCGCCAGCCGGTGCATGTAGGCCGGATAAGTAAGAGCCTTCGCGTGGCAATGCACATGGATGGCAACTGTCGTCGGGCGCGGATTGAACACAAGCGCCTCCGGTTCTTTGCGCAGCAACCCATCGAGGAATTGTTCAAAAAGAAAACAACGCTCCGCGATGCTCGACGCGTCCGGCAGATTCATTTCGCGATAATCCTCTATAAACATCGAGTAACACGACGGCTCAAGAAAGATGATCGGAATGTCATCGCCCGTCTCGCTAAACAACGCCAAGTTATGCGCGCCAAGCTTTCGCGCTTCGCCGATGTTGCCCTGACTGAATGCGGGGCGTCCGCAACATTTCCGCCCTGTGGCCAACATCACATCGTAGCCCACAGCCTCCAACACAGTGACCGCCGCCTGGCCGATATGCGGATCGTTGTAACGCACGAACGTGTCATCCCACAGGATCACGCGACCACGGATATTGCAGAATTCCTTGTTCCGTTTCGCAAACCATTTGTCGAAGCGCAACCTAGCATATTGTGGCAGCAACCGTTCCTGCGAGATGCCTGTGACACGCGATAATAATTTCCGCGCGCGCCCCGAAGTCAACACATCATTCGCCACTTTCGGCCAGAAGCATCCAAGCTTCCCCACCAAGTCCAACGAGCCGAACATCCGCTCGCGCACCGTCAGACCATGTCGCTTGATGCGTGCCCACTGCAATTCCGCTTTTAGCAACGCCATGTTCACATTTGACGGACATTCGTTCGTGCAAGCCTTGCACGAGAGACAATTCGTAAGCGCGGCCTCCATCTCTTCGCAATGCAACACGTCTTTGCTCTTCATGCCGCGAATCTCTAGGGCAGCACGGATCGCATTTGCACGACCACGCGTGGACATGATCTCCTCGCCCGTCGCGGCAAACGTCGGGCACATCGTCGGCGTTTCTTTGCGACAACCGCCACAGCCATTGCATTGTTCCAGATTCGCAGTGAACGTCCCGTCCCGCGCCGCGAACGCCAACACGGGCTCGAACGGCAGCTTCACCGCTGCACCGACGGGCGGACGGAGATCCTTATCGAGCCGGTAGCGCCCGTCGTCAATCAGTTTGCCCGGATTGAAAACATTGTGCGGATCGAACGACTTCTTGATCTGTCGCATCAACAGATACATTTCGTCGCCGACCTCCGCTTTGAGAAATTCCGTACGCGCGATGCCTACGCCGTGTTCTGCCGAGAACGATCCCTTGAATTGCCGTACCAACGCCGCAGCTTCTTCCGTGATAGCGCGAAATTTTTTTAAGTCATCCGCGCCATGCAAATCCAGCACCGGCCTCACATGCAACAATCCCGCCGCCGCGTGACCGTAGAACGACGCCTCGATGCCTGCATCCTGCAGCAACTCAGAAAGCCCGTTGTAGTAAGCGGGTAAATCTTTTGGTCGTACCGCAGCGTCTTCCATGCACGTCACCGGCTTGGCTGTGCCCTTGCAACTCGTCAAGAATGAAAGCCCTTGCTTGCGCAACGCCCAGACTTGGTTGATATCCGCCAGCGTATGCATGATTTTTTTCCGCGTGCCGAAGGGGCGATCCTCCATTGCTGCGAGCCGCTCCTCGACATGCCCGTGAAACTCCACAGCCAACACGCCCGCCGCCGGATTAGTATCGAGCTCCAACAAATCCCGCGCCGCTTGAAACTCCCTTTGCCCGCGCGTCTGATCCAGCAATATGCGATCAAGAAATTCCACGGCTGAAGGCTTCAAATCCTCCAACTCCACCGTGGCCTGCATCGCCTCCGCTGCTGAATCAAAGAAGATCAATCCCAGCCCGATCTCATCTGGCGTGGGAACGATCTTGATGCTCGCAGAAAAAATTGCGGCGAGCGTGCCTTCACTTCCGGCCAGGACGTTGATGAGATTGTTCGGTTGACGCGCCACGCGTTCCAATCCGTAACCCGGCCAGCGTTTTAACAGACCTTCGGGGAATCGTTCTTTGATCTGAAGTTCGTTAAACATCGTCATGTTCTCCAATAGCTCGCGTTGCACGGCCAACGTGCCGCGCTCCGGCCCGACTTGCAGCACGCGTCCGTCTGCCAGCACGATCTCCAGTTCTAGAATGTGATCCGCGGTCGTGCCAAACAACGCGGCGCGTGCACCAGAAGAATTATTTGCAATCATCCCTCCCAAAGTCGCGCGTGAACTCGTGGCCACGTCCGGCCCGAACATGAAACCTTCTGGCTTGAGAAAACTGTTCAACTGATCCAACACCACGCCCGCGCCGACTCGCACCGTTCGTTTCTCTGCATCGAAATCCGTAATAAGTCTGTTGTAACGTGAAAAGTCAACCACAACGCCGTCACCAATGGCGCCGCCGACAAGTCCCGTTCCTGCGCCACGCGGAATGACCGACACGCCCACTTGGGCGGCCGCTTGGATGATGGATGCCGCCTGTTTGGAATCGCGCGGGAATGCCACGGCCACCGGCTCGATCTGATAGTGGGACGCGTCCGTGGCAAAGAGATGCCGTGTGAGACGATCGAAAGCGACCTCACAATTCGCAGCGGAGAGAGTGGCGTGTTGTTGTGTCGGCGTCATGCGTTGCGCGCCCTGTCAGAGTACGAACGACCGAATCATATGACAACGTGGAAGCGCAGTGGCAGGTTAACCCTAATGTAATCTTAAAACATTACCACTTGGAAAATTCATTTAATCAAGATGCTGGCGGCATGCTCGAAAACGCTGGGGGTGTCCAATTGCTTGAAGGAGATGCTAGCCACACCTATCCCTCGATTGGGCGAAACCGCTCACTTCGTTTGCGGGAAAATCTGGTAAAGCAAAAGATAAATCACCACGCCAGTCACCGACACATACATCCAAATCGGCCACGTCCAGCGAGCAATCTTCTTGTGTGCGTCGAAGCGTTCGCGGAGGGCGCGGCTCGTTGTCATGATGACCAGCGGGACGATGGCAAAAGCGCCGAGCAGATGCGTGAAAAGAATCGCGAGGTAGATCGGTCTGAACCATGCCGGATCGAGAAACTTAGTGTGAGCTTCGCCATAGACCTGTTTCATCTTGTAATGATAGGTCAGGTAGCACGCGAGAAACACCGTGGACGTCACTAGCGCAGCGACCATGCAGTTGCGGTGCGCGATCTTGTTGCCGCGTTTGATGAGGAAAAAGCCCGCCGTAAGCAGTACGGTGCAAAGTCCATTGAGACAGGCGTTAACGGCGGGAAGGTCGGTGAAAGTCATCGTTCGAGCTCCAGTTTTTTTATTGCGGAAAGAATCACGGGTTGAACATTCGTCCACTCGATACCGTCGCCGCCGGTCTCGAAGGCGCCGCGCAAGCGCGATTGTTTGTCTACCAGCACAAAAATCGTACTATGGATGAAGAGATCATCCGCAGTCGTACGCTCCTCAGGCTTTACCTCCATTGCCGTGAGCTTGAGGCTGTCGCCTGCAAGCGCGGCGATACCGAGCTTTGTTCCGGTCAAAAACTGCCATCGCGATTGGTCTGCTCCATATTTATCCGCGTATCTCTTCAACACCTCCGGCGAATCAAACTCCGTATCCGTCGTCAAAGAGATAAGCTTGGCCTGACTGTCCGTTGGCAACGCCGCTTGTAAGAATGCCATCTGCCGTGTCATGCGCGCACAAGGGCCGGGGCAGCGCGTGAAGATAATGTCCGCCAGCCAAACCTTGCCGCGCAGATCATCCAACGTAGTGACGTTGCCGTTCTGATTGGTGAGAGTGAACGGAGCGATGCTGCCGATTACTGGCAGCGGCGCGGCTTCTGGCGTAGGCGGTTTCAAACGCTTTAACACAACGCTGCCTGCGACCATGAGGATGATAAGCGCGACTCCGATACAGATGGTGCGAAAGGGGCGTTCGGTGGTTTTTTCCATAGCGGGAAAAAGTTTGCCCCGAACAGACGTTCGGGGCAAAGCAAAATGGGGGTTGAGTTAGCCGAGCTGAGTTACTCGAAACTAGTTGAGCCGCCTGCCTTAGATGCGAGCCATTTGTCGTAATCAGCCTGGCTCTCCACGGTGACATAACCACCCGCCATGCTGGCGTGGCCGTTGCCGCAGAGCTGTGCGCAGTTAATCTGGTAGCGGCCTTCCTTGGTGGGTTTGAACCAGCACGGAATCCTCATCCCAGGAATCGCATCTTGCGTCACGCGCATGGCGATAATCTTGAAAGAGTGGATCACGTCTTTAGAGCCAACGTAGGCAATGATTGGCACTCCGACGGGCACATGAAGGTCGTTGTAGACTGTCACGTCGTCCTTGCTTTTTTCGTCAGATGGATCAACACCAAACATATTGTCTGCGTTGACTAGTTTCATGGCTTGTTTGCCGAACTCGCCATCTTTTCCGGCATACCGGGCGTTCCAGCCGAATTGTTGAGCCATGATCTGAATTTTCACCGCTTTATCGGCATCAGGAAGCCGGGTGACGTCGTTGGCGCGTGTCCACATGGGGATTGCAAAGCCGACAAGGATGACCACTTCTATGCCGGCGACAAAGAGTTCGATCCAGCTGGATGCGTGGCTGCGTGCGCCGATGTGATCTGCCTTGGGATTGCGACTGGAGTTGAAACGCCAGAGACAATAGCAGAAATAAGCAAACCAGCCTGCGAACAGCGCGATCATCAGCCAATGGATGTATATGATGAGTTCGTCCACGGGCTTGCCATTTTCTGAGGCTAGCACGGGCAATTGAAGGAGTTTGCTGAAGGTTGCGATCAGGGAGTCGATCATTGTTTTGTCTGAGTTAAATTGTTGTGAACTGTGGCAGCTTCCATTGCTGAAGCGCGGCGCACGATGTAAAAGAAAAAGGATGACACAGCCACCAACACGATGCCAATGAAGCCGAGCAGCACCATGATGCCCCAGTTCATACCTTGCGCGAGCGGCGAATCAGACGCGCCGTAGCATGTAGCACATGCAAAAGCAGATGGCGCAACGGCAAGCGCAATCAATGCAACGAGCAGGATTGTTTTCTTGGCGGCATTCACAAGTAGCTCACGTTTTTCAACTTCTTGATGAAGAAGGCTTCATATAAAAGCAACGCCATGCCGACACCGATGGAGGTCACACCGTAGATTTGATCCGCCTTCATCCCAGAGTCCGCGTAGGCGCGGAGCATCCACCAACCCAGACCAAAGGAGAGCAGGCTCGCTGCGGTTATAAAGATCAGATGAAAGGCTTTTAGTGACATAGGTCAACTTAGTGAGTGACGGTACCGTTGGGGAAAGCTGCGTACGAAGTCAATGTTAGCACCATCAGCGCGATGACAAGGATCGTCGTGAATCCGAGTATAACGTAGATCATCTTTTTTTCAGAAATCAAGTGCATGAAGTAGCACGCCACAAGGGTCGCTTTGATGCTGGCCACGAACAGCGCAATCGCGATGGTCAGTGCCTTGCTGTCAAAGTGTAAGTAGTTCAATGCGACGGTTACCACCGTGCCGATGAGCAGCGCGATAAAAACAGCGATATAAACTTTCTTGTGCTTGGAGACTTCTTCAGGCGAATGACCGTGGGCTTCGCCGTGGGAATGAGAATGATCGCTCATAAGTTCAAAGGAGATAGATGATCGGGAACAGGAAAATCCAGACGAGGTCAACGAAGTGCCAGAACAGTCCGGACACTTCTACTCGGTTCATATAACGCTGGGGGTCGGTTTTCCACATCTTCGCGCCCGGCCCCCAGATGTAGAAGATGACGATCGCACCGCCTAAGACGTGCAAGCCGTGTAGCGCCGTGAGCGTGAAATAGATAGCAAAGAAGGTGCTGTGCGACGGCACGAATGCCGAGAGCCGCTTCACATCGGAGGCTTTGATCTCGATCTCTTGATGGGGATGACCAAAGGACTCCTTCTTGGCGTGAGCCATTTCCTTCGGACTCATCGTGTAATGGATCGGATCGGGCTGGAACTTGAACGACTCAACACGCGCGACAGCGGCTTTGACCACCTTGCCGTTCTTGTCCTTGATCTCAGGTGAACCCGCGAGACGTGCGGTGTTCCAGAAGTACGGATGGTGACCTTCATATTCGATGTGCCCGAGCAAGCGGTCTGTCTGAACCTCTTTGCCGCCCTGATGCACGGTGATCGGATTCTTTAACCAGACTTCGTAGTGTTTGAACTTGTCGCGATATTCGAAGGATTTGATCCCCAAAAACCCAAACGCGCAAAGGATAGTGATAGCTTGATAGACTTTGTAGCGACCAAAGTTGCCGACCTGCAACGACGCCCACCCGAGCACCACCGTCACGGACGAGGTGATCAGCACGAAGGTGTTGAACGTGCCAATCGGGATGCTCAACAGGCCATGGGGCCAAGTGCCTTCACCCGCGCCGACACGCAAAAGGATATAGGCAGAGAAAAGCGCTCCGAAGAGCATTACTTCCGAAGCCAAGAACAACCAGATGCCGACTTTGGCGTTATAGAGGCCCGTATCGGGACGTGGTTTAGATGTGTATGGGATTTCCATGTGATCGAGTTTCTAAATCAGGGCTGGTTCTGTGGAGTGAAATCTTTGGCTGCGCCGGGCAGGCTGTAATCGTAAGGATTGCGGTGAACCGTTGGCTCTTTTGTGAAGTTACCATGAGGCGGCGGCGTAGGCGTCTGCCATTCGAGCGTGGTGGCTTCCCACGGATTGTCATTGGTCACCTTCTTGCCTTTATAGATGCTCATGAAGAGATTGAGTATAAATGGAATCTGGCAGACAGCCAAGCCCACCGCCGCCCAGAGGATGACGGTGTGCAGATCAAAATAAACCTTGTCCAGACCGCCGATGAGTTTCGCATCGGCCTTCTGAGCGTATTGAATTCCTCCATCCGACATGCGGCGAATCATGCCCGCCATGCCTTGGAAGAACATCGGTTGGAAGATTAGGTTCATGAAGATGAAGGATCCCCAAAAGTGAACTTTACCCCAGAATTCATTCATCATGCGCCCTGTCATCTTTGGAAACCAATAGTATATCCCAGCGAACAAGGCGAAAATCGTCCCTGGCGCGACGACATAATGGAAGTGAGCGATGACGTAATACGTGTCATGCAGATGCAAGTCCGCCGCCGCAAAGCCCAGCGGCAACCCCGTCAATCCACCGATGCCGAACATCGGGAGGAACGCCAGAGCGAACAACATCGGCGTGTTGAATCGGATGGAGCCACCCCAAAGCGAAATGAATAGACACGTTAGGATGATGATGGACGGTATCGAGATGATCATCGTAGTCGTCTGGAAGAACGCAGAAATCTTCGTCCCCATGCCCGTCAGATACATGTGGTGCGCCCAAACGATGAACGAGATGAAACCAATCGCGAGAACGGAATACACCAGTGATTTGTAACCCCAGAGAGCTTTGCGCGTGTTGCACGCGATGATTTCGGCCACCACACCCATTGCCGGCAGGATCAACACATACACCTCAGGATGGCCCAAGAACCAGAAAAGGTGCTGCCAGAGCAAAGGACTTCCGCCACCGCTGATTTCGGCAATCTTTCCGCCGACAGCCAGGCCTGTCGGTAAGAAGAAGCTCGTTCCGAAAAGATTATCCATGAGCTGCATCACGCCTGCCGCTTCCAGAGGCGGGAACGCCAGCAACAACAGAAAACCGGTGACAAACTGCGCCCAAACAAAGAAGGGCAACCGCATCCACGTCATGCCCGGGGCGCGCAGTTGGATAATCGTGGCGATGAAGTTCACCGCGCCCAACAACGACGACGTGATCAGCAGCACCAGACCGACCAATAGAAACGCCTGACCATAAGAAGCGATCGTGGAAGCCAGCGGCGAGTAAGAAGTCCAACCCGCTTGGGCGGCGCTACCCGGTATGAAGATACTAGCGAACCAAGTGAGCCCCCCCAGCAGATAGAACTGGTAGCTCGCCATGTTGATTCGGGGAAACGCCATGTCGGGCGCGCCGATTTGGAGCGGGACGACATAATTGCCGAAAGCACCGAATGCCAGCGGCACCACCGCCAAGAACACCATGATGTTGCCGTGCATCGCGCCGAAGATGTTATAGACATCAGGCGACATCTGCCCACCCGCCAACAACGGCGTCCCATCGGTGTTCCGGATGAGGATTTCCAACAAGGAACCGATGAGGGGCACTGGTTGGCCCGGATGCGCAATCTGCCAGCGCATACACAACATCAAGAAAAAGCCGAACAGCAGGAACGACAAGGCTGTCAGACCGTATTGGATGCCAATGACTTTGTGATCAGTGGAGAATACATACTTCTGCAAGAAGCTCGGTTCGTGATGATGAGCGTCGTGCGTATGTGCGTGTGCGTCCGTATGAGCTGATGCCTGCATGATTTGGTCAACTGTTGTTCAAACTGAATAACGACAAATTCCTGAAAACAAAATCGCCTAAAAATAAGCGGCCGAAAGTAAAATCATCCGCCGCCCGTCTGTCAATCGCCGAATCCGCCAGTCAGAGCTTATCCGCCACCAAAAAAATCAGCAGCAGCGGCAGATAGATGATGGAAGCGAAAAATAATTTCTTTGCACTGGCGTGGTCGAGTTTCCTCCCGAATTGGATAGCGCACCAGAGGTAATACACGCCCAGCAGAATCGCCGCGCCCAGATAAATCTTACCCGCCATGCGGAGCACGAACGGAGACAGGCTAACGAGCAGCAAGCCGATGTTGTGGCTCACAGCTTGTTGCGCCGTGCGGCTGCCGCCCGGGTCAACGGATGGCAACATCTTGAATCCCGCCTTCGCGTATTCGTCCCTGTACATCCACGCGATGGCGAAGAAATGCGGCATCTGCCAGAACGCGAGGATGGCAAACAAGGCCCAACCTCCGGGCTCAAGCGCGCCTCGCGCCGCAGTCCAACCCATGAGCGGCGGCAGCGCACCAGGAATCGCGCCCACTGCGGTGTTCCACCATGTTAGGCGCTTCAACGGGGTATAGATGAAAATGTAGCTGACCAATGAAATCGCACCCAAAACGCTGGTCAGTGGATTGGTGAACCAAGCGAGATAGATAGTGCCTGCCAGCGAGCAGATACCGCCGAAGAGCATCACTGCCACCGGCTGCAAACGACCCGAAGGCAGCGGACGGCTGACGGTGCGCTTCATGCGCGCATCGTATTCGCGCTCCAGAAGCTGATTCAACGCCGCCGCGCCGGATGCCACCAGCGCCGTACCGAACAGCGCGTGAAACATATTCAGATAATCCATCGTGCCGCTGCTCCAACCCATGTAAAATCCGACGAGCGTGGTCAAAAGCACCAGCATCGTGAGCCGGGCTTTGATCAGATCGGAATAAACGGAAACCCAACCCTTGGCGGGCGCAGCGGCGGCATTTTGTGTCGTGGAGCTCATCGGCGATAATCAGGCGGAAGCGCGGTGTGCAATGTTCATTTCTGAAAAGGAACTTCGGGAGATGCAGCGCTTACGGTTTGACGCCGGAAAGAGATAAGGCAACCGAGCGCGCCTGTCACGAGCGAAAGTGCGCCCACCACCACATGCGCCGTGGCAACGTCTGCCGCTTTGTTGGACCAGATGGTCCACGCACCAAGCGCGAATTGAATAACAATCAATCCGAGCCATATGAAGGCGAGCGGTTTGAGTGATTGAACCTTTCGCGCTTTCCATGCGCACGACGACACCGCCAGCAAAATGAAACACGCCACGATGCGATGCGTCATCTGCAACCCGATCTGAAACGTGGTGATTTGTTCGGATGTGGTCACCTCCACACGTTGGGCGTTATAACCTGCCACGGCTTCGGCGCTCATGTCCGGCCACCATTGACCGTGGGCTTTAGGGAAATCCGCGATGGCCAACCCTGCGTGCTGATGTCGCATCGTCGCCGCGATCAGTAACTGGACGAAGATGAGAATCGTGGCGAACAGAAACCAGCGGCCAGCAGGGTTGGATTTAATCCCGCATCCTCGTTGCTGAACCCACCACCGGCTTGCCATCAGCGCAATGACCGCCAGCAAAACTAAAAAACCCTGTCCCAGACAGCCGTGAAAAATCCCAAACGCGGTTCCCAACCGCACGTCCGCCACCACCTGCGAATCCAAAACCACGCGCAGCCCGCCAAGCAATCCTTGCAGTTGCACCAACCAGAACGCGGTCCAACCTAACACCGGCAAACGCCCTGCACTCGGCTTGTTCTTTACCCAGACAATTCCACCCAGCAATACCACGCTGCCGATGCCTGATAGGAAATGTCCCGCGCCTTTCAAATCCGGACTGATCTTGAGAAACGCAAAGCCCAAGAGAATTTCAACGACTCCAATGACGGTCAACGGCAGGCGAGATTTTTTTCCACCCATCCAGCGCGTCAACGCCACCACCAGCACACCAACGAACGACGCCCACAAACGATGTGTATGTTCATGGAAAATTCCGCCCGTAAGCCATGTCGAGATGGGCAATGCGAACATGCTGTAGCCATAACTCGTCGGCCAGTCGGGCACAGACATGCCTACACCATGACTTGTCACCAATCCGCCTATACCCACGAGAACAAGGGTGGAAACCGCTGTTAAAACAGAGAACCGATGCAGCCAAGGATTGTTAATTTGGAGATTCACCCTATCGGAATTATAGGCGAAAAAGTAGGTGGGGCAAATCCAAGGTTAAAATTGCACCAACCATAAGTCTGCATGATTTTCGAGATCAAATCACAGGCTACCTGCCAAATGATTTTCAGCCCTGTAAATTTTTAAGGAGCACGCCAACCTCTTCGGCAAAAAGAAAGCCGCTGTGGTCATCCTGACCGCAGCGGCTTTCCGAAAGATTAGGGGGATTACTTGACCTCGATCACAAAGTCAGACGTTGCGCCGTCCGCTTTGACCTCGATTTCTTTTTCCACACCAGTCGGCGCGCCCTTGCGGTGCATTGCCACGACCTTGTATTTGCCAGGAGGCACATCTTTGATCGTGAACGATCCATCCTTGCCAGTGATAGCGAAGTAGGGATGATCCACCACGGTCACCCATGCGAACATCCACGGATGCACGTCACACTTGAACTTGACGAAGTTTTCAGCGGTCGGAATGGAGAAGGTCAAATCAGGTGCGCCTGGGCCCTGTCCCTTGTTCTCTTCTTTGTTACCGGAAGCCACCGGAACCGTATGGACGTTGTGCATCACGGGGTCAGAGTTCTTCACCGAAATCTTTTGACCGGTCTGCACTGCAAGAATTTGCGGAGAATAAATACATCCCTTTTGATCCATGACCGCCGGTGCTGCAGCAGCTCCGGTGGATTTACCTTCCAATCCTTTGACGACGACGATCACGTCAGCAAGTTCCTTGTTCGCACCAACAACGAAAAACTTTGTCATGGGGGCTGCTCCGCCGAGAAGTTTGCCGCAAGTGGCGTCATCCTTAAGCGGGGTGATTTCCTTTTCAGCGGGCGCATTGCCGCCGAGGGTAACTTTTCCGGTGAGGTTTGCCGCTGTCGTGAATTGCAGAGTAACAGCAAAACCGATCAGCGAGGCGAGGGTTTGGTTCAGTTTCATATTTTTTGATTTAAAGTTCCTAAAATGTGGCCGCAACCTATCATCCCGACATTTTCCAAGCAAGCCTTGCATCATCACTCACGATCACGCCTGACTCGGTCAATTGACTGACAAACCAAACGACGATTAGTTCCTT
>WBXK01000040.1 GCA_008933055.1 Verrucomicrobiota bacterium | reverse complement strand
GGGGCGTCGAGGCGACGGACATCCCGGCCCACTCTGCCTAGCTCGCGGTCTCTAGAGACTCCGCGACATTACCCTCGGTTGGTCACTCGCTCGGAAATCATCAACTTGTGCGTAATGATGAGGCGCTTGACCCCGCCACGCATTCGCGTAGCCTCGCATCAGATGGGGAGCCCACCGGCCGTTCCGCAAGGCGGAGCGCCGAAGGCTGAGAGTTCGGTGCGGAACGCCGAAGACCCGAAAAACTGATCCAGGTAATGCTGGCGTAGGAGTCCTCGCGGATGGCCAATGTGGAAAATCCATCGGCTTACTCTCCTTCAAAAGCATTTCCTCTAATCAAAATGCAGGGGTGGTCTGTGACCGCCCAAAACCGCGACGCTCATAGAGCGCCGCTACAACCAAGAAAAAATTTATGATCGCTAATCCAAAAACGTCATTCGAGCCCCACAGCAGCGAACAATTGCCTGCCTCCACGAAAGTTTTTGTGGCAGGCAAACTGCATCCCGAAATGCTCGTGCCGATGCGCGAGATCGCCGTCAGTGACACCAAGTCTTACAACGGCGCGATTGAGAAAAATGCGCCCGTGCGCGTTTATGATTGCAGCGGGCCCTGGGGCGATCCCGCCTTCACCGGTACGTCCGACGAAGGCTTGCCCGCGCTGCGACGCGACTGGATTTTGAAACGCGGTGACGTGGAAGAATACGACGGTCGCCAAGTGAAGCCGCAGGACAACGGCTACCTTTCCGGCAAACACGCCGAATTCGCAAGCGCGGCGGAGAAGAACCGCCTGGTGGAATTTCCAGGTCTCAAAGGCAGCCGCCGTCATCCGTTGCGCGCCAAAGCGGGCAGAATCGTCACCCAGTTGCAATACGCGCGTGCCGGCATCATCACGCCGGAGATGGAGTTCATAGCTATCCGCGAGAACATGGGCCGCGCGAAAATCTCGGACATGGCGAAGGATATCATTCGCACCGACCTAAACAAACAGCATGCCGGTTCAAGCCAACTTGCGAATAGCGAGTTCACGCCTTCCGTCTTCCGCAAATTTCCGCAGCGCATTCCTGCCGAGATCACGCCTGAATTCGTCTGCAGCGAAGTCGCCGCTGGGCGCGCCATCATTCCGGTGAACATCAATCATCCCGAGAACGAGCCGATGATAATTGGGCGCAATTTCCTCGTGAAGATCAACGCCAATATCGGCAACAGCGCCGTTGCGTCCAGCATCGAGGAGGAAGTCGAGAAGATGCGCTGGGCCACAAAGTGGGGCGCGGACACCGTCATGGATTTGTCCACCGGCAAGAACATTCACGCCACGCGCGAATGGATTCTCCGCAACTCGCCCGTGCCCATCGGCACCGTGCCGATTTATCAGGCGTTGGAAAAGGTCAACGGTCGCGCCGAAGACCTAACGTGGGAACTCTTCCGCGACACGCTCATCGAACAGGCGGAGCAAGGCGTGGATTACTTCACCATCCACGCGGGTGTGCTCCTGCGCTTTGTGCCGATGACCGCGAGCCGTATGACCGGCATCGTTTCTCGCGGCGGTAGCATCATGGCCAAGTGGTGTCTCTCGCATCACAAAGAAAATTTCCTCTACACGCATTGGGACGACATCTGCGACATCATGGCCGCATATGACGTTTCGTTCTCCATCGGCGACGGACTGCGCCCCGGCTCGATTGCCGATGCGAATGACCGCGCGCAATTCGGCGAACTCGAAACTCAGGGCGAACTCACCCGGCGCGCCTGGGCTAAGGGGGTGCAAGTCATGAACGAAGGCCCCGGCCATGTGCCTCTCCACATGATCGAGGAGAACATGGTCAAGCAGCTTGAATGGTGCGGTGAAGCACCGTTCTACACGCTCGGACCGCTCACCACCGACATCGCGCCCGGCTACGACCACATCACCAGCGGTATCGGCGCGGCGATGATCGGCTGGTATGGTTGCGCGATGCTCTGCTACGTCACACCCAAGGAGCACCTCGGCCTGCCGAACAAGAAAGACGTGAAAGACGGCGTCATCACCTACAAGATCGCGGCGCACGCGGCGGACTTGGCCAAAGGCCATCCCGGCGCGCAATACCGCGACAACGCCATCTCCAAGGCGCGTTTTGAATTCCGGTGGGAGGATCAATTTAACCTCGCCCTCGACCCTGTGACCGCGCGCGAGTTCCACGACGAAACCCTCCCGCAGGAAGGCGCAAAGACCGCGCACTTCTGTTCCATGTGTGGGCCTCATTTCTGCTCGATGAAGATCACCGAAGACGTCCGCAAATACGCGGCCGAACAAGGCATCGCCGAGGAAGAGGCTCTGAAGAAGGGGATGGAAGCGAAGAGCAAAGAGTTCATCGACAAAGGAGCTGAAGTCTATGCTAAGGCTTAAAGTCGAAGATTCGAGCCGCTGGGAAGCGAGCGAGAAGGCTTTCGTGCAGCGCAAGGCCGAAGACCCAGCCTGCGGGCGGAGACGAGCCCACTTTGTGGAAAAAGGCGCGCAGGTTTACGCGAAGGCGTAATTCATGTGAAAGAGTTGAAATGAAGAGGGAATTATCCCCCAGACAACTTGACGAGTCGTTGGGCGCATTGAAAGCCCGTTTTGAAAAGAACCTAGGCCGTCACCCGGGTTTGGTGTGGGCCAAGGTGCAGGCGCGGTTGGAGGCCAAGCCGGATAAGCTGTGGTCTCTCGCGGAAATGGAACGCACCGGCGGCGAACCGGATGTGGTCGGTCAGGATAAAAAATCGGGCGAGTTCGTCTTCATGGATTGTTCAGAGCAAAGTCCCAAGGGCCGCGTCGGTTTTTGCTACGACCGCACGGCTCTGGAATCGCGGAAGGAACACAAACCCAAAAACTGCGTTCTGGATGCGGCGGCGGACATGGGCGTGGAGGTGTTAACTGAGGAGGAATATTTCGCGCTGCAAAAGCTGGGCGAGTTCGATGCGAAGTCGTCAAGCTGGTTGCGGACGCCCGCGGAAATCCGTGAACTCGGCGGCGCGATCTATGGGGATCGCCGTTACAACCGCGTCTTCATAGGCCATAACGGCGCGGAGTCTTATTACAGCGGAAGGGGTTTTCGGGGTTCTGTCAAAGTCTAGCTAACAACCGAGGCGCGGAGACACAACAGGGAAGCGCTCATTAAATCCGCATTCAGAAAATGCCCACTCTGTTTTAACCGTGGGAATCACCTCCCATAGAAATCAAAATCGCTCCTAGGGCATCTTGGGTGGCCTCTGCAAATCTGAAGTTCAGTAAATATGGCTAACTTCGATTAAATCAGCACTTCCCGAGATTTCCAGGAGCCGAGGTGAGGAGTCGTTTAGCGAAGCCATCCTGTCGTCGCGATCTACAACGAGGGATTGCGTCACACCGTTGCCGTTGTAAATTATTCCCATGGTTCCGCAGGACATCTTCGCGGTGGCATTGCTGACATTGCTCGGCTTGGTGCTGGGGGGCGGCGTCTTGATGGTCATTCTTGTGCAGCGGCATATGCGGTCGCGGAGAAAGTTGTTGGCAACGGAAGAGGAGCAAGCGGAGTTGGCGCAGGAATTTTCCTACTTCGGCATCGCACCTTACAATCCACTGCACGTTCGTCGTCCTTCGCGTTGGCTCGCGATTCGCAGTCGCGATACACTCTCAGTGCAGGCGGCTTTTCGGCTCAATAATCCCCGTCCATGTTCTTGGGCGGAAGGTGTTTTCTCCTCACGCAAAATTTTCATCGCGCCGCCTGTCAATGGCTGGACGTTAGTGCTCGGGGTGGGCTTGCCGAATCCTAATAATGACGTGGACGTTTGCTATCTCTTCCTGCGTGAGTTGAGTCGGCGGCTTGGGCATGTTCAATTCTTCCAAGCGGACGAACTGTTGCAGCATCACGCTTGGGCGCAGGTAGAATCAGGTCGCGTCCTGCGCGGTTACGCGTGGGCTGGGACGACAATCTGGAATCAGGGTGTGAAGACGGGTGACGAGGTCGCGCTAGGGATGAATTGCTTCTGCTACGGCGAAAATCCCGGCAGCGATGATTTGGCGGTGGCAGATCATATCGTGGCGAATTTAGAGAAGGTTCCAAAACTCGCGCGACGATGGAGTCTCGACCCGGCGGAGATTGATCTGCGGATGGTGGCGAATCAATCCGGCATCACGGGAACTGCGGCGGGGGATTTTTAATCAAGCTTGGCTCTTGCCGTCGGGAATCGGTTGTTGCAGTCTGCCTCTGTCGTTTTCAGTCAACGAAATCCAGGAATCGTTATGTCACTCGAACTTGAACTCACAAAATTCCCCAAAGACATCAAACTCAAGGACGGCTCGAAGGTGAAGCTGCGCCCCCTCAATCGTTCGGACGAGAAGGAGTTTCACGCGCTGTTCCTGACAATCCCCGAACAGGAACGCATGTTCATCAAGCATCGCGTTATGGACATTGGCGTCATCCGCGAATGGTGCGATGGCATTGATCTTGGGCGCAACCTGCCGTTGCTCGCGACGGATGGGAACAAAATCCTCGGTGTCGCCACGCTGCACCAACAGCTCGGTGGATGGAAACGCCACATCGGGCGTGTGAGCGTGCTGGTACAACCCGCGACGCGTGGTCGCGGTATCGCGCGTAATCTGATCCAGGAGATCGTAGAGATCGCGCGTGCGACGGGCCTCGAAAAAGTAGAAGCGGAATTCATCGGGGGGCAGGCTGCGGCGATCCACATGTTCGCGATGCTCGGCTTCAGTGAATTGCTACGGCTGGAGGATTACGTCAAGGACATGCAGGCGATCAAACACGATTATGTTTTGATGGGCTTTGACCTGACGACCGATGAGGAATACACCTGTGCCGCAGGGTGAATCCAATGCGTTCGCCTGAAACCTGTCCCAACTGCGGAGCGGATGTTCCGCGCAACTCGAAGGCTTGTACCGATTGCGGTGCAGATGAGAATACCGGTTGGTCTGAAGACGCACAGCAAGCCACCGCTGCCGATCTCGGATTGCCGGACGACGATTTTGATTACGATGAATTCACGAAGCGCGAGTTCGGCAAAACATCGGCCAGACCAAGTGGGCTTCATTGGTTTTGGTGGTTGGTGGGAGTCGCGGTGCTGGTAGCAATTCTTTTAACCTGGGTTTTATGACTCCAACAGCCGCAGCTGAAATAGGTGGAACACGTCGCTTGGCGTCCAGCGTCGCGGCGCATTCATCACATGGCAAGTATCCAAACTCTCGTTCCGAAGCCGTGCCGAGGAAGAATCGTCTCAGCAAGACGTCCCTGACAGAACGTTTTTTATGACCAATACAACTTCGTCGTCCGTTTCCAACCGCTTGATGTCGCTCGATGCATTGCGCGGGTTCGACATGTTCTGGATCATTGGCGCGGATTCACTCGTGTATGCGCTGAATCGCATGAGTCAAAATCCAGCGACCAAATTCCTCGCTGAGCAACTCGATCACGCGGAGTGGGCGGGCTTCCGTTTCTACGACCTGATCTTTCCGCTGTTCGTGTTCATGGTGGGCGCGTCCATTGTTTTCTCGCTGACGAAAACCTTTGCTGAAAAGGGTAGGGCGGGTGCGGTGAGTCGCGTCATCAAGCGCGGCATCCTCTTATTCGCGATCGGCATCTTTTATTCGGGCGGGTTCACGAATCCGTGGCCCGACATGCGGTTGATGGGCGTGCTGAACCGCATCGCGCTGGCCTACACCGTGGCGGGATTGTTGTTCTGCTGGTTCAAGCCGCGCGCGCTCATGGCGATCTGCTGCGGCATCTTGATCGGTTACTGGGCGATGATGAACTTCATCCCGATTCGCAATATTCAATTGGAGAAAACCAATCTCGCCGGGCTCGCAGAGCAGGCGGGCGATACGAAGTCCGTAAAGTTGTTTCGCGCGTCTGGCAACCCAGCTTCAATCAATCCTTCCGCCATCAAGGAAAGCCCTGCATGGGCTGCTGCAGAAACGATGTATACCGCTACGACAAATCGCGTCACTGGAAAATTTGGTCCAGGCTACAACGTCGCGGATCACTTCGACTTCGAGCATTTGCCAGCACGTAAGTATGACCTATTCTTCGATCCAGAGGGAATCCTAAGCACAATCCCGGCAGTGGCGACCTGTCTGCTTGGATTGTTTGCTGGACTCATTTTGCAAAGCGCCACGTTCTCCAATAGCCGAAAGCTCGCGTGGTTGTTCGGGGCAGGCGTGGCGTGTGTTGCATTGGGTTGGTTGTGGGGGCTGCAATTCCCCGTCATCAAAAAGATTTGGACATCGTCTTACGTGCTGGTGGCGGGCGGATACAGCGCGATGTTGCTTGGCGCGTTCTATCTCGTGGTGGACGTCTGGAAATGCCAGAAGTGGTGTCAGCCTTTCGTGTGGATGGGGATGAACTCCATCACTATTTATCTAATTAAGAATTTTCTCGGCGGCACATTCAGCAAGCTCTCGGCTCGATTTGTGGGTGGAGACATCAAAACCTTTCTCGATGCGCACGTCGCCAAGGGCTTTGGGGATCTATTGATCTCAATTCTTGGTCTGGTGATCGCGTTCTGGATCGTGCGGTTTCTCTATCAGAGGAAAATGTTTCTGAGGGTTTGATCTTCGGACTCCGATGGATTGCGTCAGACAATGATTTCATTTCACCTCAAAGCACGTCTCCGTTTGCTGGTCGTAGGGCTGCTTGCATTACTGGTTCACACTGCGACGTTGGCTGAAGATTGGCCGCAATTGCTGGGGCCAACAGCCAACGGCATATCAGCAGAAACCGGGTTGTTGGATCGGTGGCCCACAAACGGCCCTCCATTGATATGGGAGAAGCGGATCGGCACTGGCTACGGCGCTCCTTCTGTGCGTGGTAATGTGTTGGTGCTTCATCATCGTCTCGGCGCAGAAGAGGTCGTGGAGGCTTTTGCTGCCGATGGCGGTCTGCCACTCTGGCGGTATGGGTACCCCAGCCAGTTCACCGATCCGTTTGGCTACAATAATGGTCCGCGCGCATCCCCGTTGCTGACCACCAACCGCTGTTACACTTTTGGCGCGGAGGGCAAACTGCTTTGTCTCGATTTAGAAACGGGACGGTTGGTTTGGCAACGTGACACCTCTAAGGAGTGGACTGTGCCTGAGGCATTTTTTGGCGTCGGCAGTTCGCCGATTTTGGAAGGCGACCGACTACTTGTCATGATTGGCGGTCAGACAAATTCCGGCATGGTGGCTTTCGCAGCGGCAACTGGCAAAGTAGTTTGGGAGAGTGTCGGGCAAAACAATTGGCAGGGGCAGCCAAAATTGGGTTGGCCTGGAGAAGCCCCAGCGGAGTGGAATATTTGGGATAAACAAGCCAGCTATTCCACGCCTGTGATGGCAACGATCAACGGCCAGCGCCAAGTTTTCTGTCTGATGCGACAGGGATTGGTGTCGCTCAATCCGCAGACTGGTGCGGTCAATTTCAGCCGGTGGTTTCGGTCTCGTGTGGAAGAATCAGTGAATGCTGCGAATCCAGTTGTAGTGAACGATCAAGTATTGATTTCCAGCGCTTACTACAAGCTCGGCTCGGTGTTGTTGCGAGTGAAAAAAGATTCCCGAAACTACGAAGAAGTCTGGAGGAACACCAACTTAGAAGCACATTGGCCGACGCCGATTTATCACGCCGGTCACCTCTACGCATTCAGTGGTCGCAATGAACCCGATGCCCGGTTTCGTTGTCTGGATTTTACGACCGGCAAACTGCTGTGGGATCGCAACGAGAGCTGGCAGGCGCACAGCACGCCGCAGCCAAAAGTGTATGGTCGGGGTTCATTGATCCTAGCGGACGGGAAATTGATTGTGTTGGGCGAGGGCGGATTACTTGGTTTATTCAATCTCAATTTTTCTCGAGATGAGGAGCTTTCCCGATTTCAGGTGCCGCAACTGCATTATCCTTGCTGGGCCGCGCCAGTGCTTGCAGGGAAGAAACTTTATCTCCGCGGCGAGGATCGATTGGTGTGTTTGAATCTCGCCAAGTAATCAACTTTACAGCAACTGGCTTCGGTGGTTCTTGGGAAAATTCTGATTGCTCAATTCTTTACCTGGAAATGTTTTGCTTTGAAGCCTGTCGCACTTTCCAAGTTCTATCCAATCAGCCGTGCGTCAGTCCATTCACGGTTACTGAGGGGATCGCTTGGTCTCAAACGCAGCGCAGACTTGTCTCACTGAATGCTCATTCTTCATGGCTTCAATGGTTTCGTAGCGATACGACACGGTTCGCTCAAGAGGCGCACCGTTTTTAGAATGTCCCGCTGCGGGAGGGTGTATCCGCAGCAGCGGGTCTTCCAGACCTTAAGACTCGGATGTCTGACGCCGAATTCAGCCGCAATTCACAGTCCCCAGTTTGCCGCTCTTGATCCAGTTATCCACAGCCGATTTCTTCATCGTTTCATCGTAGCGTTTGCTCTGCGGCCATGTCGTCATAGTGATGCCAGTCAACTCAAACCAGCTGGCTCACTCAATGGGGAGCAGGTTGTTGCGTTTAGGCCATAATGAAAGTCTCTTCTGATGGTGACTTCATCAAAATGCAGTGAACTAATAAGTCCAATAGATAGTCCTAGTAAAAGCTGATTAGAGAACCAATTATACAACCTGCTATGCTTATTATTCCGAGTAAATCAGAAGATTATCTGGTTAGTGAATCGGAGGAATTAGGGTTTTCTTCCGGCAGCGGTTTGCCTTTTGTTTCGGGCGCGAATGGCAAGATGGCGAGCCCCATGAGAAAAATAGCGCACATGGTCATCGCGGAGTAACGCTCCATCGCAGGCGAACCAAAGCTGCCATAAACTTTCGTCGCCAGTGTCGCAGAAAAAAAGCTTCCCGCCGCTGCCGCGAAGCGACCCAAGTTGTAGCAGAACGAAGTGCCCGTGCTCCGCAGCCGGCTGGGGAAAAGTTCTGGCAGATAGATAGCGAATCCGGCGAACACCGCCAGTTGGCAACTGGTCATCAACGGAAGCATCCAGAGTCCGTCAGCAGGAGAATTCATCTTCCAATACACCAGCACTGTAACAATAAAAGCGAGGCTGAAGCCGATGGCAAAGGCGGGGCGTCGGCCCAGATGTTGCGCGGCCTTGGTAAATATCCACATGCCAACCGCTGCGCCGAGCATCGAAAGCAGATAAGAATAAGTCACGGCTGTGTTGACCTTGGCCATGACTTTGTCTGCGGAAACGCCGTCCGTGAGATACCACGTCTTGAAAACCTGGCGCTGCAAGTCCACGCCGTATTCGCCGATGGCCCAGAGCGCGACAACGCCGGTGGATGCGATGACTGCGCCAACAAAAAGATTCTTGCGCCAGCGCGCCTCCTTCATCAACCCCGCATAGGGCGAGAAGACGCTGCCTGTGGGCAGGCGGCCCTCGCGTTGTAATTTCAGCCAGGGCTCGGGTTCTTTCAGGTACTTCTGTATCAGGATGACGAGGAGCGCGGGCAATGCGCCGACAAGGAACATCCATCGCCATCCCGTGCCTTTGGTGATCGTTCCTGCAATCTCCATGTTATCTATGACCATCTTGACCAGACCAGCAGAGATGTTTCCGACGGTGGACAGCACTTGCAACATGCCGAGCGCTCCAGTGCGGGAATTGTTCGGCACCGTCTCCGCGATTAATGCGACCGCCAGTCCGAACACGCCGCCTACCCCCATTCCCGTCAACATTCGCAGCAGCGCAAAATCAATCCATGAGCGACTGAAGAATGTCAGACCCGTGCACGCTGAGTAAAGAAGCACCGTGATGGTCAACATTTTTGCACGGCCGAAACGGTCGCCTAGCGCGCCGAAAATCATACCGCCGATTCCCCAGCCGACGAGGAATATTGCGGTGACTTCTTTGCCAGCAGCCTGAATCTCTCCGGGTTTGGCATCTAACATCAGAGAGTTAAGCGCGGGAATCCGAGCGAGGGAGAAGAGTCGTTGATCAAGACAATCGAAAAACCATGCGGCCGAAGCGACGATGAAAACAAACCAATGATAGCGTGTAAGGCCGCGCCACCAAGGCGCGGAAGGAGTTGTCAAAGAGTCTGGCGTAATCATGTGGGCGGAGTATTGCGGGAATCAAACCAGGAGGCAACCGCGCGCTTTGTTGGGGAAAACTGTAATCAAACACAAGGCGACTTACTCGGATCAATCGCCCATTCGCCACCGATCAAGCTCGCAGTGACGCATCCCCGGTGTTGGATCGCCGCGGAAGTTGTTTCTCCAAAGTCGCCAGCGTATGGCAGGGATATGATGTCTGCCAACGCCCCGCGTTTGAGTTCCCCCAGTTTTCCTTCTTGTCCGATGGCGCGCGCGCCGTTCACAGTAGCCATCTTCAAGATCGTTTCTGGCGACACGTCTTCGTGCTTCGCGGCAAATGCTTGCATCTCATCGAACATGCTGAGTTCGATGGTCTGCCGAGGTTTCTTGCGAACCGTGGACAAGCTGTCTGTTCCGAGGCAGATGTTCACGCCGGCGCGCTGCAACGTGGCAAAGGGGAATTTAGCGTGCGAAAAGAAATCATGACTGCGCGGGCAATGCACAACGCTCGTACGTTTTTGCGCAAGCAATCGAGCATCCCCGCGTTTCAGGTAGTTGGCATGGATCGCCATCAAGTGGGGGCCGAGTGCGTTATGGCGGGCAAGTAGTTGCACGGGGGATGCCCCCCCGCAGTCGTTCATATCGCGATTGTTTTTCTCAAGCCAGTGATGCAACTCGCCGCTCGCATTGCTGAACATCTGGAACTCCGTGGCCGATTCGGCGACATGTGTAGCGACGAGGAGTTTTCTTTTTCGAGCAATGGCTGCCGCATGACGGAGCAGGGCGGGTGTGGTCGAGTAAGGCGCGTGCGGCGAGAGCCCGCCGCGACTCCGAGCGTGGTGAAGTTCCCCCAACACATCCAGCGCGTCGCGAAGGATCAATTCAGGTTTGCGACGACTCCTGACTCCGGTCATTTCCAGCAGAGACACCACTCGCAAAGGTGTGGCGTTCCAGACATCTGGAAGCAGTTCGGGCACTGCCTCGATGTCCGCTACAGTCGTAGTCCCAGAGTGAAGCAATTGTTTCGCTCCGTTAATCCACGAAGTCGCGTAGTCGGAAAAACTCCAGTGCGCCTTCTCGGTGGTGATGAGTTTGATCCAGTCACAAAAACTTTTGCGCGGCGGAAACAAACCTGCCATGTCGGTGTAATCCAGATGGCAATGCGCGTTGATCAAACCGGGAAGCAACACAGTCTCTCCCAGATCCAAGATATCCCCGGAGAATTTTTTCTGAACATCCCTCCAACGCCCGACGGTCAGGATGCTTCCTCCAGAAACTGCAACCGCGCCGTTCTCAATTGCCGGACGGCAAACTGGGAGGACGGCGCGGGAGCGTAGGATCAACAACGTAACGCGGGGCATCAGAGGCCGCGCTCTTTCAATTTTTGTTTCGTCTTGGACGCCTCGGTGTGATGCCGTGCTTTGGCTTTGCTGTGGCGTTTACGGATCTGAGCTTCAATCTTTTTGATCGCGAGATCAATCGCAGCATACAAATCTTCTTCGCGGTCTTCAGCGAACAAGTCCGGCCCACGAACGGCCAGCTTGACCGAGCAGGAGAACTGTTTTTCAGGAGCGCGGTTGTGGTCGTGTTCGAGGGTTACGCGTGCGTCAATCGCTCGCTTGTCAAAGTGATCAAGCTTTTCGATTTTTGACACGACGTGATCTTCGATTGCTTTGGTGAGGGTGACTCCGTGCGGAATGAGAATCAGTTTCATGTCATAATAATGCTACAGAAGTGCGCCGAAATCCAGCGAAAGAAACTTAACAGAAAGAAAAATTGAATCGCCGCCTCGCTTGGCCTTAAATCTGCCGCGTGTTAACCAAAGTCATCGCAGTCGCAAATCAGAAAGGCGGAGTAGGCAAGACCACCACCTCGGTGAATCTTGCCGCGTGCTTGGCTTCCGCTGGCAAACGCGTGTTGCTCTTCGATCTCGATCCGCAGGCCAACGCCACCAGCGGCGTCGGTGTGGAGAAAGTCGAAGGCGCAAGTGCGTATCGCCCGCTGTTTGGCGAAGGAACGCTTACTGAGAAGATTAAACCCACTGCTTACGAGCGGCTGTGGTTGATCCCGAGCGAAGTGGATTTGTGCGGCGCGGATGTCGAGCTGGCTCGTTCCGAGAACCATCTCATGCGCCTGAAAATGGCGCTGCAACCCGTGAGGGACTCTGGGAACTACGACGTGATCCTCGTGGATTGCCCGCCGTCTCTGGGGATTCTAACGCTGAACGCCTTTGCCGCCACTGATGGGGTGCTCGTGCCGTTGCAATGCGAGTATTACGCGCTTGAAGGCATCTCCATGATGAGCCGCGTGCTGGCGCAACTGCGCGAGGCTGGGGTGAATCCGCATCTAGACATCTTTGGAGTTGTGATGACGATGTTCGATGGCCGCACCAAACTTTCCAACGAAGTCGTTAGCGAAGTCCGCAGCCAATTGGCTGAGCGCGTGTTCGAAACCGTCATCCCACGCAGTACGAAGCTCGCAGAAGCACCGAGCTTCGGCAAACCCATTATCCATTATGACAAATACAGCGCAAGTGCCGCTGCCTACGAAGTTCTGGCGGATGAGGTGATGAAGCGGTTGTTTGTTTGATCGGAATGTAAAACTAGATACGGTTTTTGATAAATGCAGTTTTCCTTGTGGATGTTGTCGCGCTCGTGACATCTGCTCCTTTGATTGCAAATGCGGAAATCTATGGCCGAACACTACACAATCGGATTGGACTATGGCACGAACTCCGTTCGCTCTCTTATCGTCAACGTCGCGAATGGCGAAGAGATCGCCTCCGCCGTCTGGACTTATTCTCATGGCACGCAAGGCGTGATCCTTTCCAGCGACCCGAATCTTGCGCGTCAACATCCGGCGGATTACGTCAAAGGTGCGGAGATCACCATCAAACAGGCGCTCGCAGACGCGGCGAAATCCGTGAAGGGTTTCACGCCATGTCGAGTCATCGGCATCGGTGTGGACACGACGGGCAGCACTCCCTTGCCCTTAGACAAGGACGGTCAGCCGCTGGCGTTCAATAAGAAGTTCGCCGACAATCCCGCTGCGATGGCTTGGCTCTGGAAAGACCACACCGGAGTCGCTGAAGCCACCGAGATCACCTCGCTCGCGAAGAAGATGCGCCCGCAATATCTCGCCAAGTGCGGGGGCACATATTCGAGCGAATGGTTCTGGAGCAAAGTTCTCAGGTGTCTCCGCACTGCGCCGAAAGTGTTTGATGCCGCATATTCCTGGGTCGAATTGTCAGACTTCGTTCCCGCTGCTTTGACTGGCACAGAGCATCCGAACAAGTTTATCGCCGGTGTTTGCGCTGCCGGCCACAAGGCGATGTGGAGCTCGAAATGGGGCGGTTATCCCGACGCAAAATTTCTCAATAAGCTGCACCCGAAGCTCGGCAAACTCCGTTCACGACTTACGACTCGGGTTCACACGATTGATCGTTCTGTCGGTGGACTCAGTCCAGCGTGGGCGGAGAGGACTGGTTTGGAAACAGGTATTCCTATTGCTGTCGGCGCGATAGATGCGCATCTCGGCGCTGTCGGTTCTGGCGTTGCGCCGGGAACGCTGGTGAAGATCATAGGCACAAGCACGTGTGACATCGCCGTTGCAGCCAACAACAAGAAGCTCGCAGATGTGCCGGGGCTTTGCGGCATCGTGGACGGCAGTGTGTTGCCCGGTTACTTCGGGCTAGAAGCAGGACAATCTGCCGTGGGCGATCTTTTCAACTGGCTCGTGAATTATCTCCAACCCGGCGGCAAAGAAGCTGGATCACACGAAGCTCTCACTGCAGGTGCGCTGAAGTTGAAAGCTGGCGAGAGCGGTTTGCTAGCGTTGGATTGGAACAATGGCAATCGCACAATCCTCGTGGATCAACGGCTCGCTGGCGCGCTCATCGGGCAGACGCTTTACACGACGCCTGCGGAAATTTACCGCGCGCTCATCGAGGCGACTGCGTTCGGTGCGTTGACTATCATCAATCGTTTCGAGGAGTACGGCGTCAAGATTTCGTCTGTGGTGAACTGCGGTGGCATCGCGGAGAAAAGCCCGCTCGTCATGCAGATTTATGCAGATGTGACGGGTCGTCCGATGAAGATCAGCCGCTCGGCGCAAACCTGCGCTCTCGGTTCTGCTATCGCCGCGGCGGTCGTGGCGAATGTTTATCCTGACTACGATATCGCGCAACGTCGTATGACCGGACTCAAGCCGCTTGTCTTCAAGCCGAATCCTAAAGCCCACGCGACCTACAAGGAGATTTACATTCTCTACCGCCAACTCCACGACGCCTTCGGCACGAAAGCAGGCAGCGGAAATCTGCATGGCGTGATGAAGAAGCTGATTGAGATTCGGAGTCGTGTTAGGAAATAGGCCTCATGTCCCACGAGCTCTCCAGTAGCCCACAAATCCGGCACAAGGCCACTTGGGGCTATTTATTAGTGATCCATCCGTTATCAGCCCCGATGGCAGTGTAGTATTTGATGACGTTGACGCTTTTATTCAGTTGTGGGGCGTTTAACCTGACGGAGCGTTCCACACAGAAGGGGCTTATGTAGTCGGGCTGTAGCGCACTCGTGGAGAGAAAACCTTCCGGTTTCTCTCACGAGCTTGTAACACACAAATACTGTTAGATTGCAACCGGCGCAACTGTCCCAAAAAGCGAGGCGCAGCGTGGTTTTGTCTTGGGGCGGATTGATCCGCCAATGTCAGTTGATCCCCAGCAACTCCACCTCAAATATAAGCGTAGCGTTCGGCGGGATAGCTCCTGGATAACCATCGCGCCCATACGCCAAGTCCGGTGGGATGGTGAGCTTCACTTTGTCGCCTATTTTCATTTGTGCGACGCCGATGTCCCAGCCAGCGATGACTTGTCCCTCGCCCAACACGAAGGCGAACGGTTCATCTCGGTCCACGGAGCTATCGAACTTCTTGCCGTCCATGAAGCGGCCCGTGTAGTGCACTGAGACGGTGTCGCCGTTGTTGGGTGAAGCACCGTTGCCGGTGATGAGTTTCTCAATCTGTAATTCAGGCTTTGCCATTCGGGATTGTGGTCAGGAGTCGCTCTAAGGGTCAATCCGGCGTGTAGGAATCGTTCAGATTTATATTTTGGTATCGGGCGAAATGAACAAGCTATTTTCTTTCTCGTCAACCATGCGGTGACGTGTTTAACCTTCACCCGCAACGACTATGAAAATCACTTTGTCCTTTGCGACAGTTATCGCGTGCGTCTTGGACATCAGTTCTGTATTGGTTGTCGCCCAGCCGTGGGCTGCCACCAACGCCACGCCGCCCGTTGCTCAACTCGCGCCTGCGAAGCCTGTCGTCGCACCGCCAGTGCAACCACCGCAATCTCTCGGTCAGTTGCCCGATGGTATTCTGGCGTTTGATGCGACCACAAAAGAGTACACGACTAAGTCCGGTGAGATGGAAGCAAAGTTTGCCTTCAGCGTCACCAATATCTCCTCTAACGAAGTCGTTATCAGCGGTGTGCAAACTTCCTGCGGCTGCACGGTCGCGCATCTGACCTATCCTTGGAAACTTCAACCGAGCGAGAGTGGCGTGATTCCGCTCACGATGAATCTGATGGGTAAGTTTGGGGTGGTTTTCAAAAGTGCGACTGTTGTCACCGACAAAGGTCAGAAGATGCTTACGGTTAAGACAACGATTACTCCGCCAGAAACCAACCAGCGCACCATGGGCGACGACCGCGAGAAGAATCGACTGATTGCCACGGCGGATAGGCAAGCGGTGTTCAAGGGCGATTGTGCAAAGTGCCACGTAGAACCCGTGATCGGGCAGGTGGGCAAGGTTCTTTACGATAAGGCATGCGGGATATGTCATGAGGCAACGCCTCGCGCCACGATGGTGACTGACTTGCACAACCTCAAAACCGTCCCGAACTCTGAGTATTGGAAATTTTCAATCGTGAACGGCAAGCCAGGCACATTGATGCCAGCGTTCGCTCAAACTCAGGGTGGCCCGCTGTCAGATGCCCAAATCGCGTCGCTCGTGGATTACCTTGTCAAAGATTTCCCCGCAAGCAAGACAAACGCTCCCGCTGTCCACCCTCACTGATCACTCAGCTTATTTCTTTCGCGTTGAAGCGGGTCTGATAGGTTCGTATCTTTCGCTGGTGTCGCAGCCGGACAACAAACCTCCTCCCATCACCTCGCCCATCACTTCCGTTTGGGGTGTGGGTAGCGAACGCGCCAAATCCCTCGCGCGACTTGACATCTTCACCGTCGAAGACCTGTTGCTCCACAAGCCGCGACGCTACGAAGACCGCAGAAAGTTTCTTTCCATCCGCGAATTGAAAGTGGGTGAACCCGCTACGGTGCGCGGAAAAATCATAGCCGCGGGACGCAAGGGTTGGAAAAAAGGTGGGCGCGCCATGTTCGAGTGCGTTATTGATGACGGCACGGCGCACTTGTATCTGCGCTGGTGGCAGTCGCAGCTGTGGATGGAGGATTACTACGTAACAGGGAGGGAGTTCCTCGCATTCGGCAAAACGGAATCACTCCGCCCGCGCACATTCGAGCATCCTGAAACCGAATTGCTCGAAAACGATGAGGACGAATTCATCCACGTCAATCGCATCGTCCCGATTCATCCCCTCACGGAAGGCATCACGGGCCGTGTGATGCGGACGATGATGTGGCGAGCGTTGGAAAAATTCGAGGGAGAGATCGCCGAGCCGGCGTGGGCGAAGTTGCAATCTAACGCTTCATCACTCCCCGCTCGTGCTAGCGCTTTGCGCATGATTCATTTCCCCGAGGAGTTGACCGATGTGGAGTTCGCTCGACAACGGCTCGCACTTGATGAGTTCGTGGAGTTGCAGATTCAGATCCAGACGCGAAGGAAGAAGTTTGAAGCCGGCGCGAGGGCATTGGCTTGCGCAGGCGATAATCACTTCATCAAACCTTTTCTCTTTCAACTCGGATTCAAACTCACCATAGCGCAGACGCGTGTGCTACGGGAAATCCGAGCGGATATGGGCGGGGCGCATCCGATGCGTCGGCTGCTGCAAGGCGATGTCGGTTCTGGCAAAACAGCCGTGGCCGCTTGCGCTGCCCTGATGGCGTTGGAGAGCGGATTCAACGTCGCGCTCATGTCCCCCACGGAGATTCTCGCGGAGCAACACTTCCGCAACTTTTCCCGCTGGCTCGAACCGCTTGGGGTAAAAGTCGAAATGCAGACGGGCTCGAAGAAAACTGGCGAGGATAGAGGGTTGAGGATTGAGGATCACAAACGCGCGCGATCTTCCATCTTTATCGGCACTCAAGCATTGCTCACTGATGGCTTCAGGTTGCCCAAACTCGGCCTCGTGATTATCGACGAGCAACACAAGTTCGGCGTGACGCAGCGCGAACAGTTGGTTCGCAAAGGAAACTATCCGCACCTGCTCGTGATGACGGCCACGCCTATACCGCGCACGCTGGGTTTGACGCTTTACGGCGACCTCGATTTGTCTGTGATTGATGAACTGCCACCCGGACGCGGCTCGGTGAAGACGTTCGTCCGTGCGTCGGACAAGTTGCCTAAGGTGTTAGAATTCCTGCGACAAAAGCTGGCGGAAGGTCGCCAAGCATACGTGGTTTACCCGCGCGTGGAGGAGAACTCCGATGGATTGAAAGCCGTAAGTAAGGAGTTCGATTCGCTGAAAATCAAACTTGCGCCGTTCCGCGTCGGACTGTTGCACGGGCGTTTCAAAGCGGCTGAGAAAGAAAGCGTTATGGCTGACTTTCGGCAGAATCGCGTGAACGTGTTGCTTGCCACGTCGCTGATCGAGGTAGGCGTGGACGTGCCGAATGCCACGGTGATGCTGATCGAGAACGCGGAGTCGTTCGGGTTGGCGCAATTGCATCAGTTGCGCGGACGCATCGGACGCGGTGCGCATGAGAGTTTTTGCATCCTAATCTCCGATGTGCGCAAACCTGGATCGCAGGATCGTCTTCGCGTGATGGAGGAGACGACGGATGGGTTCAAGATTGCGGAGGAGGATTTGAAACTGCGCGGCCCCGGCGAGTTGCTTGGGCAACAGCAGAGCGGGTTGCCGCAGTTCCGGTTTGGTGATCTGAGAGCGGACATCGTGTTGATCCGGCGGGCCCGGGAGACTGCGGCGATCTATTTGAAGTGAGGAAATAAACCTTGTGATGCGGGGGGCAATTACCCATTCTGCGC
>WBXK01000039.1 GCA_008933055.1 Verrucomicrobiota bacterium | reverse complement strand
TCAGCACCGTCAAATTATTTTACTATAGCTTAACTTCGGTATTCGCATTACGAAGCTTGACAACTTTCACCAGCAGGCTCCGCCTGTTTCCGAGGCCCTAACTCGCCGATCAAAATTTAAAGGGAATTGTGCCTTATTCTTTCCCCCACCAAAAAATAACCGAATCTAACGCGATGCTACTAGCTGACTGAATTGCTTTTCGCCCGACTTTATATTTCTAGTATGGCGCTCTTTTCAGGGTGGCTCTATTGAAGAGTTGCCGGTGGGGTGAGCGATTAATTCCGACTGAACGCTGATAACAACAACGCCCCGGCCTTGATGCCGGGGCGTTGATAATTGCCACGTCAACTCACGAGCCGACGCTGGCGAGGTCTTCGTTGTTTGTCACGTTCTGAATCTTGAACTGTTCGGCGTGCATCGCCGGATCAGCACGGAAACTCAATTTACCGAAATAACGCTTCTCCATTTCTATAAGATGTTTTTCGTCCTGAGTACGTAGCCGCTCAAGTACGGTGGGATGAACTACGATGCGCAGTTGGAAGTCGGATTCATCGCGTGTGCGCTTCTTGAGTATCTCTTGAAGCTTGCGTTGGATTTCGACACTCATGGTCTCGGTGCTCTTTACCTTCGCGCGGCCTTTGCAATACGGACAGTCATCATAGACTGCCGAGCGCACGCTTTCGCTGTGGCGTTGGCGGGTCATTTCCATGAGGCCGAGTTGCGAGATCGGCAGGATGTGCGTCTTGGCTTTGTCGCGGCGCAATCCTTCTTTCATGCGCTGATAAACATTCTGCCGGTCGCGACCCGATTTCATATCAATGAAGTCTAGCACGATCAACCCACCCATATTGCGCAGGCGTAATTGACGGCAAATCTCGTCGGCGGATTCAAGATTCACTTTTAGGATGGAGGCTTCTTGGTCCTTGCCGCCTTTGTGGCGGCCGGTGTTCACGTCAATGGCCACGAGTGCTTCTGTTTCATCGATGACAATGTACCCTCCGCCCTTTAGGTGGACTTGGCGTGAAAACGCATTTTCCAGTTGCTTGGAGATGTTAAAGCGGTCGAACACGGATTGCGCTTCGGTGTAAAGGATGACCTTGCGCGCGGCGCGATGGGAAATCTTTTGGATCATCGCTTTCATGCGGTCAGCGGCTTTCGGGCTATCCACCACGATGCGTTCGACGTCCTCGGTTAGGAAGTCGCGCACAGTGCGCTCGATCAAGTCTGGCTCTTGGAACACGCAGGTGGCCATGCCCTGGGATTTGATCTTCTCCTGAATGCCGCTCCATTCTTCAAGCAGCAATGCGAGGTCACGCACGAAGTAACGCTTCTGTTGGCCTTCGCCCGCAGTGCGCATGATGACGCCCATGTTTTCTGGGATGTTGAGTTCGCGGAGGATTTTCTTCAAGCGAGTGCGCTCTTGCTGGCTTTCAATTTTGCGGGAGATGCCGGACTGATCGGAGTTGGGGAGCAATACGAGGTAACGACCGGGCAAAACGAGATTCGTGGTGACGCGCGGGCCTTTCGTGCCGATGGGGCCTTTGGTGACTTGGACGATGATCTCCGAGCCGGGCGAGTAAAGGCGCGGGATGTCTTTCTGCGTGATCTTCGGGCGATCGCGTCGCTTGGTGGGGCGATCCACGATCTCGACGCCGCTGTCGAACTGGTTGGGCACGATGTCCCAGTAGTGAAGGAATGCGTTCTTTTCAAAACCGATGTCCACGAACGCGGCTTTCAATCCGTCTTCGAGGTTGCGCACCTTGCCTTTGAAGATGCTGCCCACGAGACGCTCCTCGGTGGTGCGCTCAATGTTGAACTCCTCAAGTTTACCATCTTCAGAAACTGCGACGCGCGTTTCCAGTGTCTCAGCATTGATGATGACTTCTTTGTGAACCTTCTTCTCGGGGCGGATGAGGCGTTGAACTTTTTTGACGAGGTTTGCGGCGACGTCCGTAATGCGTTCGACAAGGCTTCGGTTTTTTTCAACAACCTTCACCGGCTCGAACGCCTTCTCTGGTTCTGTTGAAACGGGTGCGGGTGGAGCTTGGTGTTGATGCTCGTGACCGGGCAAAGCTTCTGGGGCGCCTTCGGGCGGCAGACCGGCGGCGATGTTTTCCGCGCGTTCGATCTCGTTGGTATGGCGACGCTCGAACAGTTTCTCCTGTCCGTGTCCGCCGACGACTTCGCCGACGGCTTCTGCGCGAGCGGCTACAGCGTCTTTGTCATTCTTTGGAGGCTGGTTTTGATTTAAACCTCCGCTGGGCTTGAACCGCATTCCACCGCGTCGGCGTCTGCCGCCGAATCGTTTTTCATTACTCATAATCAGTATCCTTTTCGATAGATGTGAACGTTTTGCAACATGCCGAGAGCAATCATTGAGGCCAGCACTGAAGACCCGCCGTAAGATAACAGCGGCAGTGGAATACCTGTAACGGGCATGAGCCGGATGTTCATTCCGATGTTGATAAATATGTGGCTGAACAAGAGCGTCACCACTCCCGCCGCCAACACTTTGCCCAAGCGATCTCTCGCCTGACCCGCGATCCTCAATCCTGTGAAGAGGACCACCGCGTAGAGTGTGATGACCATCACGCTTCCGACAAAACCTTTTTCCTCCGCGATGACGGAGAATATAAAATCCGTGTGCGCTGCACCAGGCGGCAAGAAACCGAGCGCCGTTTGTTGTCCTTCGCGCCAACCGCGCCCCCAGAATCCCCCTGAGCCTACGGAGATCAACGCTTGCTGACCTTGATAAGATTTCTCCGCCTGCAACTGAAGGGCTTTGCGCTTCTCTTCGGGCGTGGCGTTCGGTGGCGCGAAGTCTTTGCCGAAATAGACGAGTAGCCGTTGCCGTTGATATTCTTCCAACTTGATCTGCCAATCTGGCGGCGCGAAGAGTACGTCCACGAGAATCAACGACGCGAGAATCCCGAAAAAAGCGATTAAGCGGAACAGATATCGTCGTGGCACGCCAGCCACGAGCATCATGGCAAAACCGGTCGGGATGAAAACGAGCGCAGAGCCGAGATCGGGTTCTTTCATAATCAGCACAAAAGGAATCGCCATCATTCCTAGCGCTTTCCAGAAGTTGCTCGCCAGTCGCAATTCTTCCGCTGGTCGGCTAAGGAAATTGCCGAGTGCGAGAACGAAAGCGAGTTTGGCGAATTCTGAGGGTTGCAGGCTGAAGACGCCGAGATCGAACCACCGCTTCGCTCCCCCACGCGTGGTGCCGAAGAACATCACAGCCACGAGTAAAACGATGGATGCCCAGAACGCGATGCCTGCCCAGCGAGTGAGTGTGTGATAATCCACAAAGCACAGTGCGACTGCGCCAGCGCCTCCGATGCCGTACCAGACGATTTGGCGAAACCAGAGTTGTTTCACGAGATGCGCGCTTGCTGCGGATTCGTGAACCATCGTCGCGCTGAACACGAACGCTACGCCGACAAGCATCAGCCCGAAGATTGCCACCAGTTGCAGGCGATCCACGCGCGGAGAGCTTTCCTTGATGGCGATGGTGTTCATCTCGTCGAGGGCGTCAATGTTATCGATTGCGTGCGAGCTTCAAAATTTGCCAGAGCCTTGTAAACATCATGGGCGATGGGCGCGCAGGTTCCGCCGCCCGAAGCGCCGTTCTCCACCATCACGATGACGGCGTAACGTGGCGACTCGTAAGGCGCGAATGAGGCGAACCATGTCGTGTTTTTCTTTTGTCCTTCTGCGCGGAGTTCGCCGCGTTCGGCTGTGCCAGTTTTCCCGCAGACGCGGAAGCCGCAACCCAAGACATGTTTTCCTGTGCCTTCGGATGATTCTGTTTCCTGCAACATCGCATCGCGAAGAATGTCGAGGCTGCGCTTGCTGACGCCGAGGCGGTCGCGAACTTGGGCGCGTGGGAAAACAAGCGGTGGTTCAATGCTCGTCGGCTCTTGCGATTCGAGACGATCTACGAGGCGTGGTTTCAAAACTGTGCCACCATTAGCGAGGGCAGATGTCATCACAGCCATCTGCATCGGCGTCACATCCATCTCGCCCTGACCGATGCAGATATTAGCTTTGTCACCAGCCTGCCAGTTTTTTGACGAAGCAGCGGTGGGGAAATGCCCGGAGGCGATTTGTTTCAATGGAAGGGAATTTGTGTCCATGCGTTCGCCGAGATGCAGGCGGCGACCGAGTTCCAGGACGCGCTCAAACACATTCGGTTGAAGCCCGACTTGGACGAAGTAGGAATTGCTCGAACGCACGATAGCGCGTTCCAAGTCGTAATCTCCGGGGGGCGCGGTGTCGTTGATGATGCGGTTTCCCAAAATGTATGCGCCTTTGCCGCCGTTGCGTGGATTGGGATCCACGCGGAAGAGTTTGTTCTTATCCAATCCATTCTCCAAAGCCGCAAGTGCGATGATGGTTTTGAAAATGGAGCCTGCTTGATACTGCTCTGCGGTAGCGCGGTTCTTTGCGGCGGTGAGTTCCTGAATCTGATCGTAATCTCGTTGCGAAATGCCGTGGGCGAATTGATTCGGGCTGAACGTAGGGTTCGATGCCAGTGCGAGAACATCGCCAGTGCGGACATCCATCACCACGACTGCGCCGCGTCGGATTGCATCGGTTTTACGCAACGCGGTTTCAGCTTCGCGTTGCACCTCTAAATCAAGTGTGAGAACGACGTTTATGCCGGGCACGGCCTGTTCCCATATATTTTCTGTCTGGCGATAGCCAAGGTTGTTCACTTGAACAGATTTTGCGCCCGCGCGTCCCCGAAGCTTTTGATCGAAGCCACCTTCGATGCCGACGAATCCGCGATAGTCCGGCGTGCGATAGGAGAAGAATGCGTCTTCACCCACGGCCGAACTATCATCTGAGCGAACGTAGCCGATCACATGCGCAGCAATATTGCTGTGGGGGTAGATTCGTTTGGATTGGATATCTAAATCCACGCCAAGTGAACTGCCTGCCTGTTCTTCAAAGCGTGCGAGGTGAGATGAAGATAAATTGCTCACGACACAGTAGGGCATGGATCGAGCGGTCTCGTAGTGGCGCGTAAAATTGGTGAAGTTGAGAGTGATCGGCGTTTGAAGGACGCTTGAAACTTTGTTGGCGACGTTTTGGACGACGCGATAACGCGAGGCTCGGATGACTTGGGTAGATTCAGCATCAGTGAGTCGGACGTATTGAGTTTTGACCGGAGAGACGCCGAGCCAATCTTTCCAGAAGGGTTGGTCAGTTGTGATGACTTTTCGCGGGCGCGAATTCTTGTAATCTTTCTTAAACTCATTGCTGAGTTCTTCGAGATAAAGGCTGACGTTGTAGCTTGGTCGGTTGTCGGCGAGCGCGACGCCGTTGCGGTCTAAAATTTTCCCACGAACAGACGCGATGCGAACTGTGCGAAAGGATTGCGTCTCCACACTCGCACGATAGCGGTTGGCGTTGACGATCTGCACCCACCAAAGCCCTACCAACAACACTAGCAATCCGCAGCAAAGCATCGCCGCCAACAACTGAAGTTGCGCGTCATTCTTGCGGATTTGGTCGAAGATCAGCATGTCAATTTCTTCCACGCCGGATTTCGCGGTCGGCGCGGAAACTGGATTCCACAATGGGTTGATAACCGAGCGCGTGATTCAACCGGTCGAACAAAAAGAAAAATAGTGGCGTCGCGATGCCCCCCCCTCCACTCATTACGATCCATTGCCAGAGCGATCCCCAGCCGAGCAAGGGCGATTGGCCGAGTGTAAGCAAAATCAAAACAGTCATCAACGGTGCGAGAGCGCTGGCGATCAGGCCGAGTGCGAACTGAGCGTAAATTTGGTCGCGCAAAAGCAGGTCGCGCCGGAGTTGTAGCAAGAAGCCGATTAACAGCAACGGCAGCACGCTGATGCCGAGCGGATTCACGGAGAGAGTGTCGAACATAAATCCAGCGAAGACGGAGAGAACCATCATCATGACTGGGCCACTTGTCAGTGCGGTATAGACCATCAGGGCAGGTAGCAAGTCCACCTGCGCGCCAAGCAGATCACGTATGCCGTTGAATGCGCCTTGGAAGAACACGACGAGCAGCGCGGTCAGGAGAATAAGAATATTGGGAAGGATGGTCATGGAAACAACACCCACACTTCTTCGATCGAACTCAGATTTGCTGCGAGTTTCACTTCTGCTTCTGAGATTAAACCGGATTCGACGAGACGCGCATTGTCAGCGATCTGGCCGATCAGTATTCCTTTGGGAAAGATAGCGGAAAGTTCGCTGGTGACGACGCGCTGGCCGGGTTTGACGTTTGCACTGCTGAGGAGATACGTTAGGTTGACGAAGGATTCATCCAACGGGCCGCCGCTTGTTATCAGCCCTTGGTTGCGCGCTTCGTTCTCGACGATTGCGGGGACTTTGCAGTTCGGATCATCTATCAAGACGACTTGCGACTTGGTCAAGCTGACGGAAGAAACTCGGCCGATGAGGAATCCCTCGGTCGAAAGGACGGGGATGTTGTTGCTCAAGCCGTTTCGGCTTCCAAGATCAATCTGCACCGTGCGCCACCAGTTTGCGGGATCTCGGAGGATGACGCGGGCGAGTTTGACGTTCCAACGGCTCTGCTTTTGCCAGCCGACGAGTTGGCGGAGGCGTTCGTTCTCCTTCGACGAAGTAGCGGCTTGCGCGAGTTGGAGGCGAAGTTGTTGGTTCTGTCTGCGCAGAGAATTGTTCTCGGCAATGAGTTCTGATTTGGGGAGCAAGTTATCGCCAACACGTGCTGAGGCTTGCTGGGTGACGCCCGTGATGCCGAAGAGCGGCAGGAAAACACTGCCGAGCGAAGTTTTGATGCGCACGGTGGTGCTATTCGGCAGGTTGAGAACCAGCAGAATCAGCAACGCCACGAGCGTTGGCGCGATGTAATACGAGCGCTTAAACATTGTTCGTCATGCGCCGGAAATCTCCGTGCAGAGCATGGCGAACGCGAAAGGAGGGATTAACTATTTGGTGCTGCTGGTGACCCGTTTCAAGAATTGTAGTTCCTGCAAGACGCGTCCCGTGCCCTCGGCTACAGCCGTGAGTGGGTCGTCTGCAATATGAACCGGTAGTCCCGTTTCTTCGGCGACCAACCGGTCAATGCCGCGTAGCAACGCGCCGCCACCGGCCATGACGATGCCGCGATCCACAAGATCAGCGGCAAGTTCTGGAGGGCAACGTTCGAGTGTCAGGCGGATGGATTCCAATATGCTGGAAAGCGGCTCCTGCAAGGCTTCACGAATTTCTTCTGAACGGACGGACAGCGTTTTGGGCAGACCCGAACTCAGATCGCGACCTTTTACTTCCATGGTTAATTCCTGCTCCTGCGGAAAAGCTGAGCCGATCTTCAATTTGATCTCTTCCGCAGTGCGTTCACCGATCATTAAGTTGTAGGCTCGCTTCATGTGCGCAACGATCGTGTCGTCAAATTCGTCTCCGCCCACCCTCAGGCTGCGGCTGAAGACGATACCAGCAAGGGAAATAATTGCGATTTCGCAAGTTCCACCGCCGATGTCCACGATCATATTTCCCGCCGGTTCATGAACCGGCAGCCCGACACCGATGGCTGAGGCCATCGGTTGTTCGATCAAATAAACTTCCCGTGCGCCCGCGTGTGTGGCTGAATCTTTCACCGCCCGCTTCTCCACTTCTGTAATCCCTGAAGGCACCGCCACCACTACTCGTGGAGCGATGAGTTTTCGATGATGAACCTTTTGGATGAAGTGGCGCAACATGGCTTCGGTGATCTCGAAGTCAGCGATAACGCCGTCCTTCATGGGCCTGATGGCCACGATATTGCCAGGCGTTCTGCCCAACATACGCTTTGCTTCCTCACCTACCGCCAGCACGTTGGTCGTACCGGCCTGGATCGCCACCACAGAAGGTTCTCTCAACACGATGCCGCGATCTCGTACATAGACGAGAGAATTGGCAGTGCCGAGATCTATCCCAATGTCGTTGGAGAACAGGCTTTTGATTTGCGCGAACATGACTTGAACCTAACTCCGTAGAGTTAAGTAGGGTTCAAAGCGTGGGTCAAGTGAATACCCTGTCCGGATCGCGATCTGTGTAACTTCTGCTTTTGGACAAGCGCCGATAGAATGTTGCCGACAGAGCACTTCGTTGACGCTCCATGCTGAAATGCCTACGCTGAAGTTACACTATGAGTGAATTGCTGAATTCTCTAATCGAACTAATCCGCCGCACGTCTGCCGAGATTCCCGACGACGTCCACAAGGCCATCCTCATGTCGCTGGAAAACGAGAATAAGGATTCCCTCGCGCAGAACGCCCTGAAGATCGTGGATCAGAACATCGCGCTGGCGAAAAATAAATCGCAGCCCATCTGTCAGGACACCGGCAGCATCTTGTTTTACGTGGATGTTCCGGTCGGTTACGACCAGATCACGTTCGCAGAAACCGCGCGCGAAGCGGTGAAAGCTGCGACCAAGAAAGGTTATCTTCGCCAGAATTCCGTGGACTCGCTCACCGGCAAGAACGACGGCACAAACTGCGGTCCGGGCGCACCGGCGTTTCACTTTCATCAGCATCGTTCGCCTGAGATTTTCGTGAAGCTCGCGCTCAAGGGTGGCGGTTGCGAAAACGTTGGCGCTCAATACTCTCTCCCCGACGACGGCATCCATGCGAATCGCGACATCGACGGCTGCCGCAAGGCGATCCTTGACGCGGTGTTGCAGGCGCAGGGAAAAGGTTGTGGGCCAGGCGTCCTCGGCGTGTGTATCGGTGGCGATCGCGCCACGGGCTACGAACTAAGTAAGACTCAATTCCTCCGGCGAATTGACGATCGCAACGCCGAACCCCAACTCGACGCGCTGGAGCAGGACATTTTGAAAACCGGGAATGAGCTCGGCATCGGCCCGATGGGATTCGGCGGCAAGACGACCTTGCTGGGTGTAAAAATTTGCACGGCCAACCGTGTGCCAGCATCCTATTTTGTGAGCGTCAGCTACATGTGCTGGGCCTTCCGCCGCCAAGGGGTGACGCTCGATGTAGGCGGGAAGATCGGGCAGTGGTTGTATTGATACATGAACTGCAGGTCGTGATTATCATTACAGCGAAGCGCTGTTTTTCAAAAGTCAAAGAGGGCAGGGGACACGCCAGGATTTGACGAGGTGAAAATCAAAAACAACGTGTTGAAACAATTAAAACGCTTTACACTAACATTGTGAATAACTAGGCTTATTCATCATAATTTTAGAAATAAGATAAGTATGGAATCCAAAGAAAAGACAATCTCAACATTCAAGTTGCACGAAAAAGACACTGGCTCCGCTGACGTGCAAATTGCGCTTCTCACCCAGCGCATCAATCATCTTACCGAGCACCTGCAAGGCAATAAGAAAGATCATAGTTCCCGTCGCGGTCTTCTGGTGATGGTCGGCCAACGCCGCCGTCTCCTGGACTACTTACATGACACGGATAAGCCGCGTTATCAGGCGGTGACCAAGAAGCTTAAATTGCGTCGCTGATTTTACAAAGCGCGTGGCCAGTGCCGCGCGCTTTTCGTTTCTACCAGTAGGGTCGGAATGCGTGAACGACCCATTTATCAAACAACAATTTCGCGCGATAAAGACCGTTACCCCGGGTGATTTCAGTCAGACTCGCTTCCATTCGAGACTGACTGAAGTTTCTCGGTGGTGGCGGCAATCTCAAACTACTATGCCATCAAAAATTACCGCCCAAGTAGGCGACAAGCAAATCACTATCGAAACTGGCAAGTTGGCCAAGCAGGCCGACGGTGCCGTGACCGTTCAGCTCGGTGAAACCGTCATCATCGTAGCGGCGGTTGCCGCCACGAAAGCTAAGGAAGGTCAGGATTTCTTTCCATTGACTGTTGATTACCGGGAGAAAGCCGCAGCCGCAGGAAAATTCCCCGGAGGCTATTTTAAACGCGAAGGTCGTCCCACTGAAAAAGAAATCCTCACATGCCGCCTTACGGATCGCCCGATCCGTCCGCTGTTCCCCAAAGGTTGGTACAACGAGGTGCAAGTGCAGACCGTTGTCCTCAGTGCTGACGGCGAAAATGATCCTGATATTCTCAGCATCATCGGCGCGAGTGCTTCATTGATGGTCAGTGACATTCCGTGGGATGGTCCGCTCGGTGCAGTGCGCGTCGGTCGCATTAACGGAAATTTTGTTGCAAATCCGACTCACGCTGAAATGAAGGCGAGCGATTTGGACCTCGTGTATGTCGGCAATGCGACTGATATAGTGATGTATGAAGGCGCAGCCAAAGAAATCACGGAGGCCGATTTTGCCGCAGCCTTGAAGTTTGGTCAGGAATGCTGCACACCATTGATTGCCGCGCAGAACGAACTTGCCGCCAAAGCTGGCAAGAAGAAACGCGCCATCACGCTGAACATCGTTCCCGATGAAATCCTTCAAGAAGCGAAGAAACTCGCTGGAGATCGTTTTGTTCCTGCGTTGCTCACTCCGGGCAAACTGAATCGCGAAGCTGCGTGCAAGGCGATCCAAGACGAAGTCGGCGTTAAGCTGGTGGAGAAATTCGGCGCTGAAAAAGTGACCAAGTTCGTCATCAACGATGCATTCTACTATATCCAGAAAGAGGCGGTTCGTGGGTTGATTCTTAATAGCGGTAAACGACTTGACGGACGCACATTTGATGTCGTTCGTCCAATCTCAAGTGAAGTCAGCATTCTTCCACGCGCTCACGGTTCTGCACTTTTCGCCCGCGGCGAAACGCAGGCGGTCTCGCTTGTGACTCTTGGCACTGGTGACGACGTGCAGGAGTTTGATTCCTATACCGGCGGCGAAAACGAGAAACGTTTCATCTTGCACTACAATTTTCCGAATTTCTCGGTTGGTGAAACTGGCCGCATCAGCGGACCGGGTCGGCGCGAAATCGGACACGGCGCTCTCGCAGAACGCAGTATTGCTTCAATGATTCCTTTGGACACCTATCCCTATGCGGTGCGTGTTGTCAGTGAGATCATGGAATCAAATGGTTCAACTTCGATGGCATCCGTCTGCGGCGGCACTCTTGCGTTGTTGGATGCTGGTGTGCCAATGATCCGCCCAGTGGCTGGAATCAGCGTCGGCATCTGCACCGAATACGGCAACGATAAGAAAATCTCAAAATATCAACTGCTCACCGACATCATCGGCTGGGAAGATGCGTATTGCGACATGGATTGCAAAATCGCTGGAACAGAGCAGGGGATCACCGGCTTCCAACTCGACCTCAAGCTCAAGGGGATTTCTCATTCCATCATGGCCGAGACTGTTGAAAAGGCTCGTGTTGCTCGATTGGGAATTCTGGCTGAGATGGCCAAGACCATTTCCGAACCTCGCAAGGACATCAGCAAGTATGCTCCTCGCATCACGACGCTTAAGATCAATCCTGAGAAAATCGGCGCTCTAATCGGACCTGGTGGCAAGAACATCAAAAAACTTGTCGAAGAATCAGGCTGTGAAATTGACATCGAAGATGATGGTTCCGTGAACATCTTCTCCGTGTCTGCTGAAGGCATGAAGATTGCCGTAGATCATATCACTGGCATGTCAGCCGAAGCTGAGATCGGCAAAATATATCGTGGCAAAGTTGTCACAATCAAAGAATTCGGCGCATTCGTTGAATTCCTTCCCGGTAAGGACGGATTGGTTCATATCAGTGAACTTGCAAACTTCCGTGTCAAAAACACCGAAGATATCTGCAAAATCGGCGATGAGATCCAAGTTAAATGCCTTGGCGTAGACGAAAAAGGCCGTGTGCGTCTTTCCCGTAAAGCTGCTATGGAAGATCGCGACAAGGAAATGGCAATAACCGCAGAGTCTACCGCATCAAAATAACAGAAATAAATATTTCAAACGGCGAGACAACCTTGGTGTGTCTCGCCGTTTTTTATTATATTAGCGGCATTTAAAAATATGCCCACAATGTATGTTATCGTTCATACTTCTTGTGTAAGTTTGAAAGCTTTTCGTGATTACCAACGATATGCCAACTCGTAACCTGCGACAGCTTTTGCCCATGAGAAGTCTGCTGCAAAGCCGTTGGCGCGGTATCCGTTCAACAATTCCTTCTTATCGTAAAGTGTCAGCGCCTTGTGGATCGCCTTAACCAACCCTGCAGTTGTTGGGTCGTTGAATTTTATTCCATTCGCTGCGATGCCGCCGTCTACGGCATCAATCACTGTGTCGTCCAGACCGCCGGTGCGACGAACAATCGGAACAGTGCCGTATCTGAGGCTGTAAAGTTGATTTAGACCGCAAGGCTCGAACCGCGATGGCATGATAAAGAAATCACATCCAGCCTCGATCTGATGAGCCAGACCGTGATCGTAACCAATTTTGACGCCAACCTTGCTGGCGTACTTAGCCGAGAGCTCGTTCAAAGCTTGTTCGTAATTGCGGTTACCGCTTCCAAGTAGAACAAATTGCATCTTGGCATCCAGCACTTCATCTAACGCACCGATGAGCAGATCAATGCCTTTTTGGTCAGCTAGTCGTGTCACAGATCCAAATATTGGTGCATCGGGATCGATGGGTAGACCGAAGTATTGTTGTAATGCTGATTTGCAGACGACTTTGCCAGCTACATTATCAGCACTAAATGCAGTTGCGAGATGTGGGTTTGAAGTTGTATTCCATTCTTCGTAATCAACGCCATTGAGGATTCCGTTTAGGACATTCTGACGTTTGCGTAAAAGTCCATCCAAGCCCGCACCATACTCCTGAGTGGTGATTTCGCGGGCATATCGTGGACTTACGGTTGTGACGACATCTGCGCAAGCGATACCTGCTTTGAGGCAATTAATCTTGCCGTAAAACTCAGTGGTGTCCGGATTGTGCCAACCCAATGGAAGATTCAATAATGAAAATGTGTCAGCTGGAAAGACGCCTTGATAAGCGAGGTTGTGGATTGTGAAACAGATGCGCGGACGATTTTCCCACAACGAAGTTTTCGCTTCGTGCTGAACCATCAACGCCGCTATACCGACCGGCCAATCATGCAGATGCAAAACCTCCGGCATTAAGGGCAGATGATGAGCCAGATGCGCGACACACTTGGAAAGAAAAATAAACCTCTCAGCGTTGTCGCTATAGTCGGCACCATTCTCGTTGTAGATGCCAGCACGATCAAAGTATATGGGTTTATCTATAAAATAAATCGTGAGTCGGTCAGAGACATCCAGTGCCAGCAAGTCAGCCCCGATCCGCTTTGAGCCGAGAGGAATATCAAATTCCCAATCCACTCGGCGCAAGCCTATCAATTGTTCCCGAATTCCTCGATACAACGGCGTAATGATACCCACTCTATGTCCTGCTGCTGCCAATGCCTTGCCAAGCGCTCCAACAGCATCTCCAAGTCCGCCAGTCTTTGAGTAAGGATAAACTTCACTGCTTGCCAGTAGGATTCTCATAACGGAGCAGCAGCAAATTTCTACGAGGCTTTTATCTGCGAGCTGCCGAGATATTTTTGCAACGGCTCAGGGATCAAAACGCTGCCGTCGGCTTGTTGATAGGTTTCCAGTAAGGCTACGAACAATCTCGCCAGCGCAGTGCCGCTACCGTTTAGAATGTGCGGAAATCTATTTTCGCCAGCTTCCGTCTTGAACCGCATGTTCATTCGGCGCGACTGAAAATCCTCGCAATTCGAAACGCTGGAAACTTCCAAGTAACTCCCCTGCCCTGCAGCCCAAACTTCGATGTCATAAGTCTTGGCGCTGCCGAATCCCATGTCGCCAGTACAGAGCGAAATCACGCGGTAGTGAAGTCCGAGTGATTGCAATACACGCTCCGCATTAGCAACCATCTTCTCCTGCTCTGCGTAACCGTCCTCCGGTTTCACGATTTTGATTAGCTCCACCTTGTCGAATTGATGCACGCGAATCATCCCGCGAGTTCCCAAGCCCGATGCTCCCGCTTCACCCCGGAAACAGGGCGTATAGGCACAATAAAAAATGGGAAGCTGTTTCTCGGCCAACAATTCCTCACGGTGGATGTTTGCAACTGGAGTTTCAGCTGTTGGAATAAGATATAACTTGCCGAGCTCCTCCACCTTATCGCCCTCAGCCACGCCATAGTATTGATCTTTGAATTTAGGGAATTGCCCTACGCCCACGAGGCAGTTTTCATTGACCATGTAGGGCGGTGAGACCTCCGTGTAGCCATGCTGCGTGGTGTGAAGATCAAGCATGTATTGAATCAACGCACGCTCCAACTTGGCGCCCCAGTTTGTGTAGAGAAGAAATCCGCTGCCGGACAGTTTCGTGCCGCGAGCGAAATCCACTAGCTTTAAGCTGTCGCAGAGTTCAACGTGCGACTTAGGCTTGAACGCGAAGTTCGGCTTTTCGCCATGGACTCGGACTAGCGGATTGTCTTCGGCAGTTCTCCCTAGCGCGACTGATTCATGCGGGAGATTTGGCAAGCGCAGCATCAACTCATCGCGCGTGGATTCGGACATCTTCGCCTCTGCATCCAACGCCGTGATTTGATCACCTAAAGTTTTTGTCTCAGCTTTCATGGCTTCAGCCTCAGCAAGCTTCTTCTGCCCCATGAACGTGCCGATTTCTTTCGAGATCCGATTGCGGGTAGCCTTGAGATTTTCAACTTCCGCGAGAGCTTTGCGTCGTGCGTTGTCGGACTGAAGGATTCCATCAATCAATTTCTCATCCCCTGCCCCGCGCGTGGCGAGGCGTTGGCGCACGAAGTCCGGCTTTTCACGAATCAATTTAATGTCCAGCACGTGCGAATTATAGGAAGGAAAACAACAGTCGCAAGACGGAAGCCTCGCCTGTCAGTGTATGGCGGGATTCTTTTTCGCCCGCTCTTGAAAGTATTGGTCTGCCAGCACGCCGATCAATACCACTGCGCCCATGACGGCGAAGTTAAGCGAGCTAGGTATGCCCAACAGGTTCACAAGGTTTTCCAGAACGCGCAACAGCGCAGTGCCGATCAGAATTCCAATGATGGAACCTTCGCCGCCTCGCAGACTGCATCCACCCAACACTGCAGCTGCGATGCCATAGAGTTCAAAGAAGTTACCATGGTTGGACGCTGAAACGGAGTTGGTATAAAATGCGAGCAAGACACCCGAGATACCTGTGAGTAATCCGGCGATGACGTATGTGCTCGAGATGATCAGTCGCGTATTGATACCTGAAAAACGCGTTGATTCCTCGTTGCGACCGACAGCAAAGAGATAGCGACCATAGATCGAGCGATGCAGCAAAAACCACATGACGATGGCGAGCACTGTAAGAATGGCGAACGGCATCGGAACACCAGTGAAGATTTCTTTGCCAGTCGTCGGATCAAAACTTTGTAGTAGTCGACCGGATGCCAACGACTTAAGTGCTGTGAAGCCGTCAGCCTCCCCAAATCCTTTCGTGTTGTCCTTGGCAATGAACCGCGCGAGTCCGCGATAGATCAGCAGTCCGCAAAGCGTAATGATGAAAGGTTGGATTTTTGCCCGCGTTATCAATGTTCCGTGAACCCAGCCCATCGCCATTGGAAGCAAAATTGATCCCATCAAGGCTACAACCCACGGCCAGTGCCATTCTCGCAAGGCCATGGGCAGAAGCACGCCACACAATGCGAACATAGATCCGACCGAAAGATCAATACCGCCGGTGATAATCACCAACCCAATGCCCAGGCTAAATATACCGTAAATGCCGATTAAATTCGCGTTGTTGGCCAAATTGACTGCCGAGAGAAATTGTGGATTGATAGCCCCTGTTACACCGCACAGTAAGAAGAGTAATGTAAAGATTCCCAGTTCCTTTTTCATTTATCGGCTTGATCAGGTGACGAATGCGAGCTTGGCAGCCGGGATAGGTTTCCCAACTGCAAGCTGCATGATATTTTCCTCCGTGCAGTCGATGCGATCCAGCACGCCGGTGATTTGACCCTCGTGCATCACAGCCACGCGATCACTGACATTCAAGACCTCCTCCATGTCACTGCTGATCATCAAAATCAACGCGCCGTTGTCTGCCATCGTCCGCATAATCCGGTAAATCTCCGCCTTTGCACCAACATCAATGCCGCGTGTTGGCTCATCGAGAATCATCACCTTGGGAGACATCGAAAGCCATTTGCCAAGCACCACCTTCTGCTGGTTGCCGCCGCTAAGGTTGACGACGCGGGTCTCGCATCCAGGGCTCTTGACCTTGAGTGAATTGATCTGCTCATTGGCGACGGTCTTCTCCTTGTCGCGACTAATCATGAACAGTGATGAAAAGCGTTCGAGAGATGGAAGGGTAATGTTTTCGCGGACCGTCATGCTCGTCACTAGCCCTTCACCACGTCGGTCTTCAGGCACAAGGTAGATGCCATGATTAATCGCATGGCGAGGCGTGGAAATTTCCAACCTTTGACCGCCAAGCCAAACCTCACCAGCGCCTTGCGCATCCAGGCCAACGATCGCCTTTACGATTTCAGAGCGACCAGCGCCGACTAGCCCTGCGAGTCCGAGAATTTCCCCGCGTGACGCGTCGAACGCCACCTTCCTACCTGGATAACGACTCGAAGTAGCATCACGCACCTGCAGATAGGCTTCAGTCTTCTTGGCTTTCGATCCGACGTAGGCGCTTTTGATTTCACGGCCCACCATCAAGCTGACAATGTTGTCATGGCTTATCTCAGCACGATCCAACCCGCCCGCATTCTTGCCATCACGCAACACAATAGCCCTGTCAGCTATTTGATTCACCTCGCCAAGACGGTGTGAAATATAAACTATACTCACTCCCTGTTTCTTGAGTTCAACCACAAGTTCCAGCAGGCGCTCTGTCTCGGATAATGTCAGAGAGGATGTCGGTTCGTCCATGATGATGATGCGCGCATTGAGCGAGAGCGCCTTGGCGATCTCAACCATCTGCTGCTGGGCAATGGGTAACTTGTCCAGACGAGTTTTGGGTGAAATATCAAGACCGAGACGTTTCAGAAATGGTTCGGTATCCGCATAAATCTTTTTTCGATCAATCAACCTGAACGGCCCAATCAATGGTTCGCGTCCGAGAAAAACATTCGCCGCCACATCGAGGTTATCAATGACGTTGAGTTCCTGATGAATGAAAGCAATGCCGAGCTTCATCGCATCCACTACGTTGTTTATCTTTACCGGCTGTCCGTCCACCAGAACTTCTCCAGAATCAGGCTGATAAACACCCCCAAGAATTTTCATCAACGTGGATTTGCCTGCGCCATTTTCGCCGCAGAGTGCAAGCACCTCGCCCTTCCCAACTTCCAGACTAACGCCGTCAAGCGCAACAACGCCCGGAAAACGTTTACCGATTCTACGCATCGAAAGAAGTGGCATGCTGATTAAATATTATATGCTGACGGTAAGTCTCTCGATCATATTTACCTGAGAAAAAAGTTGTTACAGTGGGTGGTGCTTGTTAACAATTACTTCCCCAGCTGTTTATCTAGGCGCGCTTTGAATTCCGCCACGTTTGCTTTCTTAATATTTATCGTCGGAACAATCATAAAGCCGTCAGCTAGTGCTGTTTTATCGCCGAGGAGATATTTCGCCATCTTTGAGATGGACTGTTTTCCGAATTCGAATGGTTGTTGAACGACAGTGCCATAAATCGCCCCGCCAGCAACTCCGGCGAGCGTTGCGTCTTCTTCATCAAACGTAATTACTTTGACAGTTCCTATTTTGCCAGCACCGGCGACAGCCTTAACGATGGCCGGACCGTTATAGCTCCATAGTCCAACCAGCGCCGCTATGTCAGGATATTTCACCAAGGTGTCTTCCACGTTTTTTTGTGCGCGCGAACGATCTCCATCATCGGTACGGACATCAATGACTTCGATATTGGAACCGTCGAGTTCTTTTTTGATCCCTCCAAATCTTTCCTTTGCGTTATTCACGTCCATGCTTCCAACAAACACCATGATTTTTCCGCCGGTGGGCAACGCTTCCTTGATCAGCTTGCCGGCTTCACGTCCGGCCGCAATGTTATCTGTGCCGATATAGCAAACACGTTTGCTTTTTGGCGCGTCACTGTCGTGAGTGATCAATAATGTCTGGCTGGCGATCTTGTTTAGGAACTCTGTTTGATTGTCCGCATCCAGCACGCTAACAGCAATGCCGTCGACTCCTTTCGCAACAAGGTCGTCCAACATTCCCCGCTGAGTTGCTGCTTGACCATCTGACGGGATACGAAAATCAACATCTACATTCCCCAACTCCTTCACTGCTTCGTTGACTCCAGATTGCGCAATC
>WBXK01000038.1 GCA_008933055.1 Verrucomicrobiota bacterium | reverse complement strand
TTGGCCGCATGCTTTCCGACCTTCTCACCAAGATATTCGCTAAGGAGGCGTTGTCTCCAAAGGTGGCGGGCGTCCTCCAAGTCGAGCGGCGCAGATTCGTCCTTGCGGTTGATGATGACCTGTTCATTCGAGTCGAACATAAACTTTTCAGTCCTCAATAGTTCGTTTATGTAGGCTACGCGCTCGTTCAGCCGTTGCTTGAAGCGATTGTAAATTTCGTAAGCGGGGCGGGTGTCTGCCCTAAGCCTCTTTGCGAACAAGAGGTTGTCCAGATTAGTGCGATAGCTCGCGAAGCTGGCCAAGTCCGCTTGTGTGAAATGCAGACGTTGCGGATCGAGCGCCTCAATATAGCGATCAAAGAACTTTTCCGAATACTCGTCCGTTACCGGATGCTGGCGGAAATGGAATTGTTCCAAGGCCCGCCCTGCTACATACGCGATCTGCGCGTCATCGCTCCCAGGTGCGAGTAGGTTCGTAGAGGCTACGGAGATCGCCGCTGCGGGTGACTTATTTGCAGGAACATCCGCATGGAGCAGGGGAGTGTTGATGAGATGGCCTGCCGCGAGAAGCAAGGCTAGGAAGACGGGTCTTTGTGACATAATCATAGGTCGCCGTTGGTTCATCCGACTTAGCTAGCGTGCCCGTCGGTAACCGCGCGGCATCTGTTCGACAGACTTTACCGAGAAACATTCAATGAGGCGAACAAACATTTTGTCCCTTGCGCGGTGGAGTCGAATCCCAGCTCAAAAGTTCGTGATCTTTTCGATCTCAGAAAAGTGGTTGCTGTAAAACCCGATGATGCGCCATCCAATCATCATTGCGATACCGAGATAGACGAGGCGCGGCAACCATTGCGAGATGGTATGAATTTTTCGCGAGCCCTCCTCCTGATAGTATTGTCGCATCCGCCGGAGCGTCTCATCGAGTTTGCCGCTGATCTCGCCGGAGTGATATTGATTGTCGAACATGTCGGGGAATTTGCCTGAGGCAGAGAGGGCTTCAGATGGCGTTTGACCTGCCAGCACCGCGGGTTTCCAGCCATGCACCGTGCGGCGCAACTGCGGCGAGCCGCTGACGGTGGCGGCCAGCTCCCATGCTTCCACGATGGACACGCCAGCGTTGATGAGTGCTTCGAGCGCCATCGATAGCCGGCCAAGGGCGAGTTCGCGGCGACCTGTGCCGAGGATGGGAATGGGATGGAGCAGGTGTTCGATGAAGGATCGCCACGCTTCGCCATGTTTGCCTTGTCCGGCATAGATCAATGCCGCGCCGACCACGTAGGTGGGGAATAAGACTCCAAATGTTTTGAGCGCATAGACCAGCAAGCTGATTTTCCCTGTGAATACATCCGCGAATGGCAAGATGAAGATCGCGAAGTGAAAAAGGAATATCGGATATGTTAGGTCGGAGATCATCTGCCGCGCCATGCGAGCTCGATCCGCGTAATAATCCGCCAACACGCGGAAGCATGCATCGAGTCTGCCGCTACGTTCGCCGGCTTCGAGCAACGCGATGTCGAATGAAGGTATCCAATTGCCCGTGTTCCGCAGTGCTTCGGTGAGCGTGCTTCCAGTGTTGATTTCGCAGATGGCGGCCCGCAATGGCTTGCGAAAAGCATGCGACGGCGGATGGCGTTCGATCTGTTCGAGAGCACGGACAATGGGCAGTCCAGCGGCGGTGAGTTGTGCGAGCTGATGGTAGAGTTCTGCCCGCCGGGACAGTTGGCCGGGTGTGATGATGATGGCGCTGGGCGACATGTTTGAATTGTCTCGAACGAAAATCAAAAGCGCCGGATATGCACCCGGCGCTTTACGAAAACTTACTCAGCCAACTCTGAAGTTCAGAGAGCGCCGTCAATCAGCGATTTCAACTTGGGCTTGCCGCCGGCGGCGCCGACTTGCTGTGCGACGATCTGTCCGCCTTTGAACACGAGGAACATTGGGATGGATTGCACGCGATAGGTGACAGCGAGCTGTTGGTTTGCGCCTTCGTCAATGTTGAGCTTGGCGATCTTAGCCTTGCCAACGTATTCGTCGGCCATCTCGTTCAGCACGGGCGCGACCTGTTTGCAGGGGCCGCACCATTCTGCCCAAAAGTCCACAAGGACAGGCGTGGCGGACTTCAGAACTTCAGCTTCAAAGTTTGCAGCAGTCAAGGTGACGATAGCGGGTGATGCCATAATAAATTTAGGATTGAATTGTGAATCAGTGAAACCGCCGGATCTTCAGGCCGGAGGGATATCATATAAGAACGCAAGATAGACTGCGCTGCCTACGGCGATGATCCCGGCGATCACGGCTGCGATGGCGAGAACTTTGTCCATTCCGCCCACAGTGGAGGCCTGGGCCGCGGGGCGGCTGACGGGACGTTGTGCTGAGGGCGCAGCGGCTGCGGGAGCGGCGGGCTTTTGCGCGACGGGAGCGGCGGAAGCTCGAGGGGCAAGCGCGGGCGCAGGCGTGGGCGCAGGCGTGGGTGACATGGGGGCAGGGGCAGCGCCAGTAGGGCCACCAGGGGGCAGCGTGGGCAATTTGATTGTCGGCGCAGCAGAGGGCTTTGGCGGCAGATTGATGCGGACGGTTTCCTTCTTGGGTTGAACCTTTCCGGTTTCTTTCTTCGGGGGCATCGCGCCTGCGGGGACGTTTGGAATGTTCTCAGACATAAAATTCTGAGGCAAAGATTAGAATCCTCTCCGGGTGTGTCAAACTCTTATTCCGGCAAGAAATGCCGGTTTGACTTCGTCCGGTTCAGCGCGTAATCCGTAACCCGATTTATGACCGCTGCCCAACTGTCCGTCGCGTTCTTCCTCCAGATGTTTGTCATTCTGGCGGCGGCGCGCGTCGTGGGCTCGTTCGCACGTCGTTTCGGTCAACCTCAGGTCGTAGGCGAGATGATCGCAGGCGTGTTGCTCGGACCTTCGCTGTTCGGCTACTTCGCGCCGGAGCTGCAGGCACATCTTTTTCCCAAAGACTCGCTCAAAGTCCTCTACGTCGGTGCACAACTTGGCGTGGGGCTTTACATGTTTCTCGTCGGCGTGGATTTCAAGACTGAATTGTTCCGTAGCCGCGCCAAGAGTGCGGCGGCGGTTTCGATTTCTGGAATGGTCGTTCCGTTCGGTCTGGGTGCGCTGCTGGCGATCTGGCTCGTCGGCGTGCCAAATCTTTTTTCTGCGAAGGCTACGACGTTGGAGGCGATGTTGTTCCTCGGTGCGGCGATGGCCATCACGGCATTCCCGATGTTGGCGCGGATCATCTACGAACGCGGCTTGACCGGCACTTCACTCGGCACGCTCGCCCTGGCGGCGGGCGCGATTGACGACGCCGCTGCGTGGTGTGTATTGGCCATCGTGCTCGCGAGTTTTGGCGATGGCCCTATGGTGGCCGTGAAAGCCATTGCGGGCGGCATCGCTTACGGCGTAGTGATCACCACACTCGGGACGAAACTGTTGAAACCGCTCGGTGACATGGTGGAACGCGAAGGGAAACTTTCCAACACCGTCCTTGGCATCGTGCTGATGTTATTCATGCTCGCCGCGTGGATGATGGATGCCATCGGGATCCACGCGGTATTCGGGGGATTTCTGCTAGGCGTAGCGATGCCGCGCGGTGCGTTGACGCGGGAATTGCAGAAGCAGCTTGAACCCATTACGGTGGTTCTTCTGTTGCCGATGTTTTTCACTTTCTCGGGGTTGAACACGCGCTTGGACATGGTCAACTCCTGGCAAATGCTCGCCATCGCCCTAGTTGTGTTGCTCGCGGCCTGCTTGGGCAAAGGAGTTGCCTGCTGGGCGGCCGCGCGAGCCACTGGGCAGGATAATCGCACCGCTCTCGCTGTCGGTTCATTGATGAACGCACGCGGTTTGATGGAGCTCATCATTCTTAACATCGGACTTTCAAAAGGCCTGATCCAGGCGGGGCTTTTTTCCATCATGGTGCTGATGGCGATTGTGACCACGCTGATGGCATCGCCGTTATTTGAATGGGTCTATGGCCGCCACGCTCGCGCCAGCGGAAAACTTGGCGAGACACAAAATCCGGGTTGAGCCTCGTTTGACGTCACACCGATGAATGCGATATGGCAGAACGAATTCGTTGTGGCACACACCGAATGTCTGGCGCGGAGTCTGAGACGCTTCACGGGACGCAAATTATTAGACGGCTCAAACGATTCTCTCGCGTTGTCGCAAAATGTGTTTGAAGCGCCCTTCGTCCTCGTCTCGCACAGCACGCAGGCCGATCCCGTGTTGAACTATGGCAACCACGCGGCGCTGGCGCTATGGGAAATGACTTGGCAGGAATTCACGCGCACCCCATCGCGCTTTACCGCTGAAGCGCCGAATCGTGAGGAGCGTGCGCGATTGTTGGCAGAAGTGTCAGCGCGCGGATTCATTGACGACTATTCCGGCGTGCGGATTTCTAAAACCGGCAAACGCTTCCGTATCCATCGCGCTACGGTATGGAATCTAATCACTGAAGCAGGCCAACCCTGCGGTCAGGCAGCGATGTTTGATAGGTGGGAGTTCCTTTAAGGCGAAGGCTAGCGTTACGCTATCAAAGCCTACTCTTTCGCCTTCGCAATCATCTCCCTCACAAACTCCGTGAACTCTTCGCGTGGCATCGTAAGATAATCCTTCGGCGAGATGGCGTCGCCGAAGTGGACTTCCACTTTTCGCCACCCGGCGAACGGGTGAAACTTCCCAGTCTTGGTTGAGATCAGCTGCATGTTCTCGATGAAGATGGGAACGATGGTCAGGCGCGCTTCCTGTGCGATGTAATGGATTCCGGGTTGGCAGGTGGCCACGTTCACGCCGTCACCCCGCGTGCCTTCAGGGAACACTAAGAGATGAAATTCTTTTCCGGCGCGACCAAACTCCTGAAGTTCGTTGATGCGGTTCAGATCGCTTTTACCGCGTTCCAACAGAAACCCGATCTTGCTGCTGAGCAGTTTTTTGAATCCGTTGGCATGCCAGACAGATTTGTCGCCGAGTACGATGATGGGATAACAATTCGCCCGCCAGCAAAGCGCGCCCAGCAGGATGGTGTCGAGCAGGCTGACGTGGTTGCTGACAAAAAGATAACGCTGCTGCGGATCAAGTCTCTCCATGCCGCGCGCGCGGTGTAAGTAGGGCAGGGCGAGGAAGAGGTTGGCGCCGAAGCCAAGACACCACTGGATGAGGTTCAATCCGGTCGTGACGCGACATCTGGTTGCGGGTGGCTTTGAACCTTCCGTCCCAGAATCCATCCGGCTATTTCGTCCCTTGAGCCTGCTTCAACAGGTCTTCGATCTCTTTTCTTTCGCTGAGGAACGCGGGCTGGGCCGCGAGCGCCATTTCAAATGCCTTCACTGCCTCTGCAGAGCGATTCAATCTGAGTAAGGCGCGCCCGCGCAATGCAGCATTCTGATAAAAGCCGGCATTGTTCGCCTCGGCTTTGTCCGCGGCGGCGAGCGCGGCTTGCGCGTCGCCGTTCTTCAACGCACGCGCGCCTTCATTCAATGCCTTGTGTGCTGTTTTTGCCTTTTCAAGTTCTCCGGACGTAAGCATCCCGTCGGCAGTGACAGTGAGTGCGGGCAGTTCGCGGTCAAAATCATTCACATCAAACGCCACGAATTTGCCAAGTTGGTTCGGCGGCAGCGCGGCCCAGAAGATCCCATCGGTCAGATCCATCACCGTGGCGTGCGTGGCGATGAGTGCATTGAGCGAGGATCGATGACCGTTGCCTGCAAATTTTCCGCCGGGCAGATTGCGGTCACGCAACATCTCGGCAGCACGCGTCGCACTGATCGATCCGCGATTCGTCTGGATCAGTTCGCTCATGCGCGCGTAACGTGGCGTGGAGGTGGCTTCTTCGATGTAACGCACGTTGCGGGAATCATCTTTGAGCTTTTCAGTCTGGAAATGATTTGCGGACACGATGGAATCGCCATCAGCTTCGCGGACGTTTGTGGCGTCGGGAGTTTTCTCCACGACCACAAATTTGCCATCCGCCTTGCTGCCGATGAGCCAGAGCGTGGAGACGAAGACGCGCGTGTTGCGGATGATGTCCAGGGCGTTGGTGAGGTTGTGCGCTTTTTGCAACACATCGCGTGCAACCATCGCTACGGGAGTTGCGGTTTCGCCAGGTAGGCTGGAGGGTGCGCCGTTGATGGTGATCGAAATGCCAGACCGGTTCATGCCGGAGACAACTCCCGCCATGCTCGCCCATGAGACCGAGATGAACGGGATACCGCCGTCTGGTTCGCACATGATGACCACGCGGTCGCGGCTGAACACATCCGCCGCCTCCCAATCGAAGTTGCGTCCCGTGATGAGATGTCCACCTTCTGTCGCGCTGCCCCAAGCGCCGAACGCTGTGCAGCCGGCCTTCGAAACGAGCGGATTATCGATCATCATATAGGAGATGTCGTGCGCGGCATGGTAGTTCAACATGCGATTATAAAATGGGCCCAGTTCCGGGTGGGGGTCTTTGCAGCCTGTCACGACGCCGTGAATCTGCTGTCGGTCTTCGAGTGAGACGTAATCGCTCAGGCGGCGATTGCGGAACATCACGTAGCCTTTGAGCAATTTGATCTTCCATTCCTGCGGCACGTAGCCGTGGATCATATCGAGGAACTCATTCTCCAGCGTGACCATCTTGTCTTGCAGCAGAACGCCGGACGCGTAACCCATGTCGAAGGGCGACCCTTTCAGTCGGATGATTGTCAGCCCTTCACGTTGCGAGACCCAAGATTGGCCGAGCCACGTCTTGCCGTCGCGCGTTTCCGGCTTGGCTTGCATTATGGAAACATCTGCGGGCAGCGGTGGCGGCTTAGCTGTCCACGCACGCATCAGGTAAGAGCTCAATAGCCAGAAGAGCAGCGCGATGAGGGTCACGCCGATCAGGATTTTCTTTAGTCGATTCATGGTTTCCGAGTCATCTGTAAAATGGTTTCGCCCGCAGCTTGTCCGGTTACGGAAAAGTTCGCGCGCGCCTGAATCATGTCGGCTTTCTCGGACAATTTCAATTCCACGCGCAGGGTTTCGTCCGGGATGATCGGGCGCAGGAATTTGGCCTTCGTGATTTCACGGACTTCGAGAGGGTGGTTCACCACCATTTCGGCGGCGGCGCGCGTGATCTCTAACTGAAAAACCCCAGGCAATAGCGGGCGCAGCGGGAAGTGCCCGGCGAATGTCGGGTCGCTCGCGGGAAAGCGGAACTCAAAGACATGCGAACCATTCGCGGTGGCGTGTGGCCCGCTGATCCGCGCAGCCGCGATGGAATCGAGCATGTTCATGGCTTTTCACCCTTTGTGGGGTCGAACATTTCAGATGGTTGCAGCCCGGCTTTGGTATCCACGATGTGCAGTTCGAGTTTATACCAAAGCCGTTCGATGAGAAAGTGATTCGCGGTAATCATCCGGCCGGGGCAATCTGTTTGCTGTGAATTACCAAACAGACACTGCAAATCAGCGGCGATATAGTTTTCGATCCACTGTGGTTTGAATGCTCGGCTGGAGCGCATCACGTGTGCCTTTCCATCTGGTTTCACGAGCACATCGGCGAGGACGCTGCCAAAGTTTTCGGTCACAATGAGTCGTTGACCTTTTGTCGAACTGCTGGCGAGATAGCCGTTCAATGTGAATTGCCTTCGTCCTAGGGGGGTGAACACTGTAAGAACGCCCCGCTGAATGATCAGCGCGTCAGCGGGAAAAGAGTTTGGAGTCCGCTGGATTTGAGTGCGCGGAGCTGTCGCACAGCCCGTCAGCACAGCCGCCGCAAGGAGGAGCAGATTAAGGCGCATTATTCACTGCCGCTTTAATCGCTGCGATCTCGAGCGGCTTGGTCTGATCAAATGTCTTCTCAGGAAACTTCACGCTGCGCTTCTCGCGGCTGAAGATGATTCGCGTCAGATCGCCGCCCGGTTCACGCATCACGACTTCCCGTGTCGCGGACAAGTCGGGTTGCAGATGGATATCCAACGCCGCCAGCATGGAGCGCACGTTTTCATCCTTCGGCACCATCGTCACCACCGTCACTGCCCCGGTGGACACAGAGAGCGTGAAGTCGCTCGTGAGCGCGCCAAGTTTGCCTTGATGCATCAGCGTCATCTGATCCATCACGCGCTTGAGCATCTGAGGGAAGCCGAGCTTGAGCTTTTTCCATTTGCCGTCTGCGAACTCGAATTGCGCCACGGACTTCTGCTTGCCGAGCAGGATGGATTGAAACGGCGCAGTCGTTTCCCAGCGTATCATGCCGGGCTGATCGATCATCATCACGCCTTCGCTCCTCAGCGGCTCGGCGAACAGCTTCAACTGTCGTTCCTGCGTGAACTCCAGATACACCGAAGTCAGCGTGGACATCTTTTGCTGGAGCTCAGCGAGAATGGGTTTGGGATCGGAGACAGGCTTGAGCGCGGGCGCGTCTTCCGCGCGGACAACAAGCGCGGCGAGCATCAGCAAAGTGGCGTATAGATGTTTCATCCTATCAATTGATCCAGACGCACGACTTCGTAGCCGTGTTCATGCAGCTTAATGAGGAGCACCCGCACCGTCAGCACCAAACGCTCGGCGGGAATATGGCCATCATGCAGCAAAATGATCGCGCCGGGTTTCAGCCTGCGTTCGATGCGGGCGACGACACGCTCCGGTTCGTTGATCTTCGTATCGAGACTGCGAATGCTCCAGCCGATGACTCGCAACCCCAGCATCTTGGCGGCGCGAAACACATTCGGATTCGACAAGCCAACGGGCGGGCGAAACAGTTTAGGGGACAGGCCGGTCGCTGTTTGGATTGCTGCTTGCGCCTGCGAAAGATCCGCGAGGAGTTGCGGGACGGTGAAGAAGTTGGTCGTGTTGCTGTGCGCGTAAGAATGGTTCTCCAGCATGTGGCCTTCCGCGAGAATCCGTTTTGCCAACTCCGGTTGAGCGGCGACGCGTTTTCCGATGCAGAAGAATGCGGCCTCGATTTTGTGTTCGCGTAACAAGTCGAGCAGAGCCGGAGTGGAGCGTGCATCCGGACCGTCATCGAACGTGAGTGCGACTTGTTTCTTCGAGGCATCGCCCTCGCAGATGAACGGGCCGAAGAATTTCATCTGCGGCAGCGCAACGCCAAGGCCGATCATGATGAATAACGCAACGGATAGAGCGGCTAGCCAAAGCCAGCAAGTGAACGCCACCGCCAGAGCCGAGAGAATCGCGGCGAGCAACAGTGTGGTGTGAAAGCGTGTCATGTCTGGAGCACGCGATCATCAACTCACGGCTCGATGCAGCATAGTGCTTTGCCGCCGCGCAAGGAAAGCGTGTAGAGCAGGACGCTGCATTGTTGCTGGCGCGCGAGCTCCACCGCTACGGAGAATCCAATCGCCGATGCTGAATAAAATTCCCCGCAGTCCTGCTTGTAAGTCTGGTGCGTCAGCGCGCGTCCAGTATGGCGGGATAGTTCTTCAACTACAGCGTTATAGGGTGCGTCCAGTTCCGACCAGCCTTTCGCGCCGCTCACCATCACGTTGACCTTGGACAAATCCACCGCCGCTGCGATCCAGTCCGCCTCGCGCTTTGCATCGAACGGACGCCGATAGCGCCCCAATCGCACCGCTGTCACTCGAGCAAGTGAAGGTTTGTTCGCGGATGCGCCCGAGAGATTGGCAACGACGGCAGCTTCCCCCGGAATCGTTTGCTCATTCCAGAAGCCCCAGCGCTTGCCGATGGAAAGCGCATACTTGTTCAGCTCGTCTACCCCACCAGCCAACGCTTCATCCGCCTCGCCGATTGCGATCTGATTTATCGCCTGCCAGAGCGCGCTTTCAAAAGAAATCTCCCCCATCGTCGGGGCTGAATTCAATCCACGCGCACCGAGATCGATCGCGACCTGACCTGCCGGCGCGTTATGAACCGAGCCAGGAAAACGCGTCGGCATCGGCTCAGCCTCGTCCTTCGTGATTAAGTTTTCGATGAAGATCGCGCCCTCGTCGAGACAGCCGAATCCCGTCCCGACCGCGACGGCGAGTCGCTTCGAAGGATCAGCTGCGTGGCTGCGACGCGCGGCGAGAATGGCCATTTGCGTGATACGACTAAGACGGCGGCGTTGGTTGGGGGTCAGTGTGGCAGCATCGAACGGGGCGCAGGCACGGACCTTGATTGAATCTGGCGGCAACGGTGGTTGGATCGCCCGTTCGCTCACGGAATGTTTCTCTGGTGCGATGATGCCTAGCCCGGTGACGCTGGTGTGATTGCTGGGCGTCGGCCGTGTTTGTGGAACTGTGTCAGCCGTCGAAAAAATGAGCGCTGCGTTGTTGCCGCCAAAGCCGAAGGAGTTGCTCATCACATGCGTCAGCTCCTCTGAACGCATCTTTGTGAGAGGTGATAGCCCAATGGCCGGATCGATCTCGCTGAAGCCGGGGTTCGCCGGGAGTTGTTGGCGGCGCAACGCCTCGATGCAGACCACCGCCTCGATTGCACCGCTCGCGGCGAGGGTGTGGCCAAAAAATCGTTTCGTGCTGGAGAATGGCGGGACGTTAGCGCCGAACAATGACTTCAACGCTTTTGCCTCTGCCACGTCGTTGTCGCGCGTGCCGGTGCCGTGCGCGTTGACGTAGCCGATGTGTGTGGGCGCGAGTTGCGCGCGCCGAAGCGCCCCCTGCATCGCAGCGAGCGCGCCTGCGCCTTCGGGATGCGGCGCGGTGACGTGGTGCGCGTCGCAACTCGCGCCCCAGCCGGTGAGACGTGCCAGAATTGTGGCGCCGCGTTTTCTCGCATGTTCTTCCGCTTCGATGATCAACACCGCCGCGCCTTCGCCAAAACTCATTCCTCCACGCGCTGCATCAAACGGTTTGCAGCCACCCTGCATATCCACAAGCAGCAACGAATGAAAACCCGCCCACGTCGTGTGCGACAGTGAGTCGGCTCCGCCAGCGAGCATCACATCGGCTTGGCCGGATTGGATCAGCTCAGCCGCCGTCGCAATGGCAATGGCGCCGGATGAACAGGCCGTGGAAATGGCAAAGCTAGGTCCGAACAGGCCGAAAGATTCCGCAACCAGATCTACCGGCGCTGAACATTCGTGAAAGCGGGTAGGACGCGCGAGCACCTTGCCGTGTTTGATCAGCGTGGTGAGAAACCGTTCCGTGTCATGCGTGCCTCCCACGGAACTGCCGAGCAAAACTCCCGTGCGATCTGCGGCGGACCGGGTGTCGAGATTGGCTGAGCGGATCGCATCACGCGCGGCGAGCCACGCGAGTTTGTCGCTGCGCGAACCGTGGAGCGGAGCGCCGAGTTCAGCGAGGTCATGCGTGATTTCGCCGACGGGAATCTGGCCGTAACGAGTTGACTGAAAGAGCGTTAGTGGTTTGAGACCGCTTTGGCCAGCGACCATGGCGGACCAGATGTCATCAATGCCTGAGCCAAGAGCGGAGATGACGCCCAAGCCGGTGATGACTGGAGAGCGATCTGCCACTAGTGTGAGCGGCGTGCATCAATGAAGTCAGCCAACGTGCGCACCGATTTGAACGCTGGACGACCTTCCTCGATGTCTTTGATGACGATGCCGAAATGCTTCTCCAACATCACCACGAGCTCCAGCGCATCAATCGAGTCCAATCCAAGACCCGCACCGAAGAGCGGGGCGTCATCCTGGATTAGTTCCGGGGTGACGTCCTGCAAGTTCAGGGATTCGATGATCTTGGCTTTGAGTTCCGTTGTCGCGATGGGCATGAATTTTCTTCCTAACTGTTAGTGCGCGCAGATTAACAAAGAGCGTTTCCATGTCACGGCGGATTTTGCAGACGCAATGCAGGGCTGAGGCCCGCGGAGATATTGTGATATCAGTCAGATCAGCTTCTGTGACCGTGTAAGGAGTGGTGTCCGCGCATCTAAGGTTTTTGATAGGCGAAAACTCGGCCTCGACGCCACTGGGAGTTTAAGGAAATGTAACGACGCAGGGTCGTCGGCGCTGTGCGGCAGTTCGCGCCTGCGCAGGTTCGATCACTGCAGCACGCTTTAGCCTTCTAAATTTGCGATTGCCCATTTCTTCTTCCATCCGCAAATTCTCCGCGCTCGATAACCTATGTTGACGACGCTACGCATCAAAAACCTTGCCCTCGTGAGCGACCTGACGCTGGAACTCCAGCCGGGTTGCAACGTCGTCACGGGCGAGACTGGCGCGGGCAAATCCATCATCATCGGCGCGCTCAATCTCGTCCTCGGCCAGCGCGCAGATCGCACGCTCATCCGGAGCGGTAGCGATTCCTGCTCCGTCGAGGCGGTGTTCGATGTGAAGAAGCTCCGCTCGCCGCTGAAAGGCTTTCTTAATGAAAACGGGCTTGAGCCCTGTGAAGAGAATCAGCTCGTCCTCAAGCGCACATTCACCAGCGCGGGGACGAATCGTCAGTTCGTCAACGGCTCGGCCACCACGTTGAATGTGCTCGCCAGCATCGGCGAGTGGCTCGTGGATATGCACGGCCCGCACGATCATCAATCGCTTCTGCATCCGGCCAAGCAACTCGCCATCCTTGATGCGTTCGGCGGATTGGAGAAGGAGCGCGCGGCCTTTGGTGGATTGGTTTCTAGGCGTAGCGTGCTGGAAGGCGAGAAGTCCGCGCTGGTCGTGGACGAAAAGACCTACGCCCAACAGCTCGATCTGCTGCGCTTTCAGGTGAAAGAGATCGAGGCTGCTCGTTTGAAGGATGACGAGGAGGAGCAACTCATTTTGGAGCACAATCGGGCGAGCAATGCCGCGAAGCTTTTGCAACTGAGCCAGGCCGCGCTCGATGTGCTGAGTGAGAGCGAGGGGTCGTTGCTCACGCAGGCGGGAGTCGTTGGGCGCACATTGCAGGAACTCCAGCGTGTGGATGCTGGCGCCACGACGTTGAATGAGATGCACGAGCAAGGCGTGAGTGTGTTCCGGGAGTTGCAGACCGAACTTTCGCGCTACGCGGACAAGGTGGACGTTGACCCCGCGCGTCTTGCCGAGATGGACGAGCGCCTGAACCTTATCCACTCGCTCAAACGGAAATACGGCGCAACTCTCGCAGAAGTGATCGCATTCGGCGCGGAGGCGAAAGAGAAGTGGCAATCGCTCGAATCGCGTGACGCAGAATTGGCGCGCATCAACGGCGCGCTAGCGAAACTGGATGCGGAGTTGTTGAAGGTGGGTAAAAAGCTTTCTGCTGAACGCAAGAAAGTGATTCCGCAACTGGCGAAAGCCGCAGCCAAACAGCTCGCTGATCTTGGGTTCAAACAAAGCCGGTTTGATGTGGAGCAGAAGGTAGAACTTAGGAGTGAAGAGTCAGGATCTGGCGCTGCCTCCCCCCAGCTTCTAACCCCTAGCTCCTCAGGTTTTGACACCATCGAGTTCCAATTCGCGCCCAACCCTGGTGAGCCTGCCAAGCCGTTGCGCGCCATCGCCTCATCTGGCGAGATGGCGCGGGTGATGTTGGCGTTGAAGACCGTTCTCGCTGCAGAGGACGAGATTCCTGTGCTGGTGTTCGACGAAGTGGACGCGAACGTAGGCGGCGAGACTGCGAACGCGGTTGGCGAGAAGATGAAGCAGATCGCCGCCAAGCGACAGGTCTTGTGCATCACGCATCTGCCGCAAGTGGCCGCGCCAGCGGACGCGCATTACGTGGTGACCAAGCAGGTGAAAGATGGCCGGACGATCTCGGAGATCGAGTTGCTGGACAAAAAATCTCGCGTCACGGAGCTCGCGCGGATGCTCGGCGGTCAGAGCGAAGCCGCGAGGAAGCACGCCGAGGCCTTGTTGAGGTAAGGCGCGTGCCTCCGCAGCCTCCGCCCTCCGCTGATTTGCACCTTGACGGTCAAATCGCAGTTTTCCTATGATTCAACCCAGCGGAAACCATGCTGGTTCAACCAGTGCGAGAAGTCGGACGAGTCACTCCTCCGGCTTTTTTGTTTCTGCTGAAAACCAATTTGAAGCGCGTGAGCGATCAATTTCCAACAGCTTGTGTCCATCAGCCTATCGCTGGTGAACGCTTGTTTTTACCATGAGTTTCGCAGGAAACATCTGTTGGTTCTCAAGCCTATGAGGACAAAACGTCCAATCAGGCGGTCGGTGTGGATGTCGGTGTTGAACGATTATGCCCGTACGCATTTACGAAATCTCGAAGAAGCTGGGTCTGGAAAACAAAGAAGTCCTGGCCTCAGCTAAAGCTCTGGGCATTGCCGCCGCTAAGGTCCCCTCCAGCTCGCTCGACAAGATCACCGCCGAATATCTCGAAGAGGAAATCCTCAAGACGCATCCCGCGCTCGCGGCTAAACTCAAGCCTTCCGCGCCCGCTCCTGAACCTAAGCCGGTTCACGTCGAGCAAAAGATCGAGATCATCAAAGCTCCCGAACCGCCTCCGGTCGTCGTCGAGCCTGAACCAGAGCCGGTCGCGTTCACCGCTGTTGAACCCATTCCTGAGCCCGCGGTCGAATCATCCATTTCTGAACCAGTCGCGCAAGACGCCCCGACTCCTCTCGCAGAGCCGCCGCTAGAGCCACTGGCGCCGCCAGCGCCGCCCGCCCCCGTCGAGCCTCCGAAGCCCATCGTTCCTCCCAAGCCGAAAGTGGGTGAGAAAGTCGGTTTCATCCAGCTCGCTCCGCGTCCGCAACCTAAGCCTCCCGAAGCGCGAGGAGCAAAACCCGCCGCGCCTCAACCCGGTCGTCCCGGTGCACCGGGTCAGCAGACGAGTTTCTTGCGCCGTGGAGACACACAGCAATTCCGTCGTGGTCCCGGCCAAGGCGGGCCCGGTGGCCAGCGTCCAGGTGCTCAGGCATATCGCGGGCCCGGTGCGCCGAGTCGTCCGTCCGAACCTGCGAAGCCGGCCGCTCCGAGATTCTCCTTGCCCGCAGACGCGCAAGTCATCGTCATCAAGCCGCCCATCGTCGTGCGCGAACTAGCTGACGCCCTCAAGCAAAAGCCCTTCAAGATCATCGCTGATCTCATGGAAGCTGGCGTATTCGCCAACGTGAATCAGGCGATTGATGAGAAGTTTGCCGTTCAGATTTGCGCTAAGTACGGCGTCAAGTTCGAGGTCGAGAAGCGCGCCAAGGGCGAAGGTCAGGTTCATGCCGTCGTCAAAAAAATCGAGGCTGATGTCGAAGATAAACCCGAAACGCTCAAGCCGCGTCCGCCCGTCGTCACCATCATGGGGCACGTTGACCACGGCAAAACGTCACTCCTCGACGTCATCCGCAAAGCCAACGTCGCATCCGGCGAAGCGGGCGGCATCACTCAGCACATCGGCGCTTATACCATTTCCTTCCCGCATCCGGAGCGGAAGAAAGACGTCCAACAGATCACATTCCTCGACACGCCCGGTCACGCCGCGTTCAGTTCCATGCGCGCTCGCGGGGCGAATGTCACGGACCTTGTCGTGCTCGTCGTCGCCGCGAATGATGGCGTGATGCCTCAGACCATCGAAGCGTTGAATCACGCTAAGGCAGCCAAAGTTCCGATCCTCGTCGCCGTCAACAAGTGCGATCACCCGAACGCGAACCCCATGAAGGCGCGTCAGCAGTTGCAGGAAAAAGGACTCGCGCCGGACGATTGGGGTGGAGACACGATCTTCGTGGATTGTTCTGCCCTCACCAAAGTCGGCGTGGACAAATTGCTTGAAATGATTTTGCTCCAAGCAGACTTGCTGGAGTTGAAGGCCAATCCTGACCGTAACGCCAAGGGCAACGTCATCGAGTCCGGGATCGAACCCGGCGGCCCCATGGCCACAGTGCTGGTTCGCAAAGGCACATTACGTCTGGGAGACGTCATAATCTGCGGCGAGTTCTACGGCAAAGCCCGCGCCCTCATCAACGAGGAAGGCAAACGCCTCAAAGAAGCGACTCCTTCTGTGGCAGTGAAAGTTCTCGGCTTGAATGGCGTGCCGGATGCCGGCGCGGAATTCACCGTGGCCGAAGACGAACGCGCTGCTCGCGACCTCGCCGATGAACGCCGCATGGCCGATCGCGCTGAATCCCTCGAATCCAAATCCAAGGTCACGCTCGAAAATCTTTTCGCCACCCTCCATTCGCAGCAAGGCAAGACGCTTAAAGTCGTTGTCAAAGCTGACACTCAAGGCTCGGTTGAAGCCATTGTGGACGCACTCGCGAAGATCGAGACGGACAAAGTTAATCTCGAAGTCATCCATAGCGACGTCGGCGCAGTCACCGAAAATGACGTGGCGCTCGCGTCCGCATCGCAAGGAATCATTCTTGGATTCCACACTCGCGTGGATAGCACGGCTGCGCAAAAAGCCAAACATGCCAACGTGCAGATCAAACTTTACTCCATCATCTATGAGTTGATTGATGACGTGAAGGCAGGCATGACCGGATTGCTCGATCCGTTGAGCAAGGAAGTCATCGTCGGCTCGGCGGAAGTGCGCCAAGTCTTCGAACTCTCGAAGGGCATGCCCGTCGGCGGTTCGATGGTCACCCTCGGGCGCATCGTTCGCGGCAAAGTCCGCGTGCGCCGCCGCAAGGATATCATCTATGAAGGCGTCACCCAATCCCTGCGCCGTTTCCAGGACGAGGTCAATGAAGTGCGCGCTGGCATGGAATGCGGTATCCGCATCGAAGGCTTTGCCGACATTGAAGTTGGCGACGTCGTCGAGTGTTACACCATCGAGAAAGTCGCGGCGAAGTTGTGAAATGCTACGGCGGCTGGAAGGCCAGCTTTCCAGTCCGCAAACGTAAATCTAAATCGTAAATCTCGATGCCTACCCTGCGTCAACAACGAGTCTGCGAATTGCTCAAGCGAGCCATCGGCGAAGCCATCCGCCGCGAGTTCAACGTGAGCGACGTCGGCCTCATCACCGTCAACGACGTGGACTGCCCTGGCGATCTCAAGACCGCTGTCGTCTATGTCAGCATTTTGGGAAATGCCGATCAACAGAAGCGCGGCATCTCCAAGCTCACCGACCACCGCGCACGCATCCAAGAGCTCGTGGCCAAGTCGGTCGTTCTCAAATACACCCCCGTGTTGAGGTTTGCTGTGGACGATTCTCTCGGACGCGGCAATCGCATCATGCAGATCCTTGATGAGTTGGACAAAGCCTCACCGCCGCCGGAACAAAAGTGATACGGCGAGTTAAACCACGAATTCACACCAATGAACACCGATAGAGACAGAAGCCGTTCAAGCTGTCTTGCGTTGCAGCACAGAAACCGAGTTTCTGTTTTTTTTCTTAATCGTCCGCCATTCGTGTTGATTAGTCTCTGTTCGTGCTTTCCAATTCCGACTATCCGATGAAAGCCCGCTCGCAAATCCTTGATCGCATCCTCAGCGCCATCCGCGAAGCCAAGACCATCTGCGTCGTCGGCCACATCCGTCCCGACGGCGATTGCATTGGCTCACAACTCGGCCTCACCCTCGCGCTCCGTGCGGAAGGCAAGAAAGTCGTCTGTTGGAATCAAGATTCACTCCCGCAAAAATATCGCTTCCTCGATCCCGAACGCGACGTGGAGAAACCCAAGTCCGGCGAGGAGTTCGATCTCGTCATCGCTACGGATTGCGCCAGCTTCGAGCGCCTCGGCAAAGTAGGGGATTTCATCACCAAACGAAAGTTGCTCATCAACATTGACCATCACGAGAGCAACACGCGCTACGGGGATGTGAATTGGATCTCTCCGCACGAACCGTCCACCGGAGAGCTCATCCATCGCCTGCTCAAAACCGCTCGCTGGCCCATCACCAAACAGATCGCCGACTGTCTGTTCACCGCCGTCAGCACAGACACGGGATCATTCCAATATCCCAGCACACGCCCCGGCACGTTCCACGTCGGAGCGGAGCTCGTCACCCGCGGCGCGAACCTCGCGAAGATTTGCGATGAAGTCTATCAATCCTTCCCGCTGTCCCGCGCGCGTCTGCTTAAACACGTTTACAGCAAGTTTAAGCTCACTCACAACGACCGCATCGCCTACTTCTGGCTCAAGAAAGCCGATCTCTCCCGCACCGGCGCCGAGACAAATGACACCGAAGGTTTGATTGATCACATCCGCGCTATCGAACCCGTCATCGTCGCATGTGTGTTTGAGGAGGTTGAACCTGAACTCACGCGCATCAGCCTCCGCTCAAAAAGCAAAGACGTGAACGTGAGCGCCATCGCCGGACTCTTCGGCGGCGGCGGACACATCGCGGCGGCAGGGGCTCGCATTGCGGGTAGCCCTATGTCCATCCAACGCCGCGTCGTGGCCGCCATCAAGAAAGCCATCAACGCGTCGAGGCGCTAGTTGTTTCTTTCCTCCGCAGCTAGAAACCAACACAGCGGAAAACGCCAAACGAACTATGCTCCGCTTCGCAGCGCTGGCAAACGCCCCGCCTCGATCTGGGACGTTGAATGTTGAGTGTTTTTCCTCCCTCAGTCCGCTTGGAAACGGGGCAGGGGGGGCTGAGGGCCTAAAAGGTTAATGAGTGAAACGCACCCCTTGCAGGTCAGGACGCCAGCGCTGCGG
>WBXK01000037.1 GCA_008933055.1 Verrucomicrobiota bacterium | reverse complement strand
TGGCTCGGAGGCGGGCTCGGCGTGTATCGCGTTAGCCTGGCGGAACTGAATGCCCTTGCAGACGGTCATACACTGGACGCTCAGTTCATCCGGTTCACTGCCTCAGAAGGGCTAGTGTCTTCCTATGTCAACGGGGATGAGTCGCGGCCGACTGGATGGAAGTCACGCGATGGACGACTTTGGTTCGCAACGACCCGCGGGTTAGCCGTGATAGATCCACTCTACCTCAACGCGACTCTAGGAAACTTCACCAATATAGTCCCACCGCTCATCGAGGCGGTCAAAGCCGATGACCTCCTCATCTATGGTCACCCCGCCGAGCGATCCAGCCTCAACACCAACTCACGAGATGCGAGGCAGTTCATTCATCGAACTTCAGAAAATATCCCCATTATCCCGGCAGACAACTCTCACGTGCTAGAATTCCAATACACTGCCAACTCATTCGTGAATTCAAAGGCAACACGGTTTCGGTATCGTATGAAGGGTGTTGATACCGAATGGCACGAAAAGACCGGCGAGCGAGTGGTCCATTATGCAAATCTCCGCCCCGGAAACTATACCTTCGAATTAATCTCGGCGACGCATCAAAACGTTTGGAATACGATGCCTGCGAGCTTCTCTTTCAATCTTAAAGCCCGCTTCTGGGAAACGGCCTGGTTCTATGTCTTTTGCGCCGCAAGCGTAATCGCCGTGGTGCTCTTGATGCACTCATTCCGGTTAAAATTGCAACATCGCTTGATGAAGGTGACAGAGCAACAAAACCTAGCCAAAGAACGCGCCCGCATCGCACGCGATCTTCACGACGACCTTGGCACGTCGCTCACAGGACTTGCGTTGGAGCTAGACGTCATCGCACGAAAAGACCAAGGCACTGGCGCGACGTCTGCAGACCTAAAAGAAAGTGCTCGAAAGACCAGAGCCTTGGCCACTCGGATGCGAGATTTGGTTTGGACTGCAAACCCTGCATGCGACTCCATTATAAGCTTTGCTGACTTTATCGAGCAATTGGGAGATCAATTCGCCCGCGGGGCTGAAATGCGGCTGCGGCTTGATTTTCCCGAAAACATTCCGCCAATCCAATTAAGCCCTGAAACCCGCCACCAACTGTCTTTGTGCATCCGCGAGTCGCTCTCAAATGTGTTGCGTCACGCAAAAGCAACCGAACTGGTTTTGAGGTTGGTCATCTGCAACGACGAGCTCATCGTCCAAGTGGCTGATAACGGACTTGGCTTCAAATCGACTTCTAAAAATGGGAGCGGATTGAAAAACATGGCCGAGAGGATGAATTCGATTGGTGGAAGTTTTTCCTGTGAGCCGGGAACGAATAATGGCACAACGGTCTCGCTCCATTTACCCCTGAAAGAGAAGGCCAAATCTCGATGAATATCCGTGTGGCAATTGTGGAAGATGACAAGTCTGTCAGAGAAAACCTTTGCGTCTTGATCAACAGCAAGGAGGGCTTTTCGTGTGTCGCATCATGTCCTTCAACTGAAGACGCCTGCGCCCGACTACCGCAACTCTCGCCCGACGTTGTCCTCATGGATATCCACTTGCCAGGAAAAAGCGGCATCGCCTGCGTCACAAAATTGCGCCCCATGCTCCCCAAAACGCAAATCATCATGCTGACAATCGAAGAAGACAGCGAACAAGTGTTTGATTCAATGAAGGCGGGGGCGACCGGGTACCTAGTCAAACACTCATCTCTCGAGGAAATTCTTGAGGCCATAGCCGACGTGCACTCCGGCGGTGCACCTATGTCCAGCCAGATAGCACGTAAGGTGGTGACGACATTCCGAAAGCCGATTGAAGAGGAGTCGACTGCAGTAAAATTGTCCGCGCGCGAAGAAGCTGTGCTTGTCCTGCTCGCCAAAGGGTATCGCTCAAAAGAAGTCGCGAAAGACCTAGGCATCGGGTTGGGCACAGTCAACACCTACATCCGAAACATCTACGAGAAATTGCACGTTCGCTCACGCGCGGAAGCAGTGGCAAGATTCATCCAGCGATAGGCGGCAGAAACCCCTGCGGTGTGACACGATTTTGTAGCGTGGCTAAATTCATCTATCGCCGCTGTCAGGCATGAACAGACGGTTCGAAATGAACTCTCAAACAATTTCCAGCGGGCACTTCGGAAGCGCATCTATAAATGCCTGTCCGTATTGCTTGGCGAGAATGCGATTGTCGAGCACGACCACAATCCCAGTGTCGGATTTCGTGCGGATCAACCGCCCGACGCCTTGGCGAAACTTGAGAATGGCTTCTGGCAAAGAAAATTCGCCGAAAGAATTTCCTCCGCGCGCCTCAATGGCTTCAATGCGGGCTTCGATCAATGGATGATCCGGCACGGCAAAAGGAAGCCGTGTGATGATGACATTGCTCAATGCCTCGCCAGGCACATCCACGCCTTGCCAGAAACTGTCTGTGCCGAACAACACCGAGTCCACGTCGTCCTTAAATTTTTCAAGCATCGTCGAACGCGGCGTGCCCGTGCCTTGGACAAACAGCGCGATGCCGAGCTTGTCGAAGAACGGCTGCATGCGCTCGGCGATTTCTTGCATCAACTTGTAGCTCGTGAAGAGCACGAATGCTTTTCCGTGGGTCTGCTGGATAAAGTGGGTGATCCATCCTTCCAACGCCGTCGCGTAACCGGCATCTCGCGGATCGGGCATGGTCTTTACGACAACCAATTTCATTTGCTGCTCGTAGTTGAATGGAGTTCCCACTTGCAGCAACGTGGCTTCCTCCGCGCCGACGCGATGGGCGAAATAATTCAACCCGGCTTGAGGTTTGGAACGGGCTGGGGAGCGTGATGAGCTAGTGACGTGTTTCGCCTGCAGATTTTTTTCATTGGCTACATCGCCGCCGGCGTCAGCGACTGAAAGCGTGGCGCTCGTCATGATCACGCTTGTCTCGCTCTGGAAAAGCCTGCGGCGCAGAAACTCTGCGACGTCCACTGGGGCAGCGTTCAGAGATATATTTCGCTGCGTTTTCCCCGCTCGCTCGACCCAATAGACATGATCATCCGCTTGCTGACTGAGAAATTCTGCGACCTCCATCTTCAACTCACCTAGGCGACGGTTGCATTCCAGAAGCTCCTGACCCATCTCTTTGTCTTCGCTGGTTTTGATGAGATCGCTCACCGCTTCACGCAATCTTTGAATCGGCAGCGTGACGTTGTCTTGAACGAGTTCCGGTTTGCGGATGCGGAGCTCGGTCCATTTGCGTTCGCGCTTGGGAGCATTCTCTTGCGAGCCAAATCGAGACTTGCCGGGCTGCTCGCTTAATTGATCGCAAGCTCCCTCCACTCCCTCAAAGAATTTATCCGACTCAGAAAGAAGTTGGGCGACGAGTTTGACAGAGTTGCCTTGGCGGAGAGTGGCGAGCAACCCTTTTTCCGTGCGGGGATTCCAGAGGCGATTCAATGCGTAGCGAACTTGCCCGCTGGAAACACTCAGGCCGATGTGACGCGACGCGACACTCTCCATGGTATGGGCTTCGTCGAAGATGACAAAGTCGTTCTTGAAAAGTATTCCACCCTCCATCTCTTCATCCACTCCCCCGAGCAAGGTGAAGAACAAGGTGTGGTTCAAAATGAGAACATCTGAGGAAAGGATTCGATTTCTCGCTCGTTGAAAGAAGCAAACTGAATGATCTCTACTAAAGTCGGATTGGAAACCGCAAGATTTCGGTGTGCAAAGCCCGCGCTCGGAACAAACTTGCGACCACACTTTAGGATCCGGTTCGACTGAAAAATCTGAGAGACTGCCATCTTTGGTTTCCTTGGACCATTCGTAGACGCGTTGCAACTCCTCGGCTTCCGATGAGGTGAAGAGGTTGCCGCTCTGTTGCATCGCCTTCTGGAGTCTCCGGGTACAAAGATAATTCCCGCGCCCCTTGAGCATCGTGAAACAAAATTTGACCGGATTTGGCAAAGCGCCCAACACACTCGACAGCATGGGCAAATCTTTCTCGGTGAGTTGTTCCTGGAGATTGATAGTGTGTGTCGAGATGATGGCCTTCTTCTTTTGCCCGACGGCGAATAGAATTGCGGGGATCAAATAAGCGAGGGACTTGCCGACTCCGGTGCCCGCCTCTACTGCTAGATAACCCTTATCATTAAGCGCTTGCGCAACTGCTATGGCCATCTGCTGTTGCTGCGGGCGGAATTCAAAATTGTTTGATTTTGAAAGGATGCCCGTCGGCGAAAAAATCTGGGTGACTTGAGCAATCAAGTCCGTGCCGCAAGGTTGACTATCAATCGATGAGATCATTGTTCTGCGTCTTGCGACGGATTGTTGCACCCGGAGAAACAATCTCCGGCAGATTCTTGGGATTTTGCTCTTGTCGGGAATCGCTTGATCCAAACAGCCAAAAGGCCTATGTCCGCGGGTGAGACTCCAGATATTCTGGAGGCCTGACCCAGTGTTAGGGGGCGGATGGTTGACAGTTTTTGTCTTGCTTCCCGACTGAGTCCGGTCACCGACATATAATCGAATTGGTCAGGAACTGTTTTGCCATTAGTTTTCTCAGCACGTCCGACCTCAATTAATTGCCTTGTAATATATCCTTCGTATTTGATTTCTATCTCCACCGACTCCTTCACCGGCATCGATAGAAATCTGTTTTGATCGGGAAGCTGTTCGTAGGAGACTTCAGGCCTTCGGAGCATCTGTGCAAGCGTATCACGACCCACTCGTGTTGACTCAAGCCTTCGCACTTCCGCGTCGATTTGATCTCGTTTGGCAGTGAAAAGAGAGAAATGACGGCTGGGCAACAGGCCGATCTCATGACCAATGGCGGACAACCTGGTGTCAGCGTTATCGTGACGGAGCAACAATCGGAATTCCGATCGCGATGTGAACATGCGATACGGCTCGTTTGTGCCGAGGTTGACCAAGTCGTCAATGAGCACTCCGATGTAGGCCTGGTTGCGACCTAGCACTATCAGCGGTTTGCCCTGACACTTTCTAGCGGCGTTAATCCCGGCCATCAAACCCTGCGCTGCCGCTTCTTCATAGCCCGACGTGCCGTTAATTTGACCGGCCAAGAACAAGCCCTCGCACGCTTTTGTTTCTAAGGTCGGCAATATCTGTGTGGGTGGAGAATAGTCATACTCGACGGCATAGGCTGGACGGATTATTTCCGCATTCTCACAACCCACAACTGAACGCACTAATTGTATCTGCACCTCAAACGGAAGGCATGTGGATAGTCCGTTGATGTAGATTTCGTCTGTAGCGACCCCCTCCGGCTCAAGGAATATCTGGTGCGTTTCTTTTTCGGCGAATTTAACCATTTTGTCCTCGATAGAGGGACAATAACGCGGCCCGACACCTTCAATCTCGCCTGAATACATTGGCGATAGGTGCAGATTGTCTCGAACTATCTCTTTCGTACGCGCGGTAGTCTTCGTGAGATAACAATTGAGCTGTCCGCCGATTTGCTCTAGAACTGAACCCCGCGGGAATGAGATTTGGGCTTCACAATTCCCTGTTTGTTCCACGTGGAACTCTTCGAGCGGCCATTGGCTGAAATACGGAATCGGAGTATCGCCTCCTTGGGCTTCCAGCCTTGAAAAGTCGATGGAGCGCTTTAGCAGGCGCGGCGGGGTACCGGTCTTAAGACGACGCAGTTCGATTCCCAAAATTCTGAGCGATTCGGATAATCCAATGGACGGGGCTTCGCCAGATCGTCCCCCGTGTTGTTTATCTTTTCCAATGTGCATCAACCCGTGAAGAAATGTTCCAGTGGTGATGATGACAGTTTTTCCCGTGTATCTAACCCCCGTGGCCGTAGCGACAGCTTTAACGACTTGGTTCTCGGCTTCGATAGATACGGTTTGTCCCTGTTTAACGTCTAAGTTCGCTTGACGCTCGCAAACCCATTTTAATCTGAATTGATAGGCTTTCTTGTCGCATTGAACTCGTGTAGCGCGAATCGCTGGTCCTTTGCTGCGGTTAAGAACCCTAAATTGCAAGCCTGTCAGGTCTGTGTTCCGGCCCATCTCCCCACCCAGCGCATCAATTTCCCTAACTAAATGTCCCTTAGCTGATCCTCCGATTGCGGGGTTGCACGACATCTGGCCGATCGTATCGACATTGGTTGTGAGCAGCAGTGTCTGGCAACCTATCCGTGCCGCTGCCAAAGCCGCCTCTACTCCGGCGTGACCGGCGCCGACGACAATCACTTCGTATTCTTTTGGGTAAGTGAACATCAAAACAACTTTTATACCGAGTACATCGCCGAGAAAGGATTCTTGCCTGAGGTCTTCTTTACGAGCCTTCCGGGATTAGTGGCAAGCCTCTCGAGAATCTTGAAGACGTGCTCTTGCTCGCCCTTGCTCTCGATGACAGCGGCAATTTGCTCCACGGTCTGCAGTTTTCCGGGATTGGATTTCAATGCTGCCATGATCTCTGTTTGTATCTTCAAAATGCGCGTCGCGGCCTTTTTGCCTGACTCGACTCCGGGTTGATGATAGGCATTGATTCCGATTAACGATGCGTAGAAGCCCACCGCTCGCTCGTAGAGTGCGATCAACACGCCGATACTAGCCGGTGTCACCTCGCGAATTGTTATGATCAACGTCGGGCGACCATTCTCCAACATTGCCTGCCGCGTTCCGTAGAGGAAGCCGCTCAGATAATCACCGGAGGTGTAATCGTCTTCGACAACGAGAGCTTTGCCATTTTGATCTTTCTGAACCTCTATGAATGTCAAAAAGAAATCATTTAAGCCGTCTCTAAGCTGTTGTATGTAAGAGTGTTGGTCTGTTGCCCCCTTATTCCCCAGGACCGTGATACCTTGGTTGACAACTTTCCCTGCCAAGTTCTTTTCTTTGCCCAAAGACTCCATCAACAATTGCTGAAGGTATTTAGAAAAGATTTCGAGACGATCCTTGTAGGGGATGACAACCATGTTTTTAGTACCCGCCCCGTTTCCCCCGACGCAATACCAGCTTAACGCCAACAGAGCCGCCGGGTTCTTCTCAATGTGAGCGACTCGCGTCAAGTCATCACAGGCTTTAGCCCCTGCCAACATGGCATCCACATCAAAACCCTGCAGTGCGGCTGGCAATATTCCAACCGCCGAAAGCTCACTCGTCCGACCCCCAACCCAGTCCCACATTGGAAACCGAGCCAGCCATTTGTTAAGAACAGCGCATTTATCGAGCTCACTACCGTTACCGGTCACAGCAACTGCGTGTTTCTCAAAATATAATCCTGCCTTTTCATAAGCCGCTTTGGTTTCTAACATCCCATTTCGCGTCTCTTTCGTCCCGCCAGATTTGGAGACCACCAAGCAAAGCGTCTGGTTCAAGCTGTCTCCAATGGACGCCAACACCCTTTGGATTCCGTCTGGGTCGGTGTTATCGAGAAAGTGCGCTGTTATCTTATCCTTGCCGGGATTGCCGAGTGCGTGATTGACGAATTGCGGCCCTAGTGCCGACCCCCCGATGCCGATGACCAACATCTTTGTGAACTGACCCCCTTGTCCCCGGATTTTGCCGCCATGCACGCCGCGCGCAAAGGCTTTGATACTTTTAAGTGCCGTCTCGATCTCACTGCGAATCAGTGCCGTTGGCGACAATGCCGCATTTCTCAACCAATAATGTCCCACCATCCGACCCTCATCTGGATTCGCGATCGCGCCGCCCTCCAATGCCTTCATAGATGCGAAAGCCTTTTGCATCGGTTTTTCCATCTTGTGGAAGAACGCCTCACTCACACCGATGCGGCTTAAATCCATCGCGAGTTCGATGCTTGGAAATTCTTTGTAAAACTTTTTGAAGTGTTCCCAGGAATGGTTCGATGAAGTTTTCATTGGAGTCGGGTTTTCCGGTCGGGGTTAATGTCCGAACCTTGACGACTCAATCTATTACGCCAGACAACCGTTTTGGGCGTGGCCGTGAATCGCGAGTCTAGGTTTAGATGAATCCCACTCCTTTGTCTATGAAACACTGGCGCGCATAGGGCGACCACCCCAGATCAAAGGCCCGTGGGATGATCCAAGAAACTCCACGGCAAACGAAACTTCGCGGCGAGATGTGCCGACAACGCCTTCACGCCGAAGGTTTCCGTAGCGTAATGCCCGCCGTAAAACACATTTAACCCCAACTCCTCCGCCAACGCATACGTCCAATGCGGCCCTTCGCCTGTGATGAAGGTATCCACGCCTTCAGCAGCGGCGGTCTTCAGATCACCACCCGCGCCACCCGTCACCACGCCGATCCGGCCGCAAGTTTTCGGACCGCCCGCAATCACGCGAGGTTGTGAGCCAGTGGCACGGGCCAAACGGATCGCGAGTTCATCACGCGAAACACTCGTGAGTGTTTGAAGCCCAATCAATTGACCGTGGCTTGGGAAAAAAGGACTCAGCTTCTTCAAACCCAGCGCCGCACATAGTAACGCGTTGTTTCCCAACTTCGGATGCGCGTCCAAAGGCAAGTGCGAGCTATACACGGCTATATTGTTCTCGATCAACAACCGCACCAGCTCATACTTCTTTCCCGTCCATGGATGCGATGGCGACCAAAACAAACCATGATGCACAATCATCAAATCCGCCTTCGCCTCGATCGCCAGCTTCACCGTGGCAAGACTCGCATCCACCGCGGCGGCGATGCGTACGACCTGCCCGGAGTTCTCCACCTGCAACCCATTCGCAGCGCCACCATAATCCCCGATGTCAGCAGTCTTGAGCAATTTATCCGCGTAAGAAACAAGTGCAGTGAGAGATGTCATCGGCATGAGCGGTAGGGAATCAAATGCTAATGACTTAGGAAAGCGGGAAGTCAGGCATGGTGCTCGAAGTATTCGAGATGCACACGACGAGACGTTGATTTTAAGACACGCCACGATTCACTGATCACGTCCGACCGTAAAAGTTTTTTCGTCACGCTTGTTGATTTATCTGCACAGCTTTTTATAGTGCGTCCGGCTTGAAGCAAATTAGATGAGCAATTCTACCGAAGCGAAGGCGCATTGGGACACCGATGCGGCGCGCAACCTCTACAACATCCATCGCTGGGGAGCGAAATATTTCGACATCAATGACGCGGGCGAAGTCATCGCTACGCCGCTGCAAGATGCGGGCACGTCAGTAGAAATATCAGACGTGATCGAGGAGGCGCGCGGGCGCGGGTTGAAGTTCCCGCTGCTCATCCGGTTCCAGGACATCCTGCGCCATCGTGTCCAGTCCATAAACTTGGCATTCCGCAATTCCATCACGGAATTCAATTATCAAGGCAAGTATCGAGGGGTGTTTCCTATAAAGGTGAACCAGCTCCGCGAAGTGGTGGAAGAAATCTTGGATGCGGGAAAGCAATTCGATTTCGGCCTCGAAGTCGGCAGCAAGCCGGAACTCTTTGCCGGACTCGCACTTCAAAACCAAATGGGCAGCCTCATCATCTGCAACGGCTATAAGGATGTTGAGTTCATCAAGATGGCGTTGCTTGGCACCAAGCTTGGCAAGAAGGTCATCATGGTCGTCGAGAAGCTTGAGGAGTTAAGGCAGATCATCGCGGTGTCGAAACAACTCGGCGTTGAACCCCTTGTCGGCATCCGCGCGCGTTTGTTGAGCAAGGGCGCGGGGAAGTGGGCAGAAAGCGGGGGCGAAAACGCGAAATTTGGATTGAGCACAGCGGAGATTCTCGCGGCAACGGAATTGTTGCAGGCGGAAAGTCTCAGCCATTGTCTGAAGCTGATCCATTTCCACATCGGCTCGCAGGTGCCGGACATTTTAACGGTGAAGAAAGCAGTGCAGGAAGCGACGCGCTTTTACTGCAAGATCCGCAAGATGGGTTTCGACATCGAATACCTCGACGTGGGGGGTGGTTTGGGTGTGGATTATGACGGCAGCCGGTCAGCCTTCGATAGTTCGACGAATTATTCTCTTCAAGAATATACGAACGACATCGTTTATTACGTCGCGGATGTCTGCAATCAGGAGAAAGTCCCGCACCCGGACATCATCAGCGAAAGCGGACGGGCCATCGTGGCCCACCATAGCGTGCTCGTGGTGGAAGTCTTCGGGGCGATCGGTAAGACGCATCCGGACATCAACTTCAGTTACGGCGAAAACGAGCAGCCAATCGTGCGCGAGCTGCTCGACATCAAAAAGAACCTCGCCAAGCTCAACAAGCTCGAGGCGTATCACGACGCACAGGAGCGGCGTGATGACGCGCAACACATGTTCACACTGGGCATGATGGATCTGCCGGACAAGGCCAAGATCGAAAATCTCTACTGGGAGATAGGCGGGGCGGTCGTAGACAGCTTCACAGGACAGGCTTATGTCCCGGAAGAAATCCGCAAACTCGAAGACAGCCTGGGCGATCAATACCTCTGTAACTTCTCCGTCTTTCAATCCTTGCTCGACCACTGGGCGCTCGGGCAATTATTTCCGATCATGCCCGTGAGCCGGTTGAATGAGCGCCCGACACGCGAGGCGACGCTCGTCGATATCACCTGCGATTCCGACGGACAGATCAACAAGTTCATAGACCTGCGCGATGTGCGCGACACGTTGCCGCTGCACAAGCTAAACTACAACCAAGACGGAAAGCAGGCTCCTTACTACATAGGCTTCTTCCTGATGGGCGCATATCAGGACATCATGGGTGATCTGCACAATCTTTTCGGTCGTGTCAACGAAGTGCATGTGTTCCTAGACCCCGACGAGCCCACCGGCTATTACGTCGAAGAAGTGATCGAGGGCAGCACGATCATCCAATGTCTTTCATCGGTGCAGTACGACGAATACGAATTGAAGCGTCGAATGAAGCAGCAGATGGACGAGGCGATAAAATCCGATCGAATGAAGCCCAGCGATGCGATGCGGCTGCTGGACGATTACGAGCGGGGCTTGAAGTCATACACGTATCTGGCGTTCTGAAGTATGAATGGAGAATGTTGAATGTTGAAAACCAGGGCCTGATGCGCGCTTGTTTCTCCATTCGTAATTCATAATTCTTCATTCCTAGATGTCTGACACCCCGCCCAATCCCGAACTGCTCCGCGCGCTCTGCAAACTCGTGCGAGGACTCTCGGCGTTGTTCTGGGGTCTGCCGGCTGCTCTAATCGTCTGCGCCGGCACGGCAGTGGGGGGATGGTTCCGCGCCTTCAGCATCGCTCCAGCCATGCTCACGACAGGCTTGATTCTCTATGGACTCTGGCAGATCGGGGCGTTTCAAAAGCAGGAATATCCATGGCGGGTGGCGTTGGATCGGGCGCGGCTCGTCGCTTTGGTGAACTTCGGACTCAGCCCGTTTCTCTATTGGTGGAATCGGATGCCGGATAATCCATTCTTCACTACGGTGGTGGGATTGCTGGCCGTCACCTCGCTGTTATTCCTGTTCAACTTGAACCACGTCATAGCGCGGCTTGGCGAAATGATTCCAGACGAAATGTTACGTCAGGAAACGCGTCAATTCACCATGATCAACCGGTCTCTCCTCGTGTTGTTATTGGTGATCGCATCGGGGTATGTGTTCCTGTTGCAGATGCCGAATCTCCCTGGCGGCTTGATCCACATTCTCATCCGCCTTCAACACATCGGACAACCTGTGGTCATGCTGCTCGTGTTGCTGCCGTTGTCTCTGACCATGTCGCTTCTGTGGAAAACTAAGGAGGTCATCATGGACAGTTTGTTCACTCACCGGTAATACGGCGGTTGGGGATCAAAACCCTTTTGGCTTGGCGTCCGTTGCGTGCGTCTCTACTTTTCTGCGATGAAATACATTCTTTCACTCGCGCTGGGACTCGCCGCTGCTTCGGCTTTTGCAACCGATGATGAAGCGGGCTTCAAATCTCTCATGGACGGGAAAACCTTGGCCGGCTGGAAGATGGCGAGTGAAAACACCAACACCTTCCGTATTGTAGATGGCGCATTTGTGGCCAACGGAAACCGCTGCCATCTCTTTTACGTCGGCGACGAAAAGCCGTTTGTTAATTTCCATCTCAAGGTGGACGTAAAGACCGATAAAACCTCAAACGGCGGAATTTATTTCCACACGAAATACCAAGCTGAGGGTTGGCCCAAAGGTGGCTTCGAGTGTCAGGTCAACAACACGCAGGGCGATTGGATCAAGACCGGCAGCCTCTACGGAATCATCAATGTCAGCCAGTCACTTGCCACCGACGACCAATGGTGGACGCAGGAAGTCATCGTGGAAGGCAGCAAAATCAAGGTGATCGTGAATGGCAAAATCGTGCTGCAATACTTCGAGCCGCTGGGCGCAGTTGCAGGAAAAGATTTTGAACACAAACTTGGCGAAGGAACGTTCGCTCTTCAAGGCCACGACCCAAAAAGCGTCGTCCGTTACAAGAACATCCGCGTTAAGCGGCTGTGATCGGGCAGCCCAGCATTGCTTGGCCAGCAGATAATACTATCGCCCATTTGGCAGAACTCGATTCGCCTCTATATTGCCTACATGTTGGCGTCGCCGGAAATCAGCCTCGAAGCAGCTCAATCCTCCCGCATCCGGGAATTGCTTCCGCGTTGGCGCAAAATCCCGCTCTATCGGGAGATGCTCGCGCGTCAGGATTTTGATCTGCGCGACCTTCCCATCATCACTAAACGCGAGATGCGGGTAGGTTTCCCGGAAAACTTTCTGCACTCCGGTCGCACGCTGGAGGGACTGCTTGCCGAACAACTGGTAGAATTGGAACACACCTCCGGGACTTCAGAAGATCGCCTGCCAGTGATCTTTGGTGTGGGTTGGTGGAATGAACAAGAAAAGCGCGCGCTGCGACTGAATAAGTTCGTCGCGCGCGTGCTGGATGAAACCCCCAATGCCCGACGCGCCACGCTTACTTCTCCCGCTTGCAATGGTTTGACCTGCCCGACGGTGTGGATGTCTCAAGCCCAACGCACTCTGGGCGATGCTCTCTTCATCAACCTCGCGCGCATCCCATTCGTCTTGAGCGATGCGGAATTGCAACGGATGGCGGATGAAATCACCGAATGGTCGCCGCAATTTCTCGATCTCGATCCCGTGCATGGCTCGTGGTTCGCGCTTTATTGCGAACGGAACAATATCCGGTTCCCCTCGCTGCAATTTACCCTTTGCAGTTACGAATTTGTCAGCGTGGTTCATCGCCGCATTATTCAACGTGTCTTCGGTGTGCCCGTGTTCAATCTCTATGGCTCCACTGAGACCGGGCATTTGCTCATGGAGAATGAGACAGGAGAGATGAAGCCGAGTTACGACACGGCGGCGTTGGAAATCCTGGAAACCGATGCAGCGGGAATCGGTACGTTGTTGGTCACCACGCTTTCAAACGATTACATGCCGTTACTTCGTTATCGCATCGGCGATCTCTCACAGCGAAGAGAGCAAGCTTACGGAACGGACTATTTGGTGCACGGCCGTATCCGCGACGCACTCACATCCGCCAGCGGAAATCTTGTGACGACGTGGCAAGTGGATCAATGCTTCGTCGGTGCGAGCGGCATCGCACATTATCAATTGCGAGAGATGCGCGAAGGAAACTTCCACCTCCGCTACGTGCCGGAGCCGAACGGCGGTGTGAATGGGCTGAGTTCCGTCATTGCACGCCTAGAATCCTTGCTCCAATCCACCGTGATGACCGAGCCTGTTCCCACTTTGCTGCCCGAAGGTTCGGGAAAATTCCGGCTCACCTGTAAAAAAGTGGAATGACCACTCTGCTCTTGCGTGTGCCCCGGTCTGTGCCAAAACTTTCTTAAGGACGCGCGATCCAAAGGTTGCGTCACGAATGCAGAACGAATCCGTCCATCAGGAGAAACATTCCTGGTTGCGAACCATCGCCATCGGTCGCAACCCCAAAGTCACGCTCATCCGCGTGGCCGTTCTCGTCGTCGTCTGCACCATCTTGTTCAAGTATGTATTGCTCCCGGTTCGCGTGGACGGCCCGAGCATGTTGCCAACCTACAAAGACAATTCTGTCAACCTCATCAATCGCCTCGCTTATCGGAACGCCGATCCTCAGCGGGGAGACATCGTGGCCGTGCGTTACTCTGGCACCAGCATGATGCTGATGAAGCGCGTCGTCGCGTTGCCTGGTGAAACGATCGAGTTCGTAAATGGACGCGTTCTGATTGACGGAAGATATCTCGAAGAACCTTATCTAAAGAACCCGTGCGATTGGAACGTGAAGCCTAATCACAGCACCATGCGCGCGGACGAGTATTACGTAGTGGGGGACAACCGTTCGATGCCATATCAACTTCATGATAAAGGCGGTGCGAAACGCGAGCGCATCCTCGGCAAAGTCATGTTATGAAACTCGCGATCCGACTCAGTCTCCTCGCCATAACCAGCGGTCTTTTGGTCTGGGTTTGGATTTATCTGCATCCCACTCCGCAGGACGCTGTCCGTCGTCAGCTCATCGCGCTGGCAAAGACTGCGACGTTGGAAAACCGAGAGGGCAACATCGCAGCGGGACTACGCGCCAATGAATTCTCCGAGTTCTTCGGACGCGAGGTAGCGTTGAACATGGAGCCGCACGCCTTGTTTCCGGATTCTATAGAACGCTCTGAGATTGCGCGCGTCATGTTGACCATCCGCACCACTTACCGCTCGCTAGACGTGAAGATTCTTGATCCTGTCATCACGATTGGCGCGGATCAAAAGAGCGCCATCGTCGAACTCACTGTGAATGTCGCGGGCGACGGCGACCGACACCTGCTCGTTCAGGAAATGAAATTCACGATGAAGGAAGTCGACGGTAAGTGGCAAATCATCCGCGTAGAAACCGTGAAGACGCTCAATAGCGCACCGAGTTTAACTCCTCCCGAAACCTTGCCTGTAGCGTGAACAATTGCGCTGCCGAACATCTGTTGCGTGCTGACAAAAAGCTCGCAGCATTAATCAAACAAGTAGGTGCGTGTTCACTTAAACCACGTCGTGGAGTACAACCCTGGCAAGCACTTGTCCGCTCTGTTGCCTTTCAACAACTCAATGGCAATGCCGCTGAGACGATCTTCAACCGCTTCCTGGCCCTGTTTCCCGAAACAAAGTTTCCAACGCCTCAACAGATCGTTCGGGCTAGCGACGAACAGCTGCGCAGCGCAGGATTGTCCGGCGCCAAGGCCGCCGCGATCAAAGATATCGCCACCAAGACGCTCGCTGGCGTTGTCCCGGATCGTCGCGCTATCGCCAAACTTTCGGACGCGGAGATCGTAGAGCGACTTACCGCCATTCGCGGAGTTGGCCCGTGGACGGTGGAGATGCTGCTCATGTTCACGCTTGGCAGGCCAGACGTTTTGCCTGTAACGGATTACGGGGTGCGCAATGGATTTGCGCTCATCCATGGATTGAAAGAATTTCCGCTACCGAAAGAGCTGCTCGCATACGGCGAACGCTGGCGGCCTTATCGAAGCGCAGCGGCATGGTATCTCTGGCGCGCGGTCGACCTAGCGAGGAAAAAAGCGACATGATTGCGTCGCTCGCAGCCAGCATTCTGTTCGCGACCTCGATCACATGCGGGCATCGCGCCACAAAGCTCATCGGCGGCGCGAGCGCGAATTTCTGGCGGCTCGTGATCGCCACGATTCTCCTGGGCGTCTGGTCTTTTGGTTTCGGCATCGGCTTTGGCGGTTCTGGTTTCGCGTTTTTCTTCGTGAGCGGTCTGATGGGATTTGGGGTCGGCGACGTCGCGCTGTATCAGGCGTTGCCACGACTCGGCTCGCGGCTGGCAATGTTGTTCACGCAATGTCTGGCCGCGCCCTTCGCCGTCATCGTCGAACGCGTCTGGCTCGGCACTCAGCTCTCATGGCTGCAAATCCTCTGCATCAGCGTGATTATCGGCGGCGTGGCTCTCGCTCTCGCTCCGCATGAATCTGTGAAACGTGATGTGCGCGAGTGGCGAGTCGGCGCGCTGTTTGGCGTGTTGTCTGGTTTGGGTGGTGCGCTAGGCGCGGTGTTCAGTCGTCGCGCCTTTGCTGCCACAGCGGTAGCGCACGAGACGATTGATGGAGCGAACGCTGCATTCCAACGCATCATCGGTGGCGTTCTCGTGGCGGGAGTTTTTCTCGCCATCGTTCGTTGGCAAAAATCGCGCACGCTTGCGCACGCTGCGGGAGAAAGTGGTTTCACCAAAGATGCACACGAGAAAAAGCGTGTTTGGCCTTGGGTGGTTTGCAACGCGCTTGCTGGGCCGACCTTCGGCGTGAGTTGTATGCAGTGGGCACTCCGTAATAACCCCACAGGCGTCGTGCTAGCAATTGTGGCCATGACTCCGCTCGCGGTGATTCCGCTGGCCCGGATATTTGAAGGAGAGAGGCCGACGATGCATTCGTTGCTCGGCAGCGTTGTCGCCGTGGCCGGTGCCGGGGGATTGATTCTGTCGAAGTGATCAGTCCAAAAAGTCCAAGCCCACGTCCACTGCTCTCGCAGAGTGAGTGATAGCACCTACGGAGATAAAATTCACTCCTGTCTTCGCGATAGCGCGTACGGTTTTCAAAGTCACCCCGCCGCTGGCCTCCGTTTCTGATCTTGTCCTTACCAGCTTCACAGCGTTGCGCAGCTCGCTAAGGCTCATGTTGTCTAGCATGACGATGTCTGCCCGTGCTTCCACAGCTTGCTTCACTTGCGCGAGCGTATCGGCTTCCACCTCAACTTTGAGCTTCGGAAACTTCTTGCGCGCGCTCAGCACGGCAGCAGCCACGGCATTCGGCTTGGCATCCCGCAACGCCGCGAGATGGTTGTCCTTGATCAACACCCTGTCGAACAATCCAACACGATGATTGCGTCCACCACCGCAGGTGACGGCGTATTTCTCAAATCGCCGCCAGCCCGGCGTGGTCTTGCGTGTGTCGAGAATCTTTGCGCGTGTTCCGCGCACCTCGGTCACGTAATGACTCGTCAGCGTCGCCACGCCAGAGAGGCGTTGGACAAAATTCAACGCAACACGCTCGGCAGAAAGGATCGCCCGCGCCGAACCTGCCACCCGGAGAATCGTTGCGCCCGCCTTCAACTGCTGACCATCCACGACAAGGAGCTTTATTTTCAAATCGCGCGAAAGCTGGCGGAAGGCCGACTCGGCAAAAGCAATCCCCGCCACGACCATCGGCTCACGAGCACGCATGACAACGGAGAACTGCGCGGAAGCAGGAATGGTCGAAAGCGAGGTCACGTCGCCGCTGCCGACATCTTCGGCCAGCGCAGTGCGCACGGCGCGTTGGATTTCCAACGATGAAAGTTTCACGCAGTCAGGATGAATCGGGCAGAGATTGTGAAAAAGAAAATTGTGAGTCTTATCCATCGTGGCAATCAACCGACAACTCGACTTCAAAGCTTGCCTTGTTAATCTGGTCGCGTGAGTTTTGTCACCGAATTCAATTCCCTGCCGCTCGATGTACTCGTGAAGCGTTCGCTCGAAACGAGCAGCACCGCCGCTCGCCAGTTGTTGACTAAAGATAAACTCTCGCTGGCCGATTTCGCCGCACTCATCTCTCCAGCCGCAGCCGGATTGCTCGAGCCTCTCAGCCGCCGCTCGCAACAGGTCACCCAGCAACGCTTCGGCAAAGTCATCCGGCTGTTCGCGCCGCTTTACCTTTCCAACGAGTGCATCAACAACTGCAAGTATTGCGGCTTCTCACGCGACAACGCGATTCTTCGTGTGACGCTTTCTGTGGAGGAAGTTCGTCGAGAAGCGCGCGCATTGGCGGCACAAGGCTTCCGCAACATCCTCCTCGTGGCGGGCGAGCATCCCAAGTTTGTCTCCAACGGTTACATGGCGGAATGCGTCGCCGCGTTGCACGAGGAGATTCCCAGCGTGTCGCTTGAAGTCGGGCCGATGGAAACGGAGGAGTATCGTCCGATGGTGGCGGCGGGGGCGGACGGCTTGGTGGTTTATCAGGAAACTTACGACCGTGCGATCTACGACGACATGCACACCGCTGGGCCCAAGAAAAACTTCGATTGGCGGCTCGAAACGCCCGAGCGCGCTTACGACGCAGGTTTTCGTCGGCTGGGCATCGGAGCGCTGTTTGGTTTGGCGGATTGGCGTTACGAAGCATTGAGCGTGGCGGCTCATGCGGACTATCTGCTGAAGAATTGTTGGAAAGCGCAAGTCACCCTCTCCTTGCCACGCCTCCGTCCGTGCGCTGGCGAGTTCGAGCCGCTCACGCATCTGAGTGACCGCGAATTGGTGCAACTCGTCTGTGCGTTCCGCCTGATGTTCCCGGACGTCGGCCTTGTTCTCTCCACGCGCGAGCCTGCGAAGTTGCGCGATGGACTTTTTCCGCTCGGCATCACGCTCATCAGTGCCGGCAGTCACACTGAACCTGGCGGCTACACGGGTGCAGGCAAAGAAAACATCCATCAAACAGTGCGCGGCAGAATCATCGAAGCGGGTTCGAGCGAATGGGCGGTGGGCCGAGAGTCCTCCCAGGATGGCTCATCAGTAGCCTCGCCCCAGCAGACAAAGAACACGACTGCCACGGGCCAATTCAACATCGCAGACGACCGCTCACCCGAAGAGGTAGCGAAGCTGATCCAAAGCCTCGGCTACGAGCCGGTGTGGAAAGACTGGGACGCCGCGCTGACGACCTAACGCGAAAAGTCCGT
>WBXK01000036.1 GCA_008933055.1 Verrucomicrobiota bacterium | reverse complement strand
TTTGTTTCGATAATTCCCGGATTAGAATTTTGCAACGGCTCGTTGACGCAAGTCAGCGAGCTTTTCTATTTGCCGAGTCGCGAAGCGAGATTCAACAAGGTTATCCGCGATAGCGGCTGACATGGATGCTTGGCCCGCCCTGTGAGGCATGGCGATACCGCAACGGTGGATTGGAACAAAATTGTTTGAGCCTGATGACGCGTCCTGCGCGAACGCGGCGGTGATCGTGAACAAATAGACGCGTCGCCATGCCCGTTGAGCGGTCCGTGCCGGCCTAGCCAATTGAGCACACGAGTTGCGAGCTGGTGGGGGCGGCACCTGCCATCCGGAGAGCGGTGCAGCGCGAACAAATTAATCACCGAGCAACCCGAGCTAGCTTTGAGGGTCTGGGCATGCGAGGTTCAAAAGGCAATCTGACTTCAAGTGACGAAGAACTTCAACCGCGCCACCATAAATGGGAAGCAGATCAGTAATTGCCTCAAACTTCCCATGTTTGCAGAGATGTTTTCACTCTCGTCACCATATTGTTTCTAATGTCACAAGAAGGTCGTTTGTTTGTCTAGCCCCGACTGCTCATTCTGATCTGGCATGAGTAGGTCTCAAATCATTGATGATATTTTTTTGGTCTTTCGCGAGCGTGGCCACAAAATGTATGGGGAGGCTGTGACGGAATTGCAGCACGCACTGCAATGTGCCACTTTCGCCGAACGCGCGGGGGAAGCACCACACATCGTCGCGGCTTGTTTGCTTCACGATTACGGGCATCTCTGTCACGAACTCGGCGAAGACATCGCGGCACGTGGTGTGGATGCCTTGCATGAGAATGTCGGCGCGAACAAGCTTTCCAGATTCTTCACTCCTGAAGTCGTCGAGCCGGTGCGTTTGCATGTCACGGCCAAACGTTATCTGTGCTGGCGTGAACCAGAATATTTTAGAGGCCTGACAGAGGCGTCTCGACGCAGCCTCGAACTCCAAGGCGGCCCGATGACGGATGATGAGGGACGGGAGTTTGAGAAACATCCTCACTACGAAGCTGCAGTGAGGTGTCGACGTTATGACGACATGGGGAAAATAGTCGATATGGAAACACCCGACCTAGAGGCGTTTCGCAACGTGCTCGAACCTTACGTGCGTCTGCCTTTCTAATATTTCGAATATTTATGGCTTCGTCACTCCTTTGCCGTCTGAAGTGTGCCTGTTCAATCCTGGCTCTCTGGCTTTCCAATTTACCATGCTCCGCCCATCCAGATTTAATGGAACAAATCACCAGCCTCACCCAACAACTGAGTGAGCACGACGATTCGCCGGCCCTGTTTTTGAAGCGGGCTGATCTTTTCCGGCGGCATGCGCAATTCGATGCCGCGCTGGCCGACATTGCGACCGCAGAGCGTCTCCAAACAAACACCGCCGGCTTGAATCTGGATCGCGCTCGTGTGTTGTGTGATGCCCGCCGCGCGGCGGAGTCGTACGAGGAGATTCAACCCTTCCTCCAAACCAACCCAAATCACGGGGAGGCGCTGATCATTCGCGCACGATGTCATGCGCTGCTCGGTCACGCCGAGGCTTCCGTCGTTGATTACAACAACGGCATACCCAGGTGCTTAGCGCCCGGGCCGGACTTATTTTTGGAACGTGCGAGGCAACAGGCCTTGCTGGGAAAATTCGACGACGCAGCGCACGGGCTGGATGAGGCGATCACGAACTCACCAACATTCTCGGCATTGCAGCTTGCTGCCGTGGATTACGACCGTAAGCGCGGCGCGTTTGATTCTGCGCTCAAACGCGTGGCTGTTTTTGTGAACCAGTATCCTGTGAAAGAGCCATGGCTGACGTTGCGTGCAGAAGTGTTAGAGCAAGCCGGACGCGCTAAGGAAGCAACAGAAACGTTTCAGCAAGTGATTGCCGGAATCGAAAAATATCCGGCCATCCGTCGCGGTCTTGATCTGACCCGGCAACTCGAACAGCGCGCGCGCGAAGGCATTGCTCGAGTCCAAATTAACGCCCGCACAGTTTCCAAATCATGATCTTTCGAACTTTTGCCCTCACCGTAGCCGGGTTTCTGTTAGTGATTTCAACTTCAATCGCAACGGCGCAAAACGGCATCGCCGCGGCCAACATCAGCATCGTGCAAGTAGATACGAACAATACGGTGGATTCGGTGGAGCTGACGGAAACAGTCGCGATCAACGGCATGAACATTCGCGGCGACTCGAATCGAGCGGATTACAATCTACAAATCGGTAATGAGTATTCCGACGATGTCACGACTGGCGTGGTGATTTCAACGATAGCACAAAACGGGCGCGATAACCGCGAAGTCTCCAATCCCGGAACAAATTATTGTACCAGCACCATTGATTACACTCGAACTGGCGGCAACGCAGGTGGCTACTTCATTTCCATTTTCAACGCACCCTCCGGCGGCGAATACAACATCAACGCCTCCGCCGCCTTTTTTCCTTACGACAAGTGGCTCGGTGGTCTGGCACGCAATTCCGGGGCGACAAACGGGGGCGTGAACGATTTGTTCACAGGATCGCCGGGGATTGTGCCAGGCACTCATTTCGTCGAGTTGGGAGGCGGGAGGTTCGTTGTCAATCTCACCAGCTTCGGAATTGATTCGCGCACCAACGGCATCCTGCTCGTGAGCCACGGCAAGAACGAGGACAACTTCGCAACGTCGCAGGCTAATTCCGCCAACGGCACTTGGTCAGTCTGGGTGAAGGACAACGGCACGGATAGTACCAGCTCCGAGCAAGACCCGGTCGCGTTTGTTTATGTGCCGCGCACGAACAACTCCATCATCTCAGGGAAATTTCGGGGAGATGGCGCAATCCTGATGTTCAACGGCTCGTCGCCGAAGTTTGCCATCACAAATACGAGCGAAGGCGTGTGGCGCTTGACAATCCCCAGCCAGCATCCGAACAGCGGGGTGCTAATCCTTTCGCCCGAAGGCGGTGGTGCGCAAAACTCCGATAACATCCTCAGCTACGAAGCTGACGGCGATGGCTGGCTGATTCAATCGCGCGATCTGCCGAATCTTCCATTGAATTTGCAGACGCCCGGCGGCGGTGCTGATCCGGTGGCGTCGTTGGTTTTCATTCCGTCAATCGCGGCGACGCAGATTTCTCCAGCGGATGAGGCGACTGGGCTTGGCAGTTCACCCACGTTGAAAGCCAGTGTTCCAAATCCGGTTTCCGGGAATTTGAGCGTCACGTTTTATGGCCGTCCATTGCCGCTCTCACAAAACACGAACAAAGATTTCACGATCTCAGTTTTGCCCGACACGCAGTTTTATTCCGGCACATTGCACGGGGGCGTGCCCGCGATGTTCACGGCGCAGACTGACTGGCTCATTTCGCATCGCACTAATTTGAATCTGGCGTTCGTCTCGCATCTCGGTGACATCACGCAGAACGGGCAGAACGGCGGCAATAACATCGAATGGCGCAACGCCACAAACGCGATGTATCGGCTGGAGAATCCCATCACAACGCTGCTGACCAACGGAATTCCCTACGGCATGGGTGTCGGAAATCATGACCAGACGCCTATCGGAACCGGCGACGCGGGTGATTCGAGTTTCTTCAACCAGTTCTTCGGCGTGAATCATTTCATCGGCTACGATTACTACGGAGGGCATTACGGGACGAACAATAACAACAGCTTTCAGTTCTTCAGTGCGGGCGGGATGGATTTCATCATCATCCACATGGAATACGACACGACGCCTTCTGCTGCCGTGCTCGCGTGGGCCGATAATTTGCTGAAAATGTATCCGAACCATCGCGCCATCATCACGAGCCACTGGATTGTGAACACCGGCTTCAACGCCACATTCAGCGCACAGGGGCTGGCTATTTATAACGTGCTCAAGACGAATGCGAATTTGTTTCTCATGGTCTGCGGCCACATCGGGGGCGAAGGTCAGCGCACGGATGTTTTTCAAAACCAAACGGTCTATTCTATTCTCACGGATTATCAGAGCCGCACGAACGGCGGCGATGGCTGGATGCGTTACTACACGTTTTCGCCGAGCAATAACTTGATCCGCGCGTTCACCTATTCGCCGTGGCTCGACAAATACGAGACCGATGCCGACAGCCAGTTCACGCTTCCTTACGACATGAACATCTCCGGCGCAGCACCAGCACCATTTCAACCGATCGCCACGAACATCGTTTCGTCGAGCAACACCGTAAGCTGCGTCTGGCACGGGCTGACGAACGGGCTGAATTACGAATGGTATGTGGTCGTGAAGGATGACTTCGGCAACACGGCGACGAGCGCAACTTGGCGTTTCAACACCGCGAACGTCTCTCCGGTGGCCACAAATCAAAGCCGCAGCATCGTCGGCGATTTTGCGACCAATCTCGTGCTCACCGTCGGGGACGCGAATGGCGACGCGCTCACGTTCCTGACGAATACGCTGCCGACGCACGGCCTGTTGCAGTCGTTCAACGCGTCGGCGGGCACGGTCCGTTATGTTCCTATTTACGGCTATCGCGGCACAGATCGCTTTACATACAGCGCCACGGATGGATTTCTCACGAGCGGTGTTGCATCGATGAATCTCACCATCGTATCCCCCTCTGACACCAACGCGAACGGCTTGCCGGATTTTTGGGAAGCACTCAATGGCGTCACCAATCCACTCGCTGACAACGACGGCGACGGAAAAAATAATCTCGAAGAATATCAATCCAACACGAGCCCGACCAATGCCGCGTCCGTCATGAAGATCACAAGCGAAGTCCGCGCCGCGAACGGTCACACCACGATCACCTGGGCAAGCATCGGCGGCGTGCGTTACCGCGTGCAATACAGCGATGGCAACGGCGCGGGATTCAACAACGTTTTCACCGACATCGTCCGTCCGCTCGCAAACGAGATGGATGCGGCGACCACAGGCACAGCTTCAACGCAAACCTTCATAGACGACTTCACGTGGACCGGCGGCGCACCGGCGAGCGGGCAGAGATACTTTCGGATCAAAGTCGCGCAGTAAGCTTGAATTCGCAAAGAGGAATCGTTCCTGATTTGTCACTTGTTTGAAAGCGGTTCTTCACGCGACTCAGTTTAAATAAGTGCTGTCAGGGGAGGGCCCCGTCAATTGCCAGCGACAATTTGAATCAATGAACTCGAACCTCTTGAATATGCTTAAAGCACCATCTTTATCCACCCAAACGATAGACGGGACACACGAATCAATTGTGCCAAAGGTCAACGTCTGGCTTGTTGACGATAGCGACCGCTTGCGGACTCTTGTTGGGGAACTCCTAGAACGCGAGGGCGGCATCCAATGCTCCCGCCATTTTTCCGGTCCTGACGAATTGTTGAGCACGTTGGCCAGCGAACCCGGACCGGATGTCATCCTATTGGATGTTCAGATGGGTGATCACAATGGTCTGGATGCCGTGAGCCCGATCAAAGCGCTTACCCCCTCAACCCGCGTAATGATGTTCACCACCTGTTTCGATTCAGAACGGCGTGAAAGGGCCTTGAGCGAAGGTGCGTCGGATTATCTGCTCAAAAGTTATCCAATGAAGAAAGTAGCAGACCGTATCCGTTGCCCCGCGGATGATGTTAAACCGCAACTTCAGCGTCGAGCCGTCCCTACTTTTACTCGACGTGTTGCCGAACCCAATGGAACTCCTTGGATGCTGGAGCGGATGTTTGGGATGTTTCGGGCGGTGCGGAATTGATGCTTGATATCTGGCTGATTTGGAAGCCTGCAATATTTGGGACAATTTGCCACGGAGTGTCACGACTTTGGTCAATCCGTCAGCAGGAGAGTAATTCACGTCACCGACCAGCAGTCAAAGGCCAATTCACTCTAGACAAGCACAAAGCAGATTAACAACGCACCCACGAAGGCTGTGGCGGCAAGCCACGTCATCGAGCGAGAACTCAAGGAGCTATCCCCTGTTTGCGTGAGTTGTTGTGTCCGGTTTGCGAGTTCGCGGAGTGATGGCAGGAGCTCTCGGCAGAGTGTGGCAATGGCAAAAACCGATACCACTGCGACCATCGCGGCCAATAGTATTTTTTCAGCAGTCATTCCCATGGAAGAGCATTCCACATGCCCAGCCAAAGTGCAAATGTGCCTTCGATGCCAGTGACTGCTTTGCTTTGTTCTGAATAAAACTTCAGTCATACCCACTGCCTCAAAAGATCGGTCGAATCATCGAAGTTCCCGCACCCCGTCCCTCAACCCATCGGATGGGGAGAGGGTGGCGAAAGGTCGGGTCAGGGGTTGTCGGAAGTTCTACCGTTTATCAAATGGAGTTGGTCTCATTCGCCCAGCACGAATCATTGGTAAAACTCCGGCCGCACATTTAATGGAGCACGATTTTTCGCTTGTGGGATAGCCTCTGAACTAACGACCAGAAACGCATCAAGGCTTGGGTGGCAGCTTAGCGATCACCAAGTCACGATACCACGCTTTCACCGGCTGTTTGGTACTGTGAGAATCGGTGAAAACACCCACTGCCACGATCTTGGGCATTGGCTCGTCGCCGAACAACAGTGACCAATCTTTCTGCACATCCCGCTGTTCTGTCACCCAACCGCCCGCGTTCTTGTTGCCTGTCTGGACGGCGATGAATTTTGTCCGGCCCGAGAATGGATGATCAAATGTCCCGTTTTTCTGCGTGGTGTTTGCCCAGACATAATTAATCGAACGCGGCGTCCCAATCCATGTGTCGAACACGATTAATACCCTGGCCGTGTGGTCGAACGTGGCGATGTTGTCATCCGAACCACCCTGCGGACATTGATCAATCTTCCATCGCCACGAACAAGTGATGTCGGGTTGGGACGGGATGTTGACCTTGGTAGCGTAAGCCGAGCAATGACCTTTGGCGAAGGCCATGAGACATGCGTTGGACCCATCAGCCACGGTGCGATAATCTGTCGGTTCGTGGAATTTGACGTGTTGCCACTTCGAGCCAAGCGGCTTTTGGAAATCCTCGTGGAAAAGGAATGTGTTTTCAGTTCCGCCCGCCGTGAGAATTCCTGGCAGCGAGAGTAAAATCAGGAGCAATAAATTTCCGGATCGAATCACACGGAAACGTATCGAGTCGCTACGTGAAACCCTAGTTACAATGAAGTGACGAAGCTTGTGGGCGCTATGCCACACCTCACTCAGTGCTTGTGAGGAACTTTGCCAATCCAGATAAATCATCCGTGCCGATGACGTCTACACCGGCGGAATTCAACTCGTGCCAGCCAGCAGGTTCATCTGGCACGCCCCAGAAGCGGACGCGACAGCCCTGCTCGTGCGCGCGTTTTACTAATTGCTGCAACTTGATCCGCTCGTGTTCGGGAAACGAACCCCGGCCACGCCAGTTAAACTGTTGCTGCCAGTTGTCGCTGATCAACGGAAACAGGTGCGGCGAGACCTTGGTATCAAGATCCGCCAGGCGGCCATCCAGCGCGACGTATCGCACGGATTCAGTCGCAACTATTTCAAACGGACGGTTGCCCGATAGGATAGCAGTCAAAGCCCGCGGCGTCGTGTTCGTGCCCGTGAACTCGGTCAGCACGTCGCGATAATTTGCGAGGACTTCGCGCAAGACAGCATACGTCGTGGCGGCCTTGGATTTGACATCAATCATCAGCGTTACCGTTGGCACTTCCCGAAACACCCGCCCTCCATTGGCGCGAATTCGCTCCCGCAACGGTTCAAGATAAAGCGACTGCAGAGTGCGTTCTGGCGTCACATCCTTGCGATCATGTGCCACGAGCAATTGCCCATCCATCAACCAGATGTCCGCTTCGACACTGCAAAAGCCTGCGTCCAGCGCGTCAAGCAACGGACGCGCATGTTGGTAGTCATTGTGCGCATGAGCCAGCAAAAGTGGCAATGTCGGGTGCTGGCTGACATTCGTGGCCATTGCCCGGACAAACGCTGCCGTTCGGTCGGGAAAATCCGTGAACACGCCATCCACCTTGGCTTCAACGAGCAGGATGCGATGTAGGTCATCAAGCGAGCGGGCGTATTTAGGCAGGTCATCCGCGCGCACCGTGTAAGGATGAACCGCGAGCTTCAAAGCGTGGGCGCGCGCCACTAGATCTGTGACCTGATAAGCTCCATTGGTTTGACCGACGGCCAAGTCAGAAAGCGCTGGGCCGATTCCGTCCGCCACTTGAGCAATCTTTTGCAGCCCCGACGGACTGCGTAAATCATCATTATTTGCACCACTGCCTAGAAGTTGAAGCAACCGGCCGGCGTAGCCGAGTTCGTTGCGAAGACGTCTTGTTTCGGCAAATTCAAAACATTGCAGATACACCGCATCGTTCTTGGTGCGATAGCCATAGCGATCCAGCACCGCCAGCACAACCTTGCTGAGGTCGCGACCTTCTCGCCGATGCCAGGCGGGCGCTTTGATCTCGGGATAAATCCCCACTTGCTTGCCAGTGCTGCGATTCAATCCCTGGATCAATTGCAACTCCTCCTCAAACGTAGTAATCTGAAATGCTCCCTGCCTAACGGGAAAGCGATTTGAAAAAACCGCAAGGCCGGTTTTGGGATTGAAGCGCTCGCTGACCGTGAGTTGCTTGAGTTCTGCGAGGGTAAAATCTAGTGCGTAGTAGCGTCCATCAGTGCGCTTCCGGTCGGGGAATTTCGATGCTACATCCGTGATGGTATCCAAGTAGATGTCGTGCAACACCACGGCTACGTTGTCTTTGCTGAGCACCAAATCTTGTTCCAAAAAATCCGCACCCATGGCATGTGCCGCTGCCTTGGCCGCAAGCGTGTGTTCCGGCAGATAACCACTCGCGCCGCGATGTGCGATGATGAGGGGTGACTTCGCCCCAACGGTCGAGGAGACGAACGACATCCATCCGATAAGGCAAAGCCGTGAAACTAATCCATTTCGACTTGGCAGGAGCGGCAATTTCAAGAGCATGGCGGCACTCACGGTTTCTCGGGGTCAACGGGCGCGGTGAACACCGCGCGATGAATTGGCGCTGGATAGGGGACATCCGGCCCTTTGGCCTCCGCCCACAAGATTCGGTTCAACGCATCTTCCGGGGCGCGATCGTAATCACGAAAATTCATCTTGGCGGATTCTTTGGAGCCCGGTGATTTAACTGTGTTCTTGGCGGTTAGCTCCACTTGTGGCATGAGCGGTTCATACACAGAGGTCTGCAATCTTTTGCCGAAACAATTGAACATCGGCGTCGCGCCTGCATCGTATTGCGTCAGAGGAGGTAGGCCCAGAATCAATTCCATGGTGCGTACCATGCTGGCGGTTGAGTATAGCGTGCTGTCCACGACGCCGCGCTTGCAATACGGACTGATGACCAAACCCACCGTGCGATGCGCGTCCACATGGTCGGGTCCGTTCTGTGCGTCATCCTCGATGACGAATATGGCCATCTCCTTCCAGAATTTGCTCTTCGACGCGGCGGCGACAAGACGACCGAGCCCGAGGTCGTTGCTTCCCACGCACGCATCGGGCTTGAATGCGTCGGGGGTTGTGCCTTTGGTGTGATCTTCGCCAAGCGACATGATCATGAACTGCGGGAGCTTCCCGGTCTTCTCTGCCTCCTGCAAATCGGCGATCCACCATTTCACCTTGTCCATATCCCGCGCACCGGTCCAACGCCCGCGATTGACAGACGGAACTTTCTTCGAGCCTTCACCGTAAGTTTTGTAGGTCACCCCGTGGCGCTTGCACAAATCCCAGAGGTAACCTGCGGAAGGTGTCTCCAGTTCCGCGTTGCCCGGCAGCTTGCCGTGCTTGGAATACGAGATGATCCACGAGCGCTGGTTGAAATCGGTCGCCATGGCGGCGTCGCACCAACTGTGACCATCCACGCTAACCTCGCTATTACAATACAAATTGTCCAAGAGCACATACTCGCGCGCTAGCTGATGATGGTTGGGGGTTACGTTTTCCCCATAAATCGTGACTGAAGGATCGCCGTTGCCGATCGGCTGACCGAAGGCGTTCGTCATGTCCCCGAAGACCTGGTCGTAAGTGCGGTTTTCCTTGATGATATAGAGTACATATTTGATCGGGCACGGCTGGCCGACCTGATCGGGAATCACGCTCGCGCTGCGGATTGGCGCGCGATGCAGCGCTTCGGGCGTGTAAGGTGAATTGCGCCGAACCTGCTCAGTGTAAGCGACCATCTGCTTGGTATCCGGGCGCGCTATGAAGGAAACCGATCCCTCCAACGTGCGAGGAATGTAGTCGAAGGGGGGCGAGATGTTGCGGTTCTTCTTTTTGACGAACGTTTCGTCGGTAGAAGGAAAGTTTGGACGCGACGCAAGGCCTTTGCCGTTGCCCACGAACAATGTCTGGCTGTCTGGGCTGACACACACCGCCGATGGATACCAGCCCACCGGGATGAAACCGTTCACCACCGAGACGGACTCGCCATTTCGCTGGGCGTCTTCGAACAAGGCATTGGAAATGTCCACCACCAGCACGCTGTTGTTGTCGGCATTCGCAACGAAGAGCGTTTTGCCATCCGGCGAAACCGCGACCGCGTTGGGTGTGCTCCCTTCCGGGGACTGCGGGTAAAGCGAGGTGGAAATGATTTCCCGCGTGTTCTCGGGCAAACGGCGTGCCGGACTGGCTTCCGGAGCGTAATCTTCCAGCGTTTTTGTCTGGATCACATGAACCGTATTGTCACCGCTGCACGCCACGAACAATCGGCCATCCTTGGACACCGTTAGGTCATTGGGGCGGATGCCCACAGCGATGTCGCGCACGCGACGATTCTTCAGCGTATCCACTACGCTCACACTGCGCCCGCCCCAGTTGCTCACATAGAGATGCCGTCCGTCTGCTCCGAATGCGCACGAATGCGGATGCTCGCCGACGGTGACAGCTGCCTCACGCATAAGTGTTTGAGCATTCAACACCCAGATCTCATGATTCGCCTCGTTGCAGACATAAACCTTGCCAGTGGTTGGATGCACCGCAATGCCCGCGAGAAAAACCAACGTTTCCTCCGGCGCGGGTTTAACGGTCTCTGTCGCTGCAACCTTTCCAGCTGAGTAAATGAACTGGTAAATCTGCCCGGAGTCGCCACCTCCGACAAACACGCGCTTGCCATCGACACTAAACGCAAGCCCGTTCCACATTTGCGGCAGGGGCAGGAACTGAGTGCGTTTGCGGGTAGCGATATCTAACACGCTCAGTCCGGTGTCGCTGAAACCGCCACTGGCCGTGAGCAACGTCTTCTTGTCCAGCGATACCACCATTTTCAGCGGCAGATCGCTGATGCGGACGTGTTCGCCTGCGGGCGTGAGTCCCCAGCCGTTGAAAAGCAGATTCGTATTCGGTGCGAGGCCTGCCGTCGTGCGCACAAGGGCGTCGTTGACGGGTTGCTGCGCCGAGCGCACAGGCACGGGCGTTTGCGCGAATGCCGTGAGACTGAAGAAAGTTAGCGCGAGCGCGAGGCTGGCTGGGCGTTTCGAGAAAACTGACGTGTTCAATAATTTCATAGCGAAAGAATGTTGCGACCACAATCCCGGCGAGCTTACTGCACGGCGCTGGCATCAATGTCTTTCCGTACCCAGTCGGCGTGCATGTCGAGGTAAAGCTGGTTGCGGCCGCCGTGGTGTGCGGACCAACCCTTCGGCGTCGGCTCGCTGCCATTGCGCGCCCATGCACCGTGATAACCTGACCACCAACTCCGCTCGAAGAACGGGCTCATCAGCCATTCCTCGTCGGACACCGAACTCTTGCGTGCTATTGCCACACTCAACGGCGAACGCCCGCGCAGATAGCGCGCCTGTGTCGGATCGCGCTCGGCGAGTTTGTCGCTGATGTAATTCGCCCAACCGCGCTCTAGTTTGTCCACGCCAGCTTCGCGCCAAGGACTTGCGAACCACCCGCGCCAATCATTCGTGATCAAGCCGACCGGCGGACTGATGAACAAATCCGTTTTTCCAAGACCATTTGCGAGCAACGGCATGAAGCTGCCCATCGAGGCATAACGTTTGTCGCTCGCGTTCACTGGCGGCGTGAGTTGCAACTCGGTGTCAGGCACGTCGGGCATGCGGTCGCGGTTGTCATCGAGATAAATTGATGTCGCGATGCCGATTTGGTGTAGATTCGAGAAGCACGACGTACGATGCGCCTTGCGCTTCGCCTTCGCCAGCGCGGGCAACAACATGCTCGCGAGAATCGCAATGATGGCGATGACAACGAGCAGTTCGATCAGTGTGAACGCGGCAAGAGATTTTCGTCGCCACCTCGTCTGAATCTCAGTCGTCATCGCGATCCGCTTTGGTCTGGACGAAACCGGCGCGGACGGGCGCGGGCATCGGTTGGTTGCTGCCTTTGACAGAACGCCAGATGACTTCGTTGAGCAGCAGATCATCGGCGGCGTCTTCCTTGGCGAAGTTGAATTTGATGTCAGAACCCCATGCGGCTAGGCCGTTCTTTTCCTGAAGATCTACATTTGCCGGCAGCGCTTCAAATGGTGCGGCATCCCACTTTGGGCCGAATGAGTTGAACATCGGCGTGGCGGCGGCATCGAACTGCGTCATCGGTTGCAGGCCGAGGATGAGTTCCATCGTCCGCAGCATGGATGATGTGGAATACATGGTGGAATCCGTGCCGCGTTTCCGTGAATACGGACTCACGCACAACGCCACCGTGCGATGCGCGTCCACATGATCCGGTCCATTCTGGGCGTCATCTTCGACAACAAAGATAGCGGTGGATGCCCAGAACCTCGAGCGACTCACTGCTTCAACGACCCTGCCGAGTGCGGCGTCGTTCTCAGCCACGTAAGCGGTGGGAGTGCGCGAACCCGCAGTGACGCCGTGCGTGTGATCGTTTGGCAGCCGGAGGATTTGCAGGCGCGGCATTTCACCTTCGCCTTCGAATCGTTTCAGTTCGCTGATGAATCGGTCCGCGCGTTTGAGGTCAGAGTATTGCATGTCAAAGCCCCAAAACCAGGGATCAAAATGCCCCTGCAATGACTTGATGCGCGTCGTGGAAGGTTGGCCGGGCTTGGCGGAATTCTGCACGAACTCCCCATAGCTGCGATAACTGACGCCCGCTTCCCGAGCGCGATCCCACAAGTAACCGCTGGCCGGGATGCCCACCGGGAATACGCCTTCGCTCGGGTATGGGAACTTGGATTTTTTATGGCCGTAATTCAGCGGCCAGGTTTTCTCGACAAAGTCTGTTGCATAGGCTGCCATGGTCCATTCGTGGCCGTCGGCGCTGACTTCGCTCTCGACATAAAAATTATCGAGCAGCACAAAATCAAGGGCTAGCTTGTGGTGGTTGGGCGTCACCTTTTCGGGGAACAGACAGAGCTTGGCGTCGCCATTACCTTCAGGCATATCGCCAAAGACCTGATCATAGGTTCGGTTCTCCTTGATGATGTAGATGCAATGCTTGATCGGGCTCGGATCGCCGACGCGCTCTGGAATGGGATTGCCCTCAGGGCGTTTCGCGCTCACCTGCGCGTCAGGACGGAGCGGTGTGCATTTCAAAACTTCGGCGGTCCACGCGGCGAGTTGTTGCGGAGCATCTTTTTCGGGCGGGAGATCAATGATGCTCAACGTCCCGCGCAGCAGCTTGGCAATGTATTGCTCGGTGGATTTGCCTTTCACCGGTTGCGGGCCTTGCGGGTTGGCTTTGGCGACGTTGCCTTTGCCGTTGGCGATGAGTAATTGTTTGCCATCCGGCGTGACGCGTACCGAAGTCGGATACCAGCCGCTTGGAATGAACCCGAGCGAACGGGTCTTTCCGGGCAACGCGACATCGAATACTCCGACGGCGTTGATGTTTGCGTTGGCGACGTAGAGAGTCTTTTGGTCTGGCGAGAGTGCAAGGCTGTTGGGCGTCGCACCGCGCGGTGAGTTCGGGAACAGCGTGGCCCATATGGTTTCAATTGAGCGGCCTGTTTTAGTTTCGATGACAGTGACGGTGTTATCGTTGGCATTGGCGACGAATAGAAATCTCCCATCGCGGCGCAAGATCATTTCGGACGGATGCTCACCCGTGACCCAGCGGTCGATGACCTTCTCCGTCTTTAAATCTATAACGGCAACGCTCGCCTTGGCCCATTGGCTGACATAGAGCCTGTTGCGCTTCGCATCAATGACGCAGGCGTAGGGGAAAACGGCATCAGTGTTTGCGGCGAGCTTTGCGGCCTTGGCGCGCTTGGTGGCAGCGGCGGTGTCCTCGTCGTCTTCAATGATGTCTGCATGCGCTGTGTCGCTTGTTTTTCTAGTGACCAACGCGAGGTCGTGGGCGGATTTGTCACTCAGGTTGACGCGAGAGACTGTATCGCCCCAAACGTTGGCGGCGAATAATGTTTTGCCATCGAAATCAATCGCCAAGCCAGCAGGTACGCCCCGCTGTGTGGCATTTCGTAAGGCGATGCTTTGGCGGTTGGTGAGTTTGCCGGCCATGAAATCGAAACTGAAAAGTTCCTCACCGCTTGAGCCGCTGCAATACACCTTGGTGCCGTTCTTGCTGATTGCAAGGCCGTAGAAGGCCTCGGTGACATCCACACGCGAGGCGACTTCCTTCGTGGCGAGGTTCACCGATACAAGCTCGTGCTGGCCGTGACCGCAATGTAGGATGACGGCGAATTTTCCATCGGGCGATATGGCGATGTTGACGGGGAAATCCCCCAGTTCGACATGGCGGCCCGCTGGCCGCAGCGACCATTGGTTCGGAAGAAGCATTGCGCCGTCTTCCTTGAAACCGGGCCACGCGATGGGTTCGGAGGCATGAAGCGTGGCAAGCGTCAGGCTGGCGGCAACCGGAAGAGAGATGAGGCAATGCAGCGCGTATTTTTTGTTCATACGATGGAGACAAGGTCAGCAAACCGAGGAGCTAAGACAATAGATTTGAATCCCTGGGCCTGCTTCCCAAGCCTTATTCAGCAGCAAGAGTGACATTTACCTGAATCGGCAGCGTGGCTACGAGTGCTTCATCAGGGCCAATAAGCAGGTTGGTGACTCGATATTTCAAAGCACCAGCGACAACGGAGTTCTTTGCTTTTGCGCCGCACTTGAGTTCGAGAAGAACCGTTTTGCCGCCTAGCAAAACCATTTTTTGGGGTGCGTCACAGGACTCCGGCGCGTTCGCCAGATCCAATTCATAATCAATGTCCGAGCTGTTGCTAATCTGGACCAGAACTGCCTTCTTGCCTTTCACCGTCACGGACAGGCGATCGAACTTAATGGATTTCTCAAATATAGGCCGGAGGAACTGTTCATCGCCAATGAGCCGGTTGGCTGAATAAACGACAGTGCGCCGGGCGAACAAGGCTTCTTTGATGGCTGCCTGGCTGCGCTCCTTTGCAAACACCAAGGTGAGCGGACGATGATCGCCCTGACGCGTGTGGTAGTCGTGGCCTATGGGCTCGTGGATGTCTGAGTTGCTGAACATCGTGAGTTTTTTCTCGATAGCCCAGCGATGCGCTTCGGGATAGTAATCACGTGCGTTGACGACTTCGATGCCGTTTAGTTTTCCTTGATTCACGAGTTCTGTGTGTTCGGAATACCAAGCCACCACGCCGTTGGAGAGTTGGCGGTCCCAGCCTGGATGATTCCAGAAAACAAACGCGCCTTGATCGTGGGCTGCGGTGACTGCGTCTTGCCATTTGGGAGTTTCGAGCGATGTGGAGTTAGTCAAGAAAATGGCGTTGAGATGTCCGGGCGGCATGTCGCGGGTGATTTCCGAGCCGTGAACCACCATCAGGTTCAAATCATCGCCCGTACCGCTCGCGAGTTCATAGGAGCGATTGTGGTTCTTTATCATATCCGTCTTGTGCGGTTGATACTCGATGTGTTCAGTAATGGCGATGGCGTCGAGCCCCTCGCGCCAGGCTTCTTCAGAACGAACGGTCGGCCACACTTTGCCGTCTGAGAAAACCGTGTGGATATGAAAATCACACTTCAACGTTACGTAGCCAGCGATGTCCGGCACATTGACTACGGAGCGATAGCGCGTGATGACATCGTGTGCAAACGAACTAGCCGTCATTGTGCAAGCCAGCACTAAGCCTAGGAAAAACTTATTTTTTATCATAACCAGAAGGATGAAATTGCTTTCGCCTGATTCAAGTACCAGGCTGCTTTTGATTTCCATCCTGACTCATGTTCAATGTTTTAAGATAATCAGCGCGCTTTACCCACTGAGCGTGACCGTCGGTGAATGTCATGCAAGTCCCGGTTTCTCCATGTGGGTCTTGAGGGTCAGGCCAGTTATTGTTTGGGCTTCCAAGGGCGTCGCCAGCGGTGTCGTCAGCATCCAAAAAAACCACAATCTGCGTTGGTCCAGGTCTAACCCCCAAAGCGTCTTTGAATCGTGTGATGACTTTTGAATTAATCGAGGACTCAGTTTTCTTTACACCTACTGTGGCACCATCAGGCAAGAGCGTGCTAAATGTTCCAAAGAGTTCATAGCTTGTCCCAAACGCCCTAATGTTGACAGCGTTATTAGCCAAGTCAGTGTTAAATTTTTCCGAGCTGAATGGCACGGTTTGAATGCGATCCTTGTCGTTGCGCACCACGTTATAAGTTCCGGCGCACGTATAACTCTTTAACGATTTAACGTAGCCAAGTGAGAAAAACGGATTCACGTCATCGTCTGCACCGTTTCGATCCGAGTAAGCTGTCGCGGCATAGCCTGAGTAAATCTTGGAGTCCGGAATGAAATGGCCCTTGTGGTCTTCCGCGTAAAGCAGGCTTCCGAGGCCAAGCTGTTTGAGGCCGCTGATGCAGCTGATTTTCTTTGCCTGCCATTTCGCTTTAGCCAGAGCAGGCAATAACATCGCAGCAAGAATCGCAATGATCGCGATGACCACCAATAATTCAATCAACGTGAAGGCAGAACGAACGCTGCTGTCATTGTTAGGTGTCAGGGTCATGGATGATGTCCTAGATGATTTTAGTGGGCTTTTCATTGGTATTCGCTGGGCAAACAGATTTTCGTTAAAGGATTAAAGGCCGCAGGCAGGCGCAGGATTTCCCCGCGCCTGCCTTTGGTGTTTTGATTTTATTAGGGATACACGACGCGATAGAATGCTCCGGCGGAGAGCGGGCTAGCATCCGTGAACGTGGCTGTGCCCCCGCCGGTCACTGTAGCTGTCCCAATCGAACCCCACGGACCAGTGACAGCCGAGGCGCGGAGTATGGTGTAGGTTTTGCCAGCAGTGCCGGTGAACGGAACCTGAACTTGCGTTGGCGAAACACCCAAGCTTTGGATTACTGCTGGTGCAACGGTCACACCAGCTGTGTAGAACACACGCAGTCGGGGACATTCGATCTGAGGCTTGAGGGGATCAACAAGGCTTACGAATTTCGACGAGCGACTGAACCAGCCGTTGCTGCCGTTGACCCACGGGAGAATGACCCAACCGTTGTTTGGCAGAGTGCCGTTGGCCCAAGCTTGCAAGTCAGTGGTGACCTCGTAGGAGTTGACCGTGCCTTGGACGTCAGGGTTTAAGCTGCTGTTGCCAGCGAGTGCCGTAGGTGTGATAGCGGCTTCAATGCCATTGGCTTGAACACCGTTGCCGCCAAATGTGTTCCATGTTACGGTGTTCACATCCCACGCTTGGAGCATGGCGAAGAACTGGCCGCCGTCTCCCATCGCGTCACTTCCCACACTGGAGAGTTCGAGAATGGCGGAATGGATAAGTGATCCGGGAGGAATCTGGTTCGTGCCGTTGCCGATGATGTTGTCGAAGCGGACCAAACCTTGCGTGGTGTTTGTAGCTCCGGCGTCGTTGTAATCGCTGCCAATGGACAAATTGGTGGACAGATTCAACGTAGGATTCTGCTGCGAGAGGTTTGCGTCCACCGTGTTGGTGTAGTCGTTTATGCCTTGTTGGAAACTCACCGTGGAGTAAGCGGGCACGAGCCACTTCACGCGCAGGCGGGGATGCTGGCTCACATCGCTGAACTCCGAGGACGTAAATCCTGTGCCGTCGGTCATCAGCGGCCAACCTTTTATCACCCAACCGTAGTTGGTTTCACCGCTGACCCAAGCTTGAACGTCCGGCGTCACGCCGATGGTAATCATGCCCGTTCCGGTGGCACCGCTGCCGTCAGCGACGCCGAGTTGTGATTCATAGACTGAACGTGCTTCCACGTCGTCAGCCTGCACACCGTCACCGAGCGAGCTCCAAGTGTCGTTTGTAGCATCCCACGCGGTCAACATCCGGAAGAATTTGCCGCCGTCGCCGGTGTTGTTGACGTAGACAAGCAGGTCAGCAGAAACGATCACTGCATTGCTCGGCACTTGCCAGTAGTTCGTTCCGACGAAGTCGTCAAATCGAAGCAACACTTGGGATTCGTTCGGCGTGCCACCATCCGGCCAATCAATCAACAGGCCTTCTTGAGGTGCAGGCGTGCGGCCGAGCGGCCACGGCGTGGTATTTCCAACTTGAGAGAGTGCGATGTCGGCCGCACCAAAGTATTGGCCGTAACCGTTGTCCGCCGCTTCCTGATACTGGGTCATGCGGAGTGCTCCGACGCGAACGGCCTTGCTTTGGACGCCATTGAATCCAAGTCCATCATTCAACGTGACGCTCAACGTGCGGTTTACGAGAGACGAGTTGGTCGCCGTGCGGAATGTGATGGAGCGGATCAGTTGTTGCACAGCAGGCAGGGATGAGTTTGCATTGAGAGACACTACGAGGGGCGTCG
>WBXK01000035.1 GCA_008933055.1 Verrucomicrobiota bacterium | reverse complement strand
AGTGCGACCCTTGCTGCGGAGCGAATGGCGCGATCTTCATGCGCCAGCTGCGGCCAGAGTTTGGTCATCGCCTTAGGATTCGGGCCACCATGAAACGCTTCGAGCTCACGACGCGATTTTTGCGCTGCGACGGTCGCCTTATCCAATCGTTGTGGTTTGCTTGGTGCGGTATTTTCGTTTCCTTGATAGGTGACACGGTAAATGCCCGACTGCGTGGCGCGTCCACCGATGAGGAAGTACATCGCGCCATCCTTCGGGGACACGGCGATGTCCGCGATCGGCAGGCCTTGCGCGCTGAGAAACGTCTCCGCCTCGGCAGTGTATGACGCTCCCTTGGGAGTGAGGCTCACGACAAACATGCGCCCATAACTCCAATCACACGCAAAGAAAGCCTCCTGATAACGCGCCGGAAACTTTGCTCCATAGCCGAAACAGACGCCCGTTGGGGAACCCGGCCCGATATTTTTCAATGGGGGCTGGATGTCCTCCCATTTTGAATTCCAACTCCAGCGCATCTCCCCTGCCCGTCCGCCCCATCCGCTGTCCGTGCCGCTGAGTATCTGACGGATGGCCGTGGGCCGATAGTTGGGCATGCCGATGTCATGCTCCAGATCGCTATCGTAAGTGAAGAGATCGCCATGACGATTGAAGGCGATGTCATAACTATTCCGCAAGCCCATGCAGACATATTCCGGGTTTTTGCCATCAAGATCGGCCCGCATCACCCAACCCCCGGAGTAAGGTTCTTTCTCGAACTTGAAGTCCCAGCTATCGCGATTCCAGTGTTTTGGCGTGCGTCCTTTGCTGCATGGAAGCCCGTTGCGATCCCCGCTCACGACATAGATGGAATTCCCATCCGGCCCGAGCGCGATGGCATGAACGTTGTGCTCATACCAATTCGCCGCATCGCCGGTGACGCGGGGAAACTCGAACAGCTTTTCCGCCATATCCAGCTTGTCGTCGCCATCGGTATCCTTCACGCGCAAGATTGATTCAGGGCGGAACTTTTTCTCGGAATGGTCTCCATGCTGGACGATATAGAGAGAGCCATTGATGAACGCCATGCCTTGCGAAAAACCCCACTTATCGGAAACCAATTCCGCAGTGCCTGACGCTAAACTTCCTAAAGCTGGAGGCGTGAAGCGATAGAGCCGAGGTCCTTGATCCGAAACGTAGAGCCGCCCCTTGTCATCAAAGCACATGGCAACCCATGAGCCATTGGAGCGAGGCACGGAATAAACTCGTTCCACGGCGAAGTCCTTGTGGATCTGAATGGCTGAGGCGGGCGTGGCCTCCGTCACCGCGCTGGAGCTCCCGTCTGGACCGTAGACTGCTTTGAGAATGACGAGCTTCTGACCTGCAGGGGCTGAAAGCTCAAGTTTTCTAGTCTCCGAAACCTCGCGTACAAAATTCTCCGCACCGAAACGAAATTCGACGTGAAGGTTTTTGGATACCCCTGGCGCTGGATCGCCAAACAGCGCATTCCCCACTGTAATGGTCAGTTTATCATCCTTCACCGCCGCCGTGAGAACCTCTGTCACATCTTTGGAGGCTTCGACTGCAACTGTTGTCATGGTTGCGGCCAACACTGTGAACACAACCCCCAGCACGTTCCTGTTCCCTCTGAAACGATACATATTTATTTCGGATGGATCATTCCGTCACAACGAATGAATCGTGTTTTGAATCTTCCGGTCGATGAGCACGCCATCTGCCCCGCGAATGGAAATCTTGATCTCCATGCACTGGGTCGGCTGGATCTCGGGCAGCTCAAGAAAAACAGTCTTTCGGTCTGACACCAAACGGGCGCTCTTCACGTTCAGGGTCTTCTTATTTGTCTGGGATGAGCCATATTTTGCAGAGCGCTTGATGGCCCAGGTCGAGACCGTGTAGCTCTTCACGTCTTGCGCCGAGGTTGAATCCAATGCGTCCGTGAATCTCAACTGCACACCATTGGTCTTGGCATGGATTTCAATGGGCATATAGGACGGCTTGCCTGTTCCACGCACGCGAAAGAAGCCTCCATCCGCGGTGCGATTGCCCGCCCAGCCGAACAGGCCGCAGGTGTAAAGCTGCCGATCTTTCGGATGAAACCGTCCCCGCATGATGCCCGTCGGGAACAGCGGGAGCGGCAACGCGACCACGCCGCCCTGCATTGAGTCTCCTGCTTTTTCATAGGGCACGACAAAAATCTGGCCCATGCCGTAGGAAATGTTCAGCAACGACCCTTGCAACGCACCCCAACTGCCCTTTGGAACACGCACCATTTCGCCCGGTGACCTATCGATCTTATTTTCAATCCAAACAATCGGCTGTTCCATCTCCGAATCCGCGCCGCTTTCCGGATGATCGTAAGCCCACATGTTGCCGTAGAATTTTCCAGGGCGAACCCAGTTGATGCGATTCTTGGGAGTCCAATGGCCCTCCTGATCTGTGACGATGCATGTTCCGTCGTCATCCACAAACATGCCGTTCATCGAGCGGAAGCCATGCGCTACAATGTCCGTCTTCAAACCATCGGGGCTGACTTTGAGCACCGTACCATGTTGCGGCACAACTGCGGTGCGGCCGTGACAGGCACATTTGGCGTAATAAAAATTCCCGTCACGATCCGTCTGCAACCCGGCGGCGAACTCGTGGAAGTGCTCGGTGACTTGGTGGTCATTGTTAAAATTTTCCAAAAAGTCAGCATCGCCATCGCCATTAAAATCCTGCAAGCGGACGATCTGGTCGCGGCACGCAACGTAAACTTTATCGTTCACGATCTTGAGCCCGAGCGGTTGGAACAACCCCGAGGCAATGCGCTGCCACGTCAGCTTGCCCAGAGTCTTGTTGATCCCTTTAACCAACCACACATCCCCGTTCCAAGTGCAAACCGCGGCGGACTTTCCATCCTTGAAAAAATCAAAGCCGCCGAGGCGCATCCACGAACGGCTCGGCATCTGTTCTTCAGTCGGCACGGTGATCTCATCCACAGCAAACGCGCCATTGTTTGTCCCCATTCTGCCTTGAGTCTGGATCGGCTGCGAATGCGGAGCTGCCAACTTGATCCGCGACTGAAGATCCGTGGCTGGTTGAGAACTCACGGCAAATCCATAAACGACGCCGGGATCAATTCCTACGCCCGGATCGCCCAGAATGACTTTGATTTTTAGTGGAGTGCTGGACGCAGGAATCTGCAGCAAGTTCATCCCGTTCTCCCGAATGATCTTCGCGCCGCTCTGGCCGACAAGAAACGTCGGAACCGTCTCGAGCGAGAGCCGCGCCAGCAGATCGTGACTCGACTTACCGATGTCCAAGGTGCGAGAGAAGACCGCGACACCGCTGCTTGTTTCCAGCCCTGCCGACTCCAACACCTCCGCATCACCGACTGTGTAGGACACGACACAGTCATCTCCGCTGCGATAAAGACCTTTGTAATGCGCCCACGACCGAGGCAGCGGGCCATAAGGCTTCTTGTCCACCCCGATCACGCGAGAGTCATCAAACCTTCCCGTAGCCGGATTCGCCCAGCCGGGACCGACAGGGTTCACAAAGGATTTTGTTCCAACGATGCTGGCGTGAGTTTCGTGAGAACCGTTCAGCGCGATGCCGACCCAATCAATGAACTTGTCGCCCGTCCACGCTGCCGCCCAGCGCATGGTATCATGATCAAACATCATCCACGCGCGACCTTTGGAAATACCGCCTGGACCTTTATCCACACGGATGGCAATGCCCTTGTAGGCAAAGTTGTTCGTCTCCACCTGATACGTCCAGAACATCGCCGGGCCAAAATCCATCCGCAGATACTTGGGCCCGCGCTCGTAATCCAGCATCTCGGCAGTCTTCTGGAACACGCCATTGGTGGCCTTGGGCAGGCTCGCGAGATACTCCGGAGTGACAGCAAAATACTGCGCCGGATTGTATTTCTTAAGGAAAGATTCCCTCAGGAATTGGACGACATCGTAGCGTTGCTCCGGCGTCATCCATAACTGAGGCGGCATCTGGTTCGTCCCCTGCCCTATGGTTTTATAGAGGCTGAAGGGGTCGTTGCCATTCTTGAAAGCGTCTTTCCAAAAGGCGCGTGACGTCGGCAGAGTGCCCACCTTCTCAGGCGTGCCGTGACACGTGATGCAGACTGCCGTGTAGAGCTTTTCCCCGCGCGCGAGACTTTGCGCATCCCATTTCTGAATGAGAAGCGCGTGGTCAACGCCGTCTCCACCAGTTTGGCCCGTGGCCTGAGTCAGGCCAACGAGGCCGCATGCAAGCGCGAGCACCGCGCGAATCGGTTTCATAACGCAATGCTCCTTGGATTAGATCAGAGTGTCCAGCCGGCGCGATACTCCGGGACGATGAAGGCGTTCGCAGCACGGTTGTTCGTGAATTTCCCAAGTGCGCCATCCCAGTTGAGAGTCTGGCCGGGGAATCGAATCGCAATCAATCCCAACAACCCGACCTGAGTCAACGCGCCGCCGTAGCCGAAGTTTGATCCGGCTTTTGTCCCGGTGCGAATGGCGTTGGCCCAATCCCATGCATGACCTTTGACACGCGGGATCTTTTGGGCAGGGGCATTTTTTCCGGAATGTTGTTCCATCAAGTTTTCCGGCAGGAGATGACAACCGCCGCCGCCATGCGAGCCGTGAACGATCATGCCTTTATCACCGAACATAATCGCACCGATGCCTGGAATCTTTTCATCGGCAGGAAAATCCTTCGGTTTGGGGAGCGAGGTCTTGCCGTCATGCCAGACCAGCTTGACCGGGCCGCGCGTCTTGTTAGCGGGAAACTCGAAGGTGATCTTCGTTCCCGGCGGATAGGTCAGCCCATGTTTGACGGGATCATAGTCGGTCACCTCAGCGTGAACAGAAGAAGGCGCGCCGAGATCGAGCGCCCAGAAGGACGGATCAACGACGTGGCAGATCCAATCACCGATCGCGCCGCCGCCGAACGGCATCCAACCACGCCAGTTCCAAGGCACCCACAGCTTCGAGTACGGCCGGAACTGCACCGGACCGATCCACAAGTCATAGTCCAGGCCCTTAGGAACTTCTTGTTTCTCATTCACTTTTCCTAGATTCGAGATCTGGGAGTAAACATTTTGAAATGCGCCGCACGCAGCATGGACCGTATGAACATTGCCGATGGCACCAGACCAAACCCATTCGCAAACGCGACGGATGGTATCGCTAGAGTGGCCTTGATTGCCGAGCTGAGTGACGACTTTGTATTTCTCTGAAGCTCCCATCAATTCTCGAACTTCGTGGATGGTGTGAGCCAGCGGCTTCTCACAATAAACATGTTTGCCGCGGCGCATGGCTTCCATGGCAATGACGGCGTGCGTGTGATCTGGCGTGCCGATGACGACGGCGTCAATCTCACTGCCCATCTTGTCAAACATCACGCGATAATCTTTGAATCGTCTGGCGTTCGGATATTTTTCAAATTCCTTGGCCGCGTAGACTTCGTCCACATCGCACATGGCGACGATGTTGTGCCCCAAACCGGCGACTTCATCCACATCGCGACCGCCCTGGCTTCCGAAGCCGATGCCCGCGACGTTTATCTTTTCGTTGGGCGAAAGACTTTCCGCGCCTCGCACCAAGCTGCCTGGAAGAATGTTGAACAAGGCGACACCCATCCCGGTGCCGTAGATAAATTTTCTGCGATTGATCAGATTGGATTTGTTGCGGCTCATAAAATGTTTGATTACTAGATTCGGTTTTGAGCAACGGCAGTAACCCGCCATTCTTGAAAGGTCATGCGTGCTGCTCTTGGTAAATTATGGCGATCAATGGCCTGAGGTCACGCCGTTAATTTGTAGGACTCTATTTAACAGGAACAGAATCCACAGAGGACTTCGGCGCTGCTTTTGGCCCTCCACTCAACTGTTCAAGAATCTGCTTGGTCAACTGCGCGGCCTCCACATCCGCTGCCTCGACGGAAAGACCGGGCTTTGTGCCTGGACCGCCCGGAACACCCGGACGCGTGTGACCTATCTGGCGCATCCATGCCGAGAACCGCTTCGTCATCCGCGCGCGAACCCGGTCGTGAATCTCTTTGCCGTCGGCTTTGAACAACTGTTCTGAGGATGCGATGCCCTCCAGGTCCGCGCGGATGAATTGGGTCACAATTGCCGACGCCATCATCCAGTGCCCCTCGCTGCCTGGATGCACGCCATCATTGGCCAATGCGAAGCTGGGGTCTTTAGCACGCCCTGCGTCGAGCGCCCGGCGCATCGGACCGTGTATATCGACCACGTCCCAACCCGCGGACCGCTTCGACAAGAGCCATTCGCTGTATCGAGTCAGGTTCTCGTCATGCGGTTTCTGCGAAGCGTTTCCCTTCGCATCGTGCGGCGGCGGCGTGCATAACACCACGCGCCGCACCCCCGCTTTCAAAGCTGCGTCGTGCAACTTCGTCATGGCCGCCGCATAACGTTTCGTTCCGGTGTCATCGGCAGGAAGGTCTCCCCCGTCGTTCATGCCGAAGCAGGCGATGATCACATCCGGCTTAGTCGCCGAGATCACCCTATCCATCCGTTCGCTCAAGGGCGGTCGCCCGAAGCCGTGCGCTTTTTTGTGTCCGGCATTTTCCTCTTCAGTCAGATCGGAGGCGGTCTCACTCGCGAGTCCGAGATTCAACACCTCGATGTTGATCCCTCGCGACAGCAGCCAACAGTCGAAATCCACCACGTAATCCCCCTGCTGTGTGATGCTATCTCCGAGAAACACGATCCGCTTAACGCCGCGCAGCGCCGCAGGAATTTCGGCGGCGGCAGCTGGGTAGGTCATTGATAACACCAAAGCGACGACTGCCACCTTTATGGAAAAACGTTTCATCTTCATCCTGAGTATTTGCTGTTTATTTAATTGTTTGAATCGTCACCGGGCCAAGGAGTCCGGAAGGCAATTGATCATTATTGAGTCCGCCCATGAACATGCGGGTGCGCGTACGGCGCTCGACGCTCGGCAGCTTCCGGTCGCCCATCAACCGGTTCGGCCAAAGATTTGCCACTTCAATCTCGAGGGTGTTCTCACCGATCTTGGCTACACCAGAAATCTCCAACCGCCATGGCGCACACCAGACCACGCCAAGGTCCTTGCCATTGAGCCGTACTCGGGCGGTTTCCTTGACTGTGCCGAGATCTAAAAAAAGCGACCGTTCGGGAGTCGCTTTTTCTAGATGGAAGACATTGTTATAGACAGCCACGCCGCTGAAATATTTCACCGCTGGCTCTGGGCGTTGATTCCAGTCACTTAATTTCTCAAAGACAACCAATCCCTTAACCTGATCGCCGCTGAGCTCATTCGTGGGATAGAACCACTGTGGATCAAACTGCACCCTCCACGGTCCGGCCACCTCCTGCACCTGGGTCAACCGGGGGAAGTTCTCACTCGCGCTGACCTGTTTACTGGCTGTCAGTTTCGGGATGTCTTTCCGGAACACGATAAACGTTGCGCCGTAGGGCTCAAACTCCAGCGGCACGGAAGTGCGGCCTGCCTGCGACCGGAACTGCGGCAGGGCGCGCTGTTCGCCAGTCGCGGGATTCCATAGCTCCGGCTGCTTGCCGCTGACGCGAAACTCGCAATCCGTCTTCAGCGCCGCGCCGCGCTGATTTGCCACAAAGTAAATCTCCGTGTCATCGGTGCGGCGATGGATGAAATCCAAGGACGCAGTTACCACGTCACTTCGAAAGGCAAAATCTGCGGGCACGGCAGCCTGCTCCAAGACCTCACGAATACTCAATCCAACCACCACGCGCCCTTTGCCGTAAGAACGTTGCAGCGGTAAGGAGTTCGTCGACGTTCCCCACACCTTGTCGGCAATTTCCGTGAGCTGCTGCTCGCTCCGCGGGAAGTCCGTCAGTCCGGGCGTGCGCTGGGGTTTCGGACCGATCACTGTCGCTCCCGCTTTCACCAATTCCTGGAGCTTCCGAACAACGCTCAACGGCATCACTGGCCGATCCGGCAAGACCAGCAAACGATAACTCATTCCGTCCGGCAGAATTATCCGCCCGTCTTTGACCGATAAACGCGTGAGCAGAACCTCCGAATTACATACGTCGTAGTCGTAGCCGAAACCGCGCGACGGATCGATATTCTTGGGAGGAACAAAGTTCGGCGCTTCATCACCGCTGTAGTAAAGCACGTCCGCGACGAAGTGGCCCTGCCGCAGCAGGTGGTCGCAACGCGCGAGGTAACGCAGGAATTCGGCAGCACCTTGATTCCACCACGTGATGTTGTGGTTGAAGTGCATGCCGCCGAACACGGACTTGCCGGGGAAGCCACTTTCAGGGCCAGATGTCGCTGAACCGTGAATGCTGAGCGCGTTGATGCCCTCGCAAAAGGCCGTATTCGCATGGCGCAGCAACCCGCCCGGCGACTGACTCCAATGCTGCAAACGCCCACCGGTCGTGAACGCTTCTGATGCAATCACCGGTTTGCCATACAAATGTCCGGCACTCGCCGCCTGTTTGGTATTCACGTTCTGGGCGACCTCATCCCAACCCGGCGTAGTGATGGCATGATGATCTGCTGGCGACCCTTGATTCTCCTTCCATAGCTCGAGTTCCCAAAACTCCGCGACCGGCACGTCCATGCGGCCTTGATTCATCAACCCATCATTGCACAACAACCGCGGATGATGTTGGCCGCCGGCTTCGGCGCGCACCTTCAAGCCGTCTGCATGCGCCAGCTCGGCCCAGCGACCGTAGTGATCCTGCGCCACGCAATCAGCGATCGTCCGACGAACGTCCGCGAGAAAACGATCCGTGATTTCTACATTCTCAACAATCTCGCCCGCCAACGTTGCGAGATATGGAGACGGATCGTAACCGCGCTGCTTCCGAAACTTTTCGAGCAGACGCGGCGTCCAAGAATAGATGCCATCAATCTCGACGTTGTCCTCGATGGAAAACTCAAACGTCTTTCCCACCAACGCGCCCGCGTCCTCGACTACCGGCTTGATACCCCTCTGGTAATGCTGCGTCATCGCCGTTGGACTGAGGTAATCCACCAGCGGTCCTTTGCCGAACGCCACGCTGATTCCGGTGGTTGTCCGGCCGATGCGCGCCACTTTCCAGCGTCCCGGAGGGACATCCCAATCAAGCGTTCCATCGGTTGAAACTTTGCCTGTCAGATCCATCTGTTGTCGCAGTCGGAGCGGATGGTCCTCCGGGAGCGCGATCAATTCTTGCCGCACGAAGCGCACTTGATCGCTCTGGCGTGTTGCCGTGACGCCAAGCGGATGCGTCCCGGCGCGTTTTGCGGCGAACAGGGCGGCGCGCTCCACCTCGCTGCGACTTCCAAGCGCTACGTCTCGAACCGTGGCATTCTTCGGCGCAACGATGCGAAACCAGCGCGCTGTGGTAGCCGGGACCGCTGCGTAAATCGTGTTATGCGGAGGGCCGTTCAGGGTGACAGCCGGTTTGAAAACCGCACCGTCGTCCGATGTTTCTATAACCACTCGCCCCACCGAATCGATCCACGCCCAATCCACGGTGTGCGGCCTGCCAAAATCAAACTGGATCCACGGCACCTCGGCGTCTCCGGCTTTCCAGACCGTGTTGAAGTTTCCGTCCGTCAGATTTGGCACGTCACCCCAATTCGTGCTGACGGTGATGACGGGCCATTTCGTCAACACCTCTTCGCCGATCGGGAATGCCTGAACCGCCACTTCGGCATACAATGCTCCTTTACCATTCGGCTCGCGCAGCTTGCCGGAAAACTTCTGTGGCCCTTGGATTACCGTTTCCGAACTGACCCACATCCAGCTGGAGTTCTCCGGTGTGATCCAAGGCCCGCCCGAGGGCCAGCCCGGACAGGTGTTCACGCCCAGTTTCAGTCCGATGCGATTCGCCTCCCGCACCGCGTGGCGAAAAAGTTCGCGCCACTTGTCGCTCATGTATGGCGCGCCCGGCATGTTGCCTAGATCAATCACCATCGCACCGCCCACGCCTTTGGCTTTCAACTCTTCCAGATGCTGCGTGATGTTCGCGGGCGTGATGCGATCGAACCACCACATGTTCACCCATGGCTTCGCTGACTCTGGAGGGGACACAAAGTCCTTTGCCAGATCCTCTGCTGCCTGCGCCATTCCTAGCAGGGCGCAAAACGCCATGCCCGTCGTCAGGAGTCTTTTTTTCAAACGGCTTTTCATTTCTCGAGCATATTGATCAGATCCGCGGCGCGGGATTGGGGCGTGACCTTCAGCGACATCACTTTCCCGGCGCGCAGTTCCCCTTCCACAGTGGTGTTGTAGAGCGCGTGCAGTTTGAAGTTCACGTCCCACGCCTTGGGCCAGGCCGGGAATAGATAGATTTTTCGGCCATCCACTTGCATGAGCATAGCCTGCAGCGCCGTCATCGTAATGCCGCCATGGCTCTGGTCCGGCAATCCAACCTGGTTCGGCCCCCAGAAGGCCGGAAAGCGGCTGCCTGGATCGTGGGACGCAAAATTCGAGGTCACCATCCGGGCCGCCTGCCCGGCTTTTCCTACGAACGCAACCTGGACCAGATTGAGCCGCCAGCCACCGACAAGCCCCTCCAACGGATACTTGGTTCGCGGCGCGCAAGGCACGTAGGTTTCCACGCTTCGGCGGCCCAGATCGAAATCCGGACATCCCATCGCATAGAGCCGGTACGGGAACACCGCATAGAGTTCCGGCAACTCGTCTCCCTGCCGGCCCTTGATCACCTCTGCTGCCACGCAGATCTTTTTGTCACCTGCTCCGCTCGTCGGTACGGGAGGGAGATCGGCAAGCGTCTTCCTCCAGACAGCGCGCTGGGCAGCGGTGGTTGTTTTATCGGGCAACGACAATAACCGTGGCAGGACATAGTGCAGCCCGGCAATCTCTGGGAGCGGGTTCACCGCATTGTGGACAGATTCCAAGGCGCACGCCGGATCGATCCGGATCTTGCCCTTCTCATCACGCTGGTAATGCTGGTCATAAAAGGTGGTCACGCCCTCGGCAAACGGCAGCAGCGTGTCGCGCAAAAACGCGGGGTCTTCTATGGCTTCATAGTAATCGAGCATCTTTGCGCTGAGCTCCAAGCCACCATGCCAGAGCCAACGGACATAATCGTTGTCCTGATAAGCGCCCCAAGGATACACCGTCGCCGGAATGAAGAAACCCTCGTGCTTGAAAAAAAGCTTCGTGCGTTCACGGGCCATCGGCACCAGCGCGTTGTACATCCTGAACAGCGGCTGCAACAAATCATAGTCGCCGCTGCGCAGCATCGGTCCACAGGTTGTCGTGGTCGTATCCAAGAGCCAATAGTTGGCGCCGTAAGTCCGGTCATCTGCGTCTTCCAAACTCGCATGATTCCGATCGTTGACGCCAAAGATTGATCCGTTGTGTTTGACGGGATAAGCCCCGCGCCACCCGGCTGCCGAGATGAACCGCTGCAGGGCGTAACCTCTGTTGATAACAGGACCAGCGGGCTCGGTGCTCACGGCGGGGCGCACGCCCTCAATCCCTTTGCGGCCAAGCAACTGCAGGTCATCACGGTCCTGCCGGCGCGCGGCTTCCTGCGCTGGCGTCAACGACACGCCCTCTTCCGGCGTCCTCACATAAATCCAACTCCGCTCCCAAAAATCCTGCCACCACTTGCAATGCGCCTGCCACGCCTTGTTCAAACTCGCCTTACGGTTTTCAGCAACGAGAGCATCGAGCTTTTTTAGCCATTGCTCAGCGGTGTCAGTCTGCGCAGTGAGCACATCGATGCTCAGGTTAAAGCGGCGGGTGGGTGACTCGGTTTTCAAAGCCTGAGTCATATTACCAGCCTCGGTCTGAACAAAACCCTTGCCTGCGATGCAACCGCCAAAGGTGTTATGAAGGAGCGGATCATGCACCAATGGCAAGAGACTTGCAGCGCCCTGGAGCTTCATCGTCAGCGGGACTATCGTCCCTTCGTTGCGGTGATACCACATGATGCGGTCGTTTTTTTGAGGAAGCACCGTGTCGGCTTTTTCGATGATCGGGCCGGGACTTTCGCTGATGTATCCGGCACTTGGATTCCCGTGCAGATCACGATCCGCCGTGCGCCAGACTTTCAGGCCGACCTGAGCCTGCAGGTCCTGCTGCGATTCCCCTTCGATATGGATGACCGGGTGATTGGCATCAATCCACAAACGCAAGGTGGTGACTGAACCTGCCGCGCCGCTGCGGAACACGATCTGACCCTGCCGCAATTGCAACTCTTGGTGGAATGGCAGAGCTGCCAGGGAAGGCGTCAGCCGCAGACGCACCTGGCCCAGCTTCAACAACCTTCCGCAATCGCTCCACGCATCGGTCTTGGAAATGAAGAACACCAGGTCTCCGCTCTGCTCTACCCATGCATTGACCCCGATGTCGCCGTTCCCCAGCGGCATTGATCCAGCCGAATTGGTGCTCGGGCTGTCCCACACCACGTTGCAGGCATCCAGAGAGTTGCCAAGTTTTGATTCCGGGCCAGGAGTCACCGCTCTAACATTCTGGCACGCGATCAAGGCCAGCACGGCTGCCTTGGCCAGCATGAGTGATAATTTGCTCATATGTTGATCGTCACTGATAGAATTCTTTAACCGTCCTGACCCATTCATCCGCCATGAGTTGGTGGCCAGAATACGTGGGATGAACCCCATCTGCAGCCCAGAACTTGGCAGGCGCACGTTTGCAGGCATCATCAAAGACCTGCTGATACTTCACCAACGCGGCCTCATACTTGTTGGCCAGTTTTGCGACAATCGCCTGACGCAGCCTGATATCCCGCTCCCGCACGTCGCCTTCCTTGTGCCCCTCCTTGGGCAGATAGAATGGCTGACCCAGAACAAGGCGGAGATTTGGATTGGCTGCCCTAGCTTCTGAGAGCAGCTTGTCATAGACTTGCTCATATTGATCTAGCGGCACTTTTCTTCCATCCCCACCGCCAATCCCGCTGTCGTTGATACCAATCAAAATGCTCAGCAGGTCCGGCTTCATATCGAGCGTGTTGGTTTGCCAGCGGGCCGCCATGGTCTTGATGTTGTTCCCGCTGACGGCGCGGTTGATGAACGTCACCCCTCTTTCCGGATACAGCGCACTGAATCTGGCCGCGATGATGAACTGGTAGCCTTGGCCGAGAAGCAGATGCGGACAGTCATTGCGATTGCGTTCCCCGTCGGTGATCGAGTCCCCTTGGAAGAGTATCCTCGCATTTGCGTTGAACACCGGCATTTCAACAGCTTCTGTTCTCCTCACCTGACTTTGCAACGCCTCTCGCACCGATGGCACAATGATCGCCTTCGCACCTTCGGCATTGGGGTGGATGCCGTCAGGAACACAACGCTTCCATGTGGCATGATCCGGCTGGCTGTTGTAAAGCTCGAGCCACTTGCCATACGTATCAATGAACAGCACATCCTTGTTGGCCTTTGCTACTTCTCGATAACCCTGATAGTAGTGGTCCAGATCCGGACGCTGTTCGGCATGCATGCCGACGCAGTTGTTCATTGACTGCACGACAACCTCGACGTTCTTGCCGTTGCCTTGGTTTTGCTTGGCGGCCCAAGCGCGGATCTGGTCGATCATGAACTGCAGGTTGTCCCGCGACGACTGCTTTGAAATTTCATACTTCAGATAGGCGTCGTTGATGCCGAACTCGATAAATACGACGTCGGGGTTGTCTTTAGCCAGCACGTCGCCGAGCTGACGCAAGCCATCCCGGGAGTCGGTCTTGCTAGCGTCGGTTTTGGATGCCGATCCACAAACGCCGCGGTTGGCGAGTGTCACCTTGCCGCTGTAGGACAAACCGTTGAGCCAGTCGCCGGTCTGCTCGACCCAGCCGTCGCCTTTATTCCAACTCTTGTCGGTCAAGCTGGTCCCGATGGCGGCAACGGTAAGGTTCTCGCCCTTTTTTAGCCGCTCGAGAATCGCACCCTGAGTACTCGGTACAATGCAGGCAGAAATAATCGACAGCACGACCAAGAGATTACGTTTCCAGTTGTTCATCGTTTTAAAATCATCCCCTGTTTTCTTGGGTTATAGATTCATACTTTCCATTGAATCACCGAGCGAAGCGTTGACCTTTCGCTCAAGGTCGGTTTGATCTTTGAGTGTTGCTGGTTCACCCCGAGACGGTTTCACTTTGCGACTGCAACACGGAGGGATTTGGCGGCTGAGTAGTCGCTGCCCAAGCTTCATTGGGTTTCGGACCGACTTTTTCAGCTACTTGTCCAAGCTGTGCCACCAGCACCCATACCAGCGGCATGTCTATTCATGACAATTTACCTGCTGCCTAAATAGCGACCTACCACTGCAGCACAATCACCGGGCTCAAATCCTTAGGAGCATCGCGTGGAACCACAATGGTCAGAACGTCGCCCGCAACTGTCGTCGGCAGCGCCTGTTGGGTGGTATCTGCGAGCAGATAAACCTTCTTGGCTGGGCCGCTTATTTTCTCAATCTGCAATTGCCCGTCGGCAGGCCAATTGAAAACATGCAAATACAGCTTGCTGCCTTTCGCGGTAATCCTGCCCCACTTGGGTTGTGGCAAAGTCGAGGCTTCGCAGCCATAGATGCTCGCGCCATTCTCCGCCATCCACTGACCGACTTCTTTCAACCGGTCCACGCTCCCAGACGGAATGACGCCGGTGCCATCCGGCCCCACATTGAGCAGAAAATTCCCGTTCTTGCTGGTTGTCTCCACCAAGGTGTGGATCAACTCGGCGGCCGACTTCCAGTTGTTGTCGAATTTGCTATAGCCCCAAGTCCCGTTGAGTGTCATGCAGGTCTCCCATTCGCGTGCTGCGCCTGTGCCGGGCACATTGCCCTCATGAACGCCGTAGTCGCCTAGGGTTGTATCGTCCGGGCCGATGCGGTCGTTGATAATCACTTTGGGATTTAGCCGGCGCATGGTCGAGATCATCTCTTCGACACGACCGAGCTGGGGATCTTTGATGTCCTGCGCGTCAAACCACAGCAAGCTCACGGGGCCACATTCCGTGAGCAATTCCTTGAGCTGGCCTTTCATGTAATCGAGATAGCGATTCATGTCAGCTTTATCGACTGGGCGCAAATCCATGTCGGGAGTGATCGGAATGTTTTTCCGGCACGAGGGGCAGCCGCATTGGTTGACGCGCCCCATGGTCCACGGCGATGCGAGGTATCCCCAACCTGAGTTGGGTTTCTCCAATTGGGCATAACGCATCGGCCAATCCGGATGATGCCAATCGCGAACGGAATAATAGACGCCGAACTTGAGCCCCGCCTTCTCACACTCGCGCGCGAGCTCAGCAATCACGTTACGCTTGAACGCCGTCCACTTGACGATGTTGTAATCGGTAAGCTTGGTGTCCCACATGCAAAACCCATCGTGATGTTTGGACGTGATCGCGATGTATTTCATGCCGGCGTCCTTGGCGATCTTGACCCATTCCCGAGCGTCGAATTTCACCGGATTGAACTCGGCGGCCATGGACTCGTATTCCTTGGCCGGAATGCGGGCCGTGTGTTGAATCCACTCCGCGATCCAGCCGACTTTCTTGCCATGATATTCACCCCCGAGCGCGGCATAAGGTCCCCAATGAATGAACATCCCGAACCGCGCATCGCGGTACCACTGCATCCGTTCCGCCCGCTGTTGGGGCGATTCCTTAAATTTCACAGCACCGACATGTTCACTGCCGGTCGAACTCTGGGCTGACGCAGCAGAGGCGTTGGCATCGGTGGCGAGTTGGGGTTGTTGCGCCACCAGCGCCACAGCAAGGAAGATCCCATATTTTTTCATTGTCATCACTTTCTGGGTTACGGGAAACGCCTAGAGAATTCGGCGTTCTTAGCCGCCACTTTTTCGGCATCTTCAGTGAACTGGCCGCGGTCATAGGTCATGAGGCCGTTGCGCTCATCCTCGACGTCCGTAATCTGCGTCCACACCAATCCGCTGATGCCCGGCTGTCGGACGAGCTCATGATATTTGTCGCACACCGTCAAATATTTTGCGTAGCCATATTCGCCGATGACGCTGGCGCGCTGCTCCGTGGGCGTGATGCACTTGGTGGTGCCATAAGAATGCGCATCCATGACCTGACCGATGCCGATGTCCAAGACGTTCCAGCCCTGGTATTCGCCCATCGGTGCGCCGCTCTCGGCGTTGATCACTCGCGTCTTGTCCCGGGAAGCGATGTCCGTCATGCGCCGCATAAAGGCGCGGATATCCTCGTCCAACTTGTAACCGCCGGGATTCCACAACCCCATGCCTTCGTTGAAGACAACCCAAGACACGATGGAGGGATGGTTGTAACGATCAGAAATGACGTGTCGTAATTCAGCGCCGAATTGTTCCTGCCGCTCGATGCTGGGGGTGAGGTAGGTGGGCGGTTTGGCATGGATGCCGTCGCCGCTGGAGGGCATGTCTTGCCAGACCAGCAGGCCGAGTTTGTCTGCCCAGTAATACCAGCGCCCCGGCTCAACTTTTAGATGCTTGCGGCTGAGATTGAAACCTAATCGCTTGATTGCTTCGATGTCATAGCGCAACGCCGCATCCGTCGGCGCGGTGTAAAGGCCATCGGGCCAGAACCCCTGGTCGAGCACGCCGTTATGCAGGACGAATCGATTATTCAACAAGATCCGCGTGATACCGTCCTTGTCTTTCCCCACCGACACCTTGCGCATGCCAAAGTAACTTTCGACTGTGTCGCCCTGGTGAGATTGCGACGATTGAACGCTGACTTTGAGGCGATAGAGAAAAGGGGAATCCGGCGACCAAAGTTTCGCATTGGGAACCTTCAAATTTATCGGCTTTCCAGGATCCGCCGTCGCTTCGGTCACAACTCTTTCTCCGTCGAGCACAGTCGCCTTGACCCGCACGCCGGCACTGTCACCGCGAAGCGCACAACTCAATTGCAGTTCACTCCGATCAATATCGGGGATCAGGTTCACGTTGCCGATGCTCACCGCCGGAACCGGCTCCAACCACACGGTCTGCCAGATCCCGCTGCTGGGCGTATACCAAATGCCACCCGGTTTATCGGTCTGCTTGCCGCGGGGATAGCCACCCACATCCAGCGGATTCCAGACGGCGACGACCAACTCATTTTCAGCACCTTGGCGTAAGGAGTCGGTGACATCGAAGGAAAAGCCATCGTAACCGCCGCGGTGAACCCCCAATTCCCGGCCGTTCAGATGAACCGTGGCTTCCCAATTCACTGCTCCAAAATGCAAGAGAATGCGGTTGCCCTGCCATGCCACCGGAATGGTGAAACTCCGTCGATACCAAAGCCGACGGTTTGCATAAGTCTGCTCCGGAACGACGTTAATCATCTGACCCACGCCGGAAAGCGGCGACTCGAGCGGGAACGGCACCAGCAGTTTACCCTGATACTTTCCGGGTTGGGCCAGCTCTTTGGCAGCGACGGCGTAATCCCACAGCCCGTTCAGATTCAGCCAGCGCTCGCGCGTCATTTGCGGTCGCGGATACTCCGGCAGGGCATTCGTCGGGAACACCTCCGCCGCCCATCGCGTCAGGCCATACTTCCCAACCACCGGCTTCCATCCCACAGCCGACGAAGCCAACCCTCCGCTGCCGCCCGGAGTGTTCGTCTGCGCAAAACCATTCCATGCAAACAACGCCAGAGTGAAAAATAGAATCCTCATCAAAATAGTAAGCGTTTTAAAATCAAGGTTTGCTCAACGATGGCGGGCGTTGTGACTCTGCCGAACCCCACTCTTTGTTCGGAGTCGGCCCCATCACCAATTCCAACGTGCCGCCGTTCACAATTTCCTGGTGCTTAATCCAAGCGCGCTCCAGCGGCTTGCCGTTCAACTTCGCGCTTTGGATGTAAACGTTCTGCGCGGAGTTGTTCCTAGCGATCACGGTAAAATCACGTCCCTTGTAGTATTTCCTATCCAAACGAATGCTCACCTTGTCGAACAACGGGCTGCCGATGATATAAATGCCATCCACTGGCGAGACGGGGTGGAAACCGATCGCACTCAGAATGTACCAAGCGGACATCTGCCCGACGTCCTCGTTGCCGCAAAGCCCCTTCACGCCGCTGCCGTAGGCATTCTCCATGATGAAGCGCGACCACTTCTGCGACAGCCACGGCGCCCCTGCGTAAGTGAACATGTAGGGAACATGATGCACGGGTTCATTCGCGTGATTGTAATAGTCGTTCCACTTGAAATTCGTCGGGGTTTTCTCGAAGAAGTCTGTCAGGTAGGAGAGGAAATAATCCTTCCCCATCAGCTTGATCAAACCCTCCACATCGTGCGGCACAAACCAACCCTGTTGATACGGATTGCTTTCGACACAGCCCTGACCATGACCGGTGGCGCCCCTCCACGGGGACCATGACCCATCGGCATTGCGGGCGCGCATATTGCCCACTTCAGGATCGTAAATATTTTTATAATTCAGCGAACGCGCGAACAACGCATTGGCATCGTTGGTTTTCCCGAGCGCCTCCGCGAAACGGCCCGCACAATAATCGAAGTAAGCGTTCTCGAGCGTCCACGAAATCTCTTTGGGAACAAAGCCGTGCTCGTTGTATGCGGTAAGGTTACCACGACCTCGCTTCGTCCCCATGACGCTCTGGCGACAGAGCAGGTAGGCCTTTTCAACATCGTAGCCTCGAATGCCTCGCAGATAAGCGTCGGCAAAAACAGACACCGCGGGATCGCCAATCATGCAGCCGCTTTCCACGCCGACAAATTCCCAGCGTGCCAGAAAACCATTACCGCTCAGCTCGGCCTGTTGCATCAAGGAATTGACGGTGTCATTGACCACGTCCGGCCGGATAATGGAGAGCAGCGGATACTGACTACGAAACACATCCCAGCCGCT
>WBXK01000034.1 GCA_008933055.1 Verrucomicrobiota bacterium | reverse complement strand
TGGCTTGGGGGTTTGAGAAGGACTGAAAAATTTTAGTCAAAGGCGTGACCAGCACTGCAAAGAACATTCTTCAACTTGTGGCGAACGAGGTCTTTCACCATCTTGCGGGCCGGGCCCATATATTTGCGCGGGTCGAATTCCTTCGGATTTTCCGCGAAAACCTTGCGGATGCCAGCAGTCATGGCCATTCGGAGATCGGTATCGATGTTGACCTTGGTACAACCCACGCGGCGCGCGATTTCGATGTCGGCTTCCGGAACGCCTCTTGTGTCGGGCATGTTACCGCCGTACTTATTGATTTCGTCCGCGAGATATTGCGGTACGCTGGAGGCCCCGTGAAGCACCAACGGGTAGTCGCCGAGGTTCGCTTCCATCAACGCTTTCTTGATCGCTTTAAGGCGTTCGAGATCAAGATGCTGTTCGCCCTTGAATTTGAATGCGCCGTGGCTGTTGCCGATGGCGACGGCGAGAGAGTCGCAGCCGGTTTCCTTCACGAATTTGACAGCTTCATCCGGGTTGGTGTAATGGCCACTGGTGGAATGCGCACCGCCTTCTTCACCCTCGTCGAACTGCGCGCCGACCAGATGACCAAGTTCGGATTCCACGGAGCAGTTATGCTTGTGGGCATATTCCACGACTTTGCGGGTGATTTCGGCGTTCTTCTCGAAGCACTCATGCGAGGCGTCAATCATAACACTGGTAAATCCTTCATCAATGCACTCTTTGCAAAGTTCGAACGTATCGCCGTGGTCAAGATGTACTGCGATGGGAATATTGCTTAAGCTGACAGCGGCTTCGATGAGCTTCTTGAGATAAACCGGGTTGGCATAGGAACGCGCGCCCTTGGAAATCTGAAGGATCAGCGGGGCTTTTTCCTCTTCGCAGGCTTCAACAATCGCCTGGATGAGTTCCATGTTGTTGACGTTGAAAGCGCCGAGAGCGTATTTGCCTGCAAGAGCTTTCGCGAACAGTTCTTTGGTATGTGTCAGTGGCATAATTTTCTAATTCAATCGTAAGCCTCGGTTGTCCAAGGCAGCGTGCATGATAGGAATTCTTTGGCGACACGAAAGCAAAAATTATTGACCGTTTAAAAGCAAAACCGGGGGGGGCGGGTAAGTAACAAAATCCCCGCTCGACGCACCTGCGTCATCAAAATAACCTCTTTCTAGGCCACAAACCATCGCTCCGTGGCAACTGTCGTGCTATTCAATCACTAACTCAATGAATTCCGAACAACGACGACTCGCCGACGCCAACTCTGGGAAAGCCGTATGGCGACGCTGGGGCCCATACCTAGCCGAACGCCAGTGGGGAACTGTGCGTGAGGATTATTCTGCCAATGGAGACGCGTGGGGATTTCTACCTCACGATCACGCGCGAAGCCGGGCTTATCGTTGGGGCGAGGACGGACTTTGCGGGATCAGCGACGATCAACAAAATCTGTGCCTTGCGCTTGGGCTTTGGAATGGGCGCGATCCAATCCTCAAGGAGCGACTGTTTGGGCTGACCAACAACGAAGGCAATCACGGCGAGGACGTTAAGGAAATTTACTACTACCTCGACGCCACCCCGACACACAGTTACCTCAAGACACTCTACAAATATCCGCAACACGAATTCCCTTACGCGCAACTTATCGAGGAGAATCGCCGTCGCGGTCGCGGACAGGCCGAGTTCGAGTTGCTAGACACTGGCATATTTGATGACGACCGTTATTGGGATGTCTTCACCGAATACGCCAAAGCTTCGCCGGAAGATGTGTTGATGCGCGTGACAGTTCACAATCGAGGCCCCGAAGAATCGACAATTCATCTGCTGCCACAACTGTGGTATCGGAACACTTGGTCTTGGAAGAAAGACAGCCCCAAACCAACGCTCTGTGCAGTCGGCGAAAATGAAGTCGTTGGAAAACATGCGCAGCTTGGGGACATCCGTCTGTCCGTCTCGCCTGAGCCGGAAAAGTTTCTGTTTTGTGACAACGAAACAAATGCGCGTCGTCACGACGGCTCACCTGAAGCCCATGGGCATTTCAAAGACGCTTTCCACGACTACATTATCCACGGCAGATCTGACGCGGTGAACGCCCAGCGCACTGGAACAAAAGCTGGCGTATTCTACAAAGTAACCGTGCCCCCTAACCACTCAGCGACAATCCGATTGCGTTTAACGTGTAGCAGCGGACGTGGATCTTCTCCATCGAATCAGAGCCGACGAACGTCGGCGGCAAAAAATCAATTTCAAAACTTTGACGACGTATTCACTCGCTGCATCCTCGATGCCGACCAGTTTTACGCTGACTTACAGCAAGGCATCGCCACCGCAGACGAACGACTCGTCCATCGTCAGGCACTCGCCGGAATGATCTGGAGTAAACAATTTTATTATCTGGATGTCTTCAAGTGGCTGAAGGGCGATCCCGCCCAACCGCCTCCGCCCGCCGAACGCAAAAAATCTCGCAACGCCGAGTGGATGCACCTGAGCAATTCGACAGTCATGTCCATGCCGGACAAGTGGGAATACCCATGGTACGCCGCGTGGGATTTGGCTTTTCACGCAATCCCTCTTGCGCTCGTGGACCCGCATTTCGCCAAACAACAACTGGTCATGCTGACTCGAGAATGGTACATGCACCCTAATGGACAATTCCCTGCGTACGAATGGAATTTTAGCGACGTGAACCCGCCAGTCCACGCGTGGGCGACGTGGCGCGTGTTCCAGATGGATCGCAAGCATCGTCGGGAGATAAATCCCGCTGACAAGGGCGACGTAGAATTTCTCGAACGTGTCTTCCACAAGTTATTGCTCAATTTCACCTGGTGGGTGAATCGCAAAGACACGCAAGGCAGGAATATTTTCCAAGGCGGGTTCCTCGGCCTCGATAATATCGGCGTGTTCGATCGGAGTGCGCCGTTGCCGATGGGTGGCCATATCAATCAAGCGGATGGCACGAGCTGGATGGCGATGTATTGCGTCAACATGCTCCGCATTTCGCTCGAACTCGCGCAGCACAACCGCGTGTATGAAGACATCGCCACGAAGTTTCTCGAACACTTCCTGGACATCGCCGCTGCCATAAACGGGGTTGGCGACGGTGCGCTCGGCTTGTGGGATGAAGAAGACGAGTTTTACTACGACCACCTAAATCTCGCCGACGGTCAGAACTTCCCCATGAAAGTCCGCTCAATGGTAGGATTGATTCCGCTGTTTGCTGTTGAAGTTCTCGATCCCGATCTTTTGAAAAAACTTCCTGATTTCACCGCGCGCTTGCGGTGGTATCTGCAACATCGCCCCGACCTCGCTAAACTCGTTTCCCGTTGGCAAGACTGCGGCGAAGGCGAACGCCACCTACTCTCCCTGCTGCGCGGCCATCGCATGAAATGCCTGCTGCGTCGCCTGCTCGACGAGACGGAGTTCCTGAGCGATTTCGGCGTGCGGGCGCTGTCCAAAGTTCACGAGCAGAAACCATATCGCCTTGATTGCGGCGGCAAGACTCACGAAGTCCGCTACTGGCCCGGGGATTCGCAGAACGGTTTGTTCGGCGGCAACTCCAATTGGCGCGGACCGATCTGGATGCCTGTAAACTTTCTCATCATCGAATCGCTCCAGAAATTTCATCACTACTATGGCGATGAATTCAAGATCGAATGCCCCGTCGGCTCAGGAAAATTTGTCACGCTTAACGGCGCAGCAAATGAAATCTCTCAGCGCCTCACGAAACTTTTTCTCAGGGGCAAGGACGGCCAACGTCCCGCGATGAAATCTCACGCCAAGCTCGCGAGCGATCCGCAATTCCGCGACCATGTTCTCTTCCACGAATTTTTCCATGGCGACGATGGGCGCGGCCTCGGTGCATCACATCAAACGGGTTGGACCGGCATCATTGCCAAGTTGCTTCATCCGCGCCGAGCGTCGCACCACGCGTCGGACACTGTCTTCATGGCACGCTCCGCCGGGACTGGGGAGAAGCTTACTCCAACCAAAAAAAGGAAGCCTGCGAGCGTGGCAGCGAAGAAAAATACGTCTATTATTTCAAAAACTCCACCTTCGCGCTCAACTCCGGCGTGAGGAACTTGTCTGGTTTACGAACCTGCACCTTGATCTGCAACGTGCCTTTGGCGCGATTTGCCTCCGGCGCGATCTCCGCCACGTAGCCTTCATAGACTTTGTCGAGATAGGCTTCAGGGCTGACGCGGCAATTCTGTTTGAGAAAAATCTTCGAGAGGTCGGCTTCGTTCAAATCAATCTCTACCTGCAAATCCTGCAGATCCGCCACGGCAATCAATGCTGTGCTGGGGCCGCGTGGGCCGCCGAAACTTTGCGGTGCGACGAGTTCATTAGGATCAACAAGCTTCTCCAAGACCACGCCATTGATCGGCGAGCGGATCGTACACCAATCAAGATAAGCCTGGGCCACATCTCGCGCGCCTTGAGTTTCCTTGAGTGTGGCACGCGCTGATTCGACAGCGATGCGAGTATTGTCAAAGGCTTCCTTGGAAGCGATGTCCGATTTGTTGAGTTGGCTGATCCGCTCAAAATCCAACCCCGCTTTGCTCAATGCCGCCGTCGCATTTGCCACCGCACCTTCCGCCTGCCGCAGATGCGCCTTGTATTCCGCATCATCGAGCAAGACTACCACCTGACCATTGGTAACCACATCGCCTTTCCTCACTCCGATCCAAGTCACCACGCCCATAAAGCGTGGACTAAGTTCAATGCGTTCGCGATTTATGATATAACCGCTGACCGTCAGCACCGAATCTTTCGCCGATGCGGTCGCCGCATTGGTGTTTGGCGCAACAGAAACAGCCGCTGTAGATGTAGAAGTCATCGGTGACTTTGCGCCGGATTTCACCATGCGAGTCTCTGTTCCACCTTTCGGGCGGGCCATGTAGATCGCCCCCAGCGTAATCAAGATGACGACGATGACAATTGTCCAGATTACTCCCGTGGGACGCTGCTTTTGGCCACGTTCGATGTGCAATGATTTCAGTTTGTCTGTATTCATGAAATTTTTCGCGGTTAATCCAAAACGTGTTCCAATCAAATTGACTTCAACGCCAAGATTACCGGTAACCGCGCCGCACGGATGGCCGGAAACAATGTTCCGATTAATCCCACGATAAAGGCGAACACGAGTCCTTCAACGACGAGTTTGGGCGTCACTCGAAATTCAAACACAATCTCGCTGAAGGTCTCCATGCCCATCGTCGCCGTCGTGTAGCCATTCCAATAAAAAGCGATCGCACAACCCAGCACCCCGCCCACCAGCGCGAGCAACCCACCTTCCAACAACAACGCCGCGACGACGGAGCGGCGGCGGAATCCCAACACGCGCAATGTTCCAATTTCTCGCGTGCGTGCGCCGACGGCAGCATACATCGTGTTCATAGCAGCGAACACCGCACCGACAGACATCATCACGGCCAGAAAACCGCCAAGCCATTTGATCGGTGCGGCAGTCATCGTTTGCTTGCGATAATACTCTACTTCTTTTTCGGCCTTGAGCTTGAAACGCCTATCCGCCTCGATACGTGCGATCAATTTTTCTCCAGCACCTTCGTCAGAAGGCTGGATGAGAAAACTGGAATACATGTCGCGCTCGAAAGTAGAGAGACACTCATCCGCGTCCAGCCAACATTCGGAATCGAACGCACTCCCGCCACCTTCCAGCCAGCCGACTACAGTGAACGTGGCGCTTCCCGTCTTAAACGATTGTCCGATGTCGAAGTTCGCAAACCGCTTGGCAAGCTTGGCTGAAACCACGATCTCGCGTTTGCCCGCCTCGAACCAACGTCCCTCAGAAATTTTCACCTGCGGGCGCAATTCCAGCCCTCGCGCTGTCACACCGCGCAGCAGCACGTTAGCTTCGCCGCTGCCGTCACGACGCGGAAGACTCGCCAGCACCAACACGTCAGCAGAGATGATCGGCTCACCATTTTCGTTGCGCGCAATCTCTTCGAAGTAGCGAATCTCCGTGAGCGTCTGGCGAGAGATAAGACTGGCGGATTCTGCGGTTGAACCTTTGCGCACAACCATAATGTTGCGCGGGTCGCCGGTATTGCTGCTGCTTTTCTCGATGCCTGCGGCAAGCGATTGCAACAACACGAACACGAAAACCACCAACGCGATGCCCAGCACTGTAGCGATGGTCGAACGCCAGCGGACAAGCGCATTGCGAAGGCTGTAATTGAGAGGGAGCGCCATATCAGTCCAGGGTTTTAAGTCCCTGCACCACGCTGATGCGAGCGACATTGATCATCGGCAAAACTGCCGAAAGCAGTCCGAGCAGAGCCGCCACCGCGAACGCCAGCCCTAACATCTGCGGCGTGACTTCAAACATGAGGAACATCCCGCTCGTCATCTTCTGGATGTTGATGTTGTTGAATAACACCCAAGCTCCCCCCGCCCCGATGAGCGCCCCGAACATCGCCAGTCCGAAACTCTCGGCGAGGATCAGCACGAATAATTCGCGCCGCTTGAAACCAATGGCTTTAAGAATCGCCAGCTCGCGGAAGCGTTCACGAATCGCCATGCTCATCGTGCTGACCGTGACTAGAATCAACGCGAACACTACCACGATGCTTATGCCGCCGATGAGCGTCTTGATGTTCGCCCACATGGAAACAAAACCCAGCACGAAGGCTCGCTCGGACTCCGCGCGAACCTCCGCGCTGGTATTCGCAAAAGTTTTGTTGATACGGTCAGTCACAAGTGGGGCTTCAGCGATGGAAGCGGCAAGCAGCCACCAAGTGCCGACCGTGCCAGGGTTTCCCAACAGTTCGTCGAGATACTTCTGATGAAACATCAGATTGCGATCATCCGCCGTGCCGTAGTAGATGCCAGCGATCTTTAATTCCAGATCGCACGGATAAATCTGACCGGTGAATTGCATTCGATCGCCAACTTTCAACCCATAACGATCCGCAGTCATCTTGCCGAGGATGCACGAAGTGCGGTCGGCGCTCCATGCGTCGAGCTGTTCCTTGGTCACGCCTTTGGCATCACTGATCAGCGGCAGGGCGCGTTGCGGATCAATAGCGAATTGCGCGAAACTCGTGAACTTCTCGTCACCTTTATAAAGACCGCCATAAAATGAAAACGGCGTCACAGCAACGATGCCAGGGATGCGATCAAGCGTCTGCAACTGCCGCGCGGGCAGAGGCTGGGCGAGGGAAACTTTGTTGCGCACGATGATTCGCAGGCTCGAACCCTCATCGTTGATGGGATTAGTCAACTCGCGCAATGCGACTTGCAGCGTGACAAGCAGAAACAGACTCATCGCCACGCTCAAGACGGAGAGTAGTGCTCGACGCTTGTTACGCAGGGCGTTTTTTAAGATGAACGACGGCAGATTCATCTCACTTCGAGAGTTCCCCTTTCTCCAAATGAATTTGCCGCGATCCGAACGCAGCAGCCTTTGGATCGTGAGTCACCATGATGACGGTCTTCCCAGCATCGTGACTTAAGGTGCGCAACACACCGAGAACTTCCTGCGCACTGTGCGAGTCAAGATTACCAGTAGGCTCGTCAGCAACGACTAGCGCTGGATCGGTCACGAGTGCGCGCGCTATGGCAACACGTTGCTCCTGTCCACCAGAAAGTTGCTTGGGCAAATGCTTCGCGCGATCTGCAAGCCCGACGATTTCAAGCGCAGTTTCAACCTGCTTCCGTCTCTCGGCCCGATTCATCCGCGTGAGCAGCAACGGTAGCTCCACGTTTTCATAAGCAGTCAGCACCGGGATGAGATTGAACGTCTGGAAAACGAAGCCGACATTCTGATTCCGCCAGTCTGCGAGTTGAGATTCATTTAGCTTGGCGACGTCAATGCCCTGCACCCGACATTCGCCCTTAGTGGGACGGTCAATGCCCGCGATGATATGAAGCAGCGTGGATTTACCCGAACCGCTCGGCCCCATCAACGAGAGAAATTCTCCCGACGCAATGTCGAGGGATATTTTGTCCAACGCGGTGACATTGATGTCGCCCTGTTGATATATCTTCGACAGGCTGCGGATGGTGACAATGTTGGCGCTCATAAGTCACTCATGGTTTAGGCGAAGACCGCCCGAAATGCAAACCGTGGCTGATTTAGACAATCCTCTAAATTCTAGGGCACGAAGTATGCCGTGCTTTGTAGGAACAACTCTTCAACTCGTTGCCTAAAACGCCAATCTACGCTACCGCCGCTCTCGGTGGTTTTCCGTCCTTTGTCTTCCACCGGTTGTGGACCCAGAACCAATTAGCGGGATCGCTGCGGACACCGGCTTCGAGATTTGCGTTGATATCGCTCATGATGTCTTCCACGGCGCGCCGCTTGCCGTTTTCTTCCATGCGGATCGGTTCGCCTATTTCCAGAACCCATTTTGCCAAGCCCAAGCGATAGCAAATCGGAGTGAAGATGACACACTTGTAGCGTTGCGCCAAAACCACCGGTGCTCGCGTCGTCCACGCGTAATAACCCATGAAGGGGAGTTCGATGCCGCTGCTGCGATCTGCCTGATCAATCGCCAACGTGAGCAACATGCCGCCGCGCGCCATCGCCGCTTTCAACTCTTCCGCGCCAGTGCGCCGGTCGAAGAGAAGATTGCCGGACACGGTGCGCATCTTGAAGACGAGGCGATTGAGCTTCGGAGGGTTGATTCCGCGATACGTGGCGAGGCAGCGATAACCGGGGATGAATGCCGAGATGCGCGTGAACAACTCGAAGTTGCCGAAATGTCCGCCCGTGAAGACGCGATTCGTCAGGCGACCATCCGACTCGGTGGCCGGGATTCTCTCTCCGCCCTTGACGGCGAAAATGGTTTTGATTTCGTTATCACTCATCGCAGCGCTTTTGACTGAACAGCAATAGACCTCGCCGAGACGCCGGAAGTTTTCTTTGGCGATGGCCCTGATCTCTACGGCGGATTTCTCGCGAGCGAAACAGCGCGTCAGATTTGACACTGCCACTCGACGATGTCGCCCATCCAACCAAAAAGCTACCGCGCCAGCGCAACGCCCCATCTGCGCGACCCAGCGGATGGGAAGAGCTTGGATTAACTTAATAGCCAGGCGCGCTGCGAAATAGAGGATGTGTTCCATGTGTGTGAGCCAAGTGGCGAAGCCTTTGGCTGCAAAGGCTCTTGTCGCTTGAACCTAAGTTCGGGGGGCGATCAGCGTGCGATTATCCATGGGCAAAAGAGTGGCGGAAGGGGAGGGATTTGAACCCCCGGTAGCCTTGCGACTACGTCTGATTTCGAGTCAGGTGCCTTCAACCACTCAGCCACCCTTCCAGCCGGATCAGTTCTTATTTTGGTAGCGCGTACGGGAATCGAACCCGTCCTTCCGGATTGAGAATCCAGCGTCCTAACCGATAGACGAACACGCCACAATCACATGTAAATCCTATCCGCCCACCAGAACTTTTGTCACGCTGTTTTTCAAGCGACCCATCCAACGTCACAAACAACACAAATTAGCCATTGGCAGACGGCTTGGGGGCTGATATAACCTGCGTCCGCTTTTCGCCGAAGCGGATGAAACTTTAAAAGATACAAATTTATGTCACAGCACCGCAGCCTCCGCGCCGCTTCCACTCTCGGTGGAAAGCGCAATGTCATGAAACGCTTTGAGCGCATCGAAGTCCTAAAGAAGCGGGGCCAATGGAAAGATGGCGACCGCATCACCGGCCTCCGCAAGACCAAGCCCGACGCCTGATATATTCAAGACTGGCGATTTACGATTGGCGTTTGAACGGCTTCGCTGTTCGCTTGTCGTAATGCGGCTTTTTCGTGTGTAAGCTTTGCCGTGATAAGACTCCAAAAATTTCTGGCCGATGCTGGCGTGGCCTCTCGCCGCGCAGCCGAACAGATTATCCTCGAAGGCCGCGTGGTGGTGAATGGTTCTGCGGTGCGTGTGCTGGGTTCAAAAATAGATCCCGCTCGTGACGAAGTGACGGTGGACGGTAAAATCGTCAAAGCGCACAAGAAACATTACATCGTCTTGCACAAGCCTAAGGGCTGCGTCTGTTCTAAAGCAGATGAGCACGATCGGATGACGGTTTATGAATTACTGCCTAAGGAATGGCAGATTGTTAATTCTGTGGGAAGGCTGGACTTCGCGAGCGAAGGATTGCTTTTCCTGACCAATGATGGAGACTTTGCGCTGAAATTGACGCACCCTCGCTACGGAGTTCGCAAACGCTACGTGGTGACGGTCGAGGGGAAAGTGGATGGCGAAATGTTGGATCGTTTTACCAACGGGATTTTCCACGACGGCGAGAAGCTCAAAGCTGAACGCGCATGGTTGTTATCGGCGACGAAGTCCGGGAGCATCGTGGAGTTGGAACTTGCCGAGGGGAAAAACCGCGAGGTGCGGCGGTTATTTGAATCACAGGGCTTTCTGGTTCGTCGGTTGGTGCGGACGCAGATCGGCAAAGTAAAACTGGCCGAGTTGAAACCTGGCAAGTGGCGGACATTGACACCGACAGAGATAAAAACCTTACTTCCTGAGCTATGAAAAAGAACGCATTGATGATTTTTGGTATGATGATGTTGGCCGCGTTACTCGTCGCCCGCGCCGATGTACAACTTGGCGCGGCGAAGCCTACAGCAGCCGAGAAACACTCTGAAAAGCAGTCCAAGAAAGAAAAGGCGTCGGCCAAAAAAACCAAGCCCCTCCAAGCGAAACCCACCGCTCCAGCAACGATAACCGAGAGGCCTGTGGTCTTGTCGCCCGGCGCAGCTACCATTGCTGGCAAGAACGTGAACTTGCGCGGCAAACCCAGCTTCAAAGGCGAAGTCATCACCAAATTGCAGAACGGCGACAATGTGAACGTCATCGAGCAAATCATCCTCTCCAAGCCGAAAGCAGGCGAGCCATCCAACTGGGCGAAGATCGCCTATCCGGCAAGTGCGCATGTCTGGGTGCACAGCTCCTATCTCAACGCGGACAAAACAGTGAAGCCTAAAAAGCTCAACATCCGCTCTGGTGCCGGGGAAAATTACAGTATCGTCGGCACGCTAGAACAAGGCGCAGCGGTGAAGGAAGTTTCCGTGAAAGATAATTGGACGCAGATCGAAGCACCTGCGAGTGCGTTCGCGTTTGTTGCAGCGACGCTCCTCCAGCAAGCACCAGGAAGCACGGAAGTGTCACCTATCGTAACGATTCAGCCACCTGAACCGACCTCCACTAACGTGACCACTGAGCCGATTCTCGCGACCACGACGACAGAAGTTGGCAACACCAACGCGACTGCCGAACCCACCCCTGTTGTGGCAGTAAACCCCACCGCTGCCGCACCCCCAGCAGTCATCGAGGAAGTTCTCGTTCCGCGCACCGTTTCGCATGAAGGCATCGTCCGCCGTAGCGTGAGCATTCAAGCTCCGACGGAATACGCGCTTTACGCAAAAGAAAACAATAAACTCATAAACTATCTCTACACCCCCACCGCCGTGTTGGACATCAGCCGGTACTATGGCCGACATATCATCGTGAGCGGACAAGAAGGTCTGGACGAGCGCTGGATCAATACTCCTGTTCTCTCGATACAAAAGATCTACGTCGTCACCGAATGATGTCGGTGGCTAACCTCATTGACGGTCGGATCATCTCGGCGCAGATACAGTCCGAACTCATTCAGCGTATCGCGGCACTCAAATCGCGCGGCATTCAGCCAGGCCTAGCGTTCGTGCGTGTCGGCGAAGATCCCGCTTCCAAGGTATACGTCGGACGCAAGGAGAAATCTTGTGCTGAACTTGGCATCGCTTCCGAAACACATGTTCTCGCCGAGAAAACTTCCGAGGCCGAACTGCTCGCATTGTTGGCGAAGCTAAATGCCGATTTGGGCGTTCACGGAATTCTTGTTCAAGCTCCACTGCCTAAGCACATCCGTCAAGAAATCGTCTATGCCACCGTTCTGCCGACCAAGGACGTGGATGGTTTTCATCCCGTTAACGTGGGTAAGTTGATGCTTGGTGATGAAACCGGTTTTAAGCCATGCACCCCCGCCGGCGTCGTTGAACTGCTCGTCCGTTCCGGTGTTAAAACCGACGGTGCAGAAGTCGTCGTCCTCGGCCGCGGGAATATTGTCGGCAAACCGATGGCGGCGATGCTCTGCCAGAAAGGCGGCGCTGCAAACGCCACCGTCACGATCTGTCACTCTGCCACGCGCGACATCAAAGCACATTGCCTCCGCGCAGACATCATCATCGCGGCGATGGGCGTTCCTGAGTTTTTGAAAGCGGACATGGTGAAACCGGGCGCGGTCATCATAGACGTAGGCGTGAACCGTGTTCCCGACGCGACCTCGAAGACAGGCACGAGGCTCGTGGGTGACGTAGCTTTCGCAGAAGTTCAACCCATCGCCGGACAAATCACACCAAACCCCGGCGGTGTTGGCCCGATGACAATCGCGATGCTCATGCAGAACACCTTGCGTGCAGCGGAAGCGGCGACGAATTAAATTTCCAATCCATAACAAGATTATGACCCCCACACGAATTCTTCCCGACCTGCAATGCTCGCTCCTCTGCGAGGACATCCGCCAGGAAGCCAATGGCAATTTCATGATCATCGGTGTGATCAACTTCATCCGCGTGCCGCAGTTGCCGGTGACGGCCTATAAGCTCAGCATCTTCAACCGCTGGACAGCAGGTATCGGGAAATTCACTGAAAGCGTGCGCCTCATCGCACCGGATCAAACCACAGTTCTGCGCAAGGGCGAGGTGAAATTCGCCTTGCAAGACGCTGCTTATCACGCCACTAACGTCACGCTGTTCGGCCAGGTGGAATTCAGAACGCCGGGAACGTATTACGTGGAAGTGCTGGTGGACGACGTAATGAAGATCCGTTATCCCGTTCCGGTGATTCTTGCACCGCCGCAGGAAGGCACGCCCAAGCCCCCGGAAGCTGCGGTTGGCGCGTAATGAATTCCTAATTTTAAAGAGCGTCGGGCCAATGCTCGACGCTCTTTTATTTGTCCCGGCCCTCCTCCTATACGTTCAGGCGATGCTGACAGGGATTATTCCGTGAGTAATCGCAGGGCATTCCACTTTCCGAGATCCCGCATAAGTGGTTCGCAAGCTAATGCCACAGCCGATGCCACGGTGCAGAGCGGACTCGATGCCAGATCTTCTCTATCAGCACGTGGCTGAGTTTATGGGGAGCAGGTCAGCTTCGGCGTACCAGCCTTTTCCTTTACGGGTGCAGTAGCGACTTCTTTTACTTACGACAAGTAAGGCTATTCAGATTTGAACGCGATGATGCTCATCGGCGGCAATGTGAACTCGGCTGAATAGGACTGGTTGTGCATGTCCTGATCGTCTGACATCACGCTGCCGAAGTTGCCCGTGTTGCTGCCGCCGTAGATTGCGGCGTCCGTGTTCAAGACTTCAAACCATTTGCCAGATCGCGGCAGACCGATGCGATATTTGGGTCGCGGCACGGGCGTGAGATTCAATATGACGACAATTTCACTGACGCGGTCCGGCTCGCGCCGAATGAAAGACATGATGCTGTTATGAGCATCGGACGCATCAATCCACTCGAAGCCTGCGCCATCAAAGTCCTCCTGCCATAAACCCGGCTCGGCGAGATAAAGTTTGTTAAGATCGGCGACAAGCTGTTGCACGCCCTTGTGATACGGACCCGATTCAAGAAGTTTCCAGTCCACTTCGCTGTTCGCGTTCCACTCGCTGCTCTGGCCGATCTCGCCGCCCATGAATAAAAGCTTTTTGCCAGGAAACATCCATTGATAACCCAGCAGGACGCGCAAATTCGCGAAGCGTCGCCAGTCATCACCCGGCATCCGTTGCAAGAGCGAGCCTTTGCCGTGAACCACTTCATCGTGCGAGAGCGGCAGGATGAAATTCTCGTGATACTGGTAGAGCATGGCGAACGTGAGATCGTTCTGGTGATACTTGCGATGCACAGGGTCTTTCCTGAAATACTCCAACGTGTCGTGCATCCAGCCCATGTTCCACTTCATGGAGAACCCGAGACCACCGACGTAGGGTGGCCGCGTGACTTGAGGCCAGGCGGTGGATTCTTCGGCGATGGTCATCACGCCCGGGAATTCTGTGTGGACGAGGTGATTGAACTGCCGGAGGAAATCGATCGCCTCCAGATTTTCGCGCCCGCCGTATTTGTTGGGAATCCATTCGTCATGCTTGCGGGAATAATCCAGATACAACATCGAAGCAACGGCATCCACGCGCAAACCGTCAATGTGATAGCGCTCGCACCAGAACAGGGCGTTGGCGATGAGGAAGTTCACGACCTCGTGACGACCGTAATTGAAGATGAGCGTGCCCCAGTCCTGATGCGCCCCTTTGCGGGGGTCTTCGTGTTCGTAAAGGGCTGTACCGTCGAACTTCGCCAGCGCCCAATCGTCGCGTGGGAAATGCGCGGGAACCCAGTCCACGATGACGCCGATGCCGGCATTGTGCAACTCGTCGACGAGATACTGCAAATCCTCGGGGGTACCGTAGCGACTCGTCGGCGCAAAAAAACCGGTAACTTGATAGCCCCATGAAGGATAAAATGCATGTTCCGCCAACGGCATGAACTCGACGTGCGTGAAGCCCATCTGCTGAATGTAAGCCACGAGCGGGGCGGCAAGCTCGCGATAGCCAAAGGACTCGGCTTTTGATTTTTTGCGCCACGAACCGATGTGCAGTTCGTATATGCTGACGGGCGCTTTCAGCGGGTTGTTGTCCTTGCGCTTCTTTAACCAAGCTTGATCCGTCCACTTGAACTTTTTGTTGTTCCAGACGATGGACGCCTGAGCGGGCGGCACTTCCATGAAATAGCCGCACGGATCAGCCTTGAGTCGGATGTGATTGTTGCGATCTCGCAACTCAAACTTGTAATGAGCGCCTTCACCCACGCCCGGAATAAAAATCTCCCATACGCCCGAAGAACCCAGCGAGCGCATCTGATGAACGTGCCCGTCCCAGTTGTTGAAATCGCCCACGACGCTGATGCGTTGCGCGTTCGGAGCCCAGACGGCAAAACTTGTTCCCGCTACGCCATCCACCTTACGCAACTGCGCGCCGAGCTTGTCGTATAGCTTGCGCTCGTCGCCTTTACCGAACAGATATAAATCCTCCTCGCTCAAGGTCGGGAGGAAAGAATAGGGGTCGCGAATTGTGCGGGTGTTTCCTTTATCATCGGTGATGACGAGTTCGTATTTGAAAATCGATGAGGCGACATCAGTTGAACCTTCAAACAAACTGGGTTTGTAAGCGCAGCGCAGCTCAAACGAGGGATGATTACCAGCGACCAGGGGACGCAACTCCACTTTTGACGCATGAGGAATCAGAGCGCGCGCGACCAAGCCGGGCCCGTCGGCACGGGGGTGGAGTCCAAGAATCGAGTGAGGCGAGCGATGCTTTAGCTCCGTGAGCTTTCGCAGTTCATCCTGCGGGACAATCATTGGCGAAGGTTGAACCGATACGCCGCTGCTTGCAAAACATTTTCCCGAATCAGCACCAAATTATCCGATCCATCTGGATCGCTGTCGACGCTTCATCTCCCTCGGTCCAGATGACGTGATTTGATCGCGCCATTTTTTCTGCCACAGGCAACTGTGCGCCGATGCGTTGCTTAATCTGGTCTGGCGACCAACCGCGCGAGGCAAGGCGCGCGTGTTGAGTCGCGTCAGAACAAGCGAGGCAAATGATCGAGTCAAATGAGGCTTCAGCGTTGGTCTCAAACAACAACGGGATGACGACCGCCGCCATCCCCCTGCCCTCTGCGCGCCACGAGGCTAGCTGATTTTCCCACAGTGAACGAATGCGCGGATGGAGGATGGCCTCGAGTTTGGCGCGCGCGCAGGGGTCGGAGAATACGATAGCCGCGAGTTCGTCGCGTTTGAGTTCACCTTCTTGATCGACCAGTTCGGGACCGAAGGCGTTTTGAATTTCCGAGAGAGAGGGCTGCCCGGGCTGTACAATCTGTCTCGCAAGATCATCAGTATCCACCACCGCCATTCCGCGTTCTCTAAGAATGGCTGCAGCAGTGGATTTACCCATACCGATACCGCCGGTGATGCCGAAAGTTTTCAAACGAGTCGAGTCATAGAATCAACGAAAAGGCTCGTTGAAATTTTAAAAACGGAGTTCCGCTGATCTCAAGGTTTCCGCACTAATAAACAGCCAAGCTCAACTTTGAATCTTTCTGAAGCACTCTATGCTCCGTTAGTTTGGAGCATAAGTGACACGGAAATACTTAGTCACAGCAGATGGAGCTGAATTCGTCGTCAACACTGTCCATGGAGCCGTTATGGAGTTGGTGCTGGTCGTCGTGAAAAGAGTGATCCAAGCAGTGCTTGCTAGATTGGTCTTGGCCTCAACTCTGTAAAGAGTGTTCGGGGCAGCGTTCCAAGACAACTTGTAGCCAGCGGGGGAGACGTTGCGTGTTATGGAATTAATTTGAACGCCATCAAATGGCGACGCATCAAGGGCATTTACTATCCCATCTGCGTCGGAGTCCAAGGTGTGGCTCGTGCGGAGCGCTAAATTTACAGTTATGTTCTGATTGCCGTTGATCAACACATTGGTGGTGCTACTCGGACCACTGAACGAGCGAACCCAGCGCAACCGACCATTAAACTGACCATCCAGAAACTCTTCGGCAGACTGCCCATTGGTTGAAGTAAAGCTGACGGCGGCAGCTGCGTAATAGATGACCAAGTTAGGGTCGATCTGCAATTGAGCACCATAATCTGACAACCTAGATAAGTCCAAAAAGTCCACATAGAGGCCATTATTCAAGCCTACACCGCTGAATACAAACAGCGGATCACCCCCTTCAGGAACCAATGTCAAATACCCCAATGCTGTGTTATTGGTGTAACCCGAATTACTGACTCCATCGTTGCGGCCTGCCCAGACATGATTCACTTGCGCATTGTTTGGAGCAAAGGAAATCATATCCGTGCCAAAAAGATCTCCACTAGCAGGTTTTGCAGTCATGAAAAATCCGTCACGAACAGCAATGATGTTAGAAGAAGTCACTCCATCATCGCGTAAAGAGTTCGTCACATTCAGAACCAGCGAGGCCCCGCTGTTTATCAAAGCTTGGTTAAATCGGTTTGATACGCCGCTAATCGTGATAGAACCGAATGCCTCGATGTCACCTCCATCGATTTCACCGTTTGCGGCATTAAGGTTGAAAGATGCGGAAACATCGTGCAACCCAGTAATCCGAACGTAATCACCTCTGATGATTTGACCAGATGAGGAAATGGTTCCATTGTTAACAAAGGATTGATAGGGCGCCGCACCATCGTCACCAAAGTGGGCTTCATTAGGAATTGAAATAAAACCGTTGTTGGTGAATCGTTTTAACGTAGGGGCCAGCACTTGCGACCAATTTTGAATGGAATCTGTTAAGGTCAACCCGCCATCAAGCGTGAAAGACTCGCTATCCAAAATGAAGCTTCTCCCAATCGTGCCCGTATCTGAGAAGACGACGTTCGTGGCTTTCGCTCGAAAATCATAGATTCTGACAGGTTGGATATCGTCGAGTGCTTGGGCATCTATTATCAGGGCGTGGTAGTTTATGAGAACGTTGTTGGTAAGGTCGGCATCAAAATAGCCGTTCGTCCAAACACCACTCCACATCTTGACGTCACCTTTGAAACGGATGACTTCATCTTTAACCAAGTTCTGCACTCGAAGTAACCCATTTGTTGATCCCAGATTATAATTCAAATTCTCTGAGTCGATCACCACGTTACTGCTATTGATGAGGTGATTTGCTTGAATGCTCAACAATCCTTGAGCCCTGATACGAGCCTTGTTCATGTCCAAGCTGTCAGCCTTAATCTCAATCCTGCCTGGATTATTGGTCACGTCGCCTGCTGGAATCAATGGCGGTCTTGATGCAAGATTGTCAAAAAATGCTGAGTAACCGGCGTATTTTCCTTCTGAAGACCTTGAAAGAAATGCCGGGGAGTACAAAAAGATATTGTTTAGTGTGGCATTGCCATTTGTACCAGGAGGGAATCCGAATCCTGCAGAACGCGCGACGAGATAATTTCCGGGTCTGGAGGTTCCAAAATTTGTATTGAGCAGTGTACCTCCATTCGTAGAGGACGCGAGGGTGTCGTAAATATAAACAAAATTAGTCTCTGAAGATTGAGATACGATGTTGGTTTGAGATTGAGTGATTTTAACCTGAACAGTCCTAAAAAGGTTTGTGGGATTTCCACTAGGAATAAATGTGATTTCCGCCTTCATATTAGTGGACGAAAGGCGGACAAAAACTGCCTGTCTATAGAGATTGGTAGGGTTGGCTATACTTGCGTAGGCTGCATTCGTATAACCATTGACTGGGTTCAACCGATTAAATCCAACAAAGGCAGGGGTGCTTAAACCAAGACTGGTTGTCACATCATGAATCGGCGAGCTTACGGTAATGTTTGTCCCTGAAAATGTTGTAATTCCACTGACATTCATGGTCTGGTTGGTCTGCCCCCAGTAATTGTCATAAACTGCGGTGTCGGGAAAGAAGGTGTTAGTTCCATTGAAGGACCCGACACCGAAAATGGAATCCACTGCGATCGAGCTGCGAGCAATGTTCACATTTGTGCCGAAAATTTGCAACAACCCGGCAGGACCTACAGCCAGTGAACCTTGGTTGTAGATATTGGTGGCATGAACCATCAGGTAACTCGCACTATTCAAGCCGAACAGTGGAGCAGAAAATCCCCCATCATTTGCTCTAATAGCTCCTGTGTTTTTGTTGTGAAAATTCTCAGCAAGTTTTCGTTGGCCGGCCAATTGACCGCTGCTGCCATTTGGCGAGTTATCAAAGCGAAATCCGATCGAACCAGTCATGGTTCCCGAATTCGTGAAATTACGCGTATTAGATGTTCCAAATACGGCATTTCCTGTGTTAATTGATATAGACCCATTGTTTATGACATTTGTGGCATCAATTGTGGGTGGCTCAACAATATTACCATTGTTGACCCAAGTGGCATCTGTAGCCCTAATCAAAGTGGTCGCAAACAACCCTAGAAATAAAACTGTGCCGAACAAGCGATTCATAATTGGA
>WBXK01000033.1 GCA_008933055.1 Verrucomicrobiota bacterium | reverse complement strand
TTCTGCGGCAAATCCCAATCACTACAAGGAACACATTCTCCGCAACTGTCCGCGATTGTCCACGTCACTCGCTTGCCGACAAGTGTTTGATCTCGCCTCTCGCCCGCTACAATAACGCGCCCGACGCCTTCGTGTCCCAGCACTGAGGGACACGGTTCAAGCCTTCTGCCATCGGCAGTGTGGAGATCAGAAGCGCAAATCGTCGCCAGCGAAATCTCCACCAGCACATCGCCGGGGCCGCAATACGGCAGCGGCATCTCAGAAAGTTCAAACGGCTGTTTCGGCTCGTTGAAAATGGCGCAGCGGGCTGTCTTCATAAGTTACCAGGGCAGACTGAATGTTTTTACGAAGCTGTAAGCTTTTATGGCCTCAATCACGCCTTCCTTGACGCCGAGACCGCTGTCCTTGATGCCTCCGAATGGACTGCACTCGACGCGGAAGCCGGGGACTTCATTCACATTCACCGTGCCGCAACGCAGTGTCTTTATGGCTTTGAGCGCGTGATTGAGATTTGTCGTGGCGATGGCGGAACTCAATCCATACGCAGTGGAATTCGCCAGGGCCAACGCGTCGTCCAGATCGCGGACTGTGATGATCGGTGCGAGCGGGCCAAAACTTTCGGTGACCACCATCCGACATTCACGCGGCACTTTGGTGATCACGGTCGGCTCGAATTGCGCACCGCGCCGTTTGCCACCGCAAAGAACTTTTGCACCGGCAGCGACTGCATCCTGAAGCACAGACTCCAGTTGCAACGCCGCCGATTCGCTAATGACTGTGCCGACGCGCGTCTTCTCGTCCGTCGGATCACCGCAAACATATTCCTTGGTTTTCGCCACGAGCCGCTTGGTGAACTCTGGCGCGACCTTCTCTTCCACGAGAATCCGTTTTACGGCCGTGCAACGCTGACCGGAATTGCGGAAACTGCCCTCCGCGGCAAGCGTCACGGCGAGTTCAAGGTCTGCGTCGTTAAGGACAATCAAAGGATCATTGCCGCCAAGTTCGAGGACGAGTTTCTTGTAGCCTGCGATTGTCGCGATGCGTTTTCCAATCGCCTCGCTGCCGGTGAAAGCCAGCACGTCGACATCAGTGTGGCGGACGAGCGGTTCGGCGATTTCGCTCGTCGGGCCGAGTAATACGCTCAGCATACGGCTAGGCAAACCGGCGGCGTAGAGCAATTCCGCAAACTTCAGCGCGGTGAGCGGAGTTTTCTCCGACGGTTTCAGCACGATCGGTGTTCCAGCAGCAATGGCAGGAGCGATTTTATGGGCGATCTGGTTCAACGGGTGATTGAATGGCGTGATCGCGCCGGCGCAGCGGAGAGGTTCGCGCGTGGTGAAAATCTTCCGCGCCTTGCCTTGTGCCGAGATGTCGCCTGAAAAAATCTGCCCATCATCACGAAGTGCTTCCATTGCCGCGAAGCGCAGCACGTCGAGTGTGCGTCCGACTTCGTATCGGGTTTCGCGCAAGGCCAGCCCTGCTTCTGCGGTGATGAGCCGGGCGAATTTTTCCCGCTGTGATTCAAGAGCGAGACGTGTTTTTTCCAAAATCTCCGCTCTCGCAAACCGAGTCGGAGTCTCCGTAAATTCGCAGGCTACGGCCACGGCGGTGTCGAGGTCGTCGTGAGTCGCCATCCGCACCGTGCCGACGCGCGAGCCGTCGTAAGGATTGAACACTTCGAGAACTTCGCGTCCGCGAACTGGATTACCGGCGATGAGGCTGGTGAGTTTCATTTTGTCGTGCCGTTGCAGATGAAGTCGAACAAGTCAAAGTTGCGCGGGTCGCCCTGAGCTTTGGCGAGGTAATCTGGCGTGAGCGGTTCGCTGATGACGAGCGGCACCATTTCTTCGTAACGCCCGCCGTGCGAACGAAGTCCTTCCTTGATCAGGCTCAGATCGTGCCAGTCCGGAGTGCGACCCAGAACGACGTTGCGACCTGAACAAACCACGAAATCTCCCATGCGATCCGGCGGCAGTTCCATCAGCCGAGCCGCCGTAGATTTGTCGAGCACTTCAGTGACACCGCTGAGATGCCGCGTGAATTCAATCGCCTCGGAAAGGCAAGTCTCGCTGCCCGATGGAAGATGCACTTGTGCAAACGAACCCAGCGCGCCGTGATGGACGAGGTGCGGGTCAGTGATCGGCAGGATTACGCGAAAGCCCGGACCGAACTCGTTGACGAGAATTGATTCGAGATAGATCACGTTGGGTGAGCCGTCGGGATTCTGTTTTGCATTCATGCCATGATCGGCGGTGATACCCACGATGGCGTTTTGCGCGAGCAGCATTCCGATCTGTTCGTCGAGTGCGGCGTAAAACTCAAGCGCCTCGGGCGCTTCGGGCGCGAACTTGTGCTGCATGAAATCAGTCGTGCTGAGGTAGAGAAAGTTCGCGCGCCCGGCTTCGATTAACTTCACTCCAGCTCTCAACACAAAAATGGATGCCTCGGCGCTGTAAATATTCGGATTTGGCCCAAGCAGAGCCTCGGCATCCGCGATGCCGTGCGTGTCCTGACGTGCTTCCTGAACGCGCTCGGAGGAAAAAGCGATGCCTCCTTTCTCGATCAATCCGGCTGCGAAGATGTCGCGCAATTTGTCCTTGGCGGTCACCACCGCGACTTTGCACCCAGCAAGTTGAGCGGCGGCAAAGAGGGTTGGCACGCGGAGAAACTTGGCTGAGTTCATCATCACTTCTTCGCCAGCGGCCATATCCAAAAAGTAATTCCCTCCGATGCCATGGACATTCGGAGGCACACCCGTGACGATGGAAGTGTTATTGACGTTCGTAAAGCTTGGCATCTGTCCGCGCACCATGCCCCGATAACCATCTGAGCTCATGCGTTGCAAGTTCGGCATCAGCCCGCGCGCCAATGCAGCATCGAGGTATTCGTCAGCACAGCCGTCCAAGCAAATCCCAACGACAGGACGAGTTGGAGGATTATAGTCTCGGCCGTTTACAGAAAATAATGCCATGATGTTTTAATGGGAGTTGCCGCGAAGGGGTTGGGGTTCTTTTGCCGGTTTTTGTGACGGAGAAACTTTAGTTGGTTGCCAACTGCCATTGCCCTCGTCGAGGTAGCGAACGCCGTTCACCTCGGTAAATTTGAGATACTGTTCCCAGACTCCGTTGGACAGTTCATGCCGCGCATCGCGTCGGAAGGTTTTAGCTCCACTCGAAGGTGGCGCTTCAATCGTCAATGCTTCGCCCAAGACACGGCCATCAAGCGGTTGCGGAGGCGTTATTCCCATCAACCAAAGTAGGGTTGGGACAATGTCTACGTTGCCTGATGCCAAGGTGGAGTTCATGCCGCGACGAAAATCCGGACCGACAGCCACGGCGGTGTTGTGCAAATCTGTCGGACTAAGAGTCACGTGCATACCGCAACCGGGTTGATATTCCTTGTAGCCATCGTTGTTCATTTCGATTCGCTGATGGATTTTGTTCTCCCCGATGACGTTCCATGCTGATGCGACGAGAACATCCGGTGCGGTCTCTGAATCCAACTTTACTTCAGCGAGTTTGAATGTGCCGGGTAAACCGTTGCGGGTGAAAATCACTCCCACCGTTGGTGTCTGTTGTAACGTTGCTACAATTTTCTCGATGACCTTCAACGAGTGTTCCGCCACGTAGAGGAAAACTGAGCCACCGTTACCCACCACGACCACGTGGTCAGGCCGGGGAGTCTCGTCCCAAGCTGGCCGAGCATTGATGCCGGCTGCGCGAAGGATAGCCGCTACATCGCCGTTTTTTGCGATGGTCGAAAACCCATGATCCGAAACCACAAGAATGTCCGTCTCGTTTTGTACACCGCGCCGGTCAAGTTCAGCCAGCACCGAGGCCAGACGCCGGTCGCAACTGCGGATGGCCTCCAATGCTTGGGGCGAACCTGGCCCGTGATGGTGTTGTGAAAAATCCGGCTCACTCAGCCAAAGCACCGAGTAACGCGGTATTTCCTTTTTCCAGAGCCGTTCAGTCAAACAGCGCGTCGCCCAATTATCTCGGGCAGTGTTCGGTGATGCAGCTGCCGGAAAGCTGCCGAACTGATTGGTGAGTGAATCGAACAACGATTCCGGCAGACATCCATTGGCGAACCATACTGCATTGGCGGAAGTGTCCGGCCGAGGCAAGCGGTCATGCAGCAATGCGACCGGCTTAGCGCCGACCACCGCAGTTCGCCGACCCGACTTTTGAACCAATTCGGCGACCGTGGGAACTTTTAGGTAATTCCCGCCCGTCAAGGCGTCGCCCCGACGTACTGCAGTCAGTGATTCCGTGCCGAACTGTTTGAGCGGATCAATCTCGCGGCGATACTCCTTGTTCGCGCTTACCCCATTGCGTTGGGGAAAAGCCCCGGTGGCAAGCACAGCGCCGTTCACTTCCGTGGAGGTGGGAAATACACTGCGATGATTGGCGAACCAAACGCCGCTTTCCCGCAAGGCGTGCAAAGTCGGAGTTAATTCCGGTGAAACGTAATCCGGTCGCATTCCATCCCATACAACCAAAATGAAATACTTACCTTTGCCTGCTGCAATCAGCGCTGGTGTCAGTGCAAAAAATGCCCCCAGAAATAAAATCACGCCACGTCTAAACATCGTGACTTATTAGATGATCAATCCGGCACTTGGACAACGACGTCAGAGTTACAATTGCGTAAAGGTATGTTACGGCGGTGTTTCATCGGATGCCCGCGAAGCGCTTCATAATTAAGCGCGACGGCAACAATTACACATTGACTCAACGTCAAAAAGCACACCAACAACGGTTGCCATCAGTTGCCATCGCAGATGTATTCCACCCCATTCTGCGCGATTCCTAGAACTTAACATAAGCTGTGAAAAGACTCAAAAACACCTTTATTTACAAGTGTGCAATGGTTGTTGCTGATGGCTTAGGATGGAGATTTTTATTTTATGTCAGCGTCCTGAAGGAAATGGGTGCTTCGCCCTTTAGGATGGCAAATTTTTCTAGTCGCCTGGTGACTGCTTGGCGGATTGCTTTGGTTTTCCGCAAAGGCTGGTTTGTCGAGGGTCGTTGCTAAACGCCGCCCCAGCGACGGATAATGTCGCCGCGACTCGTATGAGTTTTTACGCGTGGTAAATCGTCGTGGCGCGACGATTCCCACCCCGGTATGCGTCAGCCCTGTTCTTTGGAGATGACATGAGTAATCAGTGAGCGAGCGCTGGTGCGTTATGCGGGCCAACGATCAAACACAATAAAATTGATTAACTCTGAAGTTCTCGCGGGTATAGTCGTGTGTCGTGGACAGAGCATGTAGGATTATTTGCCGAACTTCTGTTCGCGCAGCCAGAACTCGCAATCCCTTGTCCACGGATGAAACTTTTCTGTGTCAAACGTTTTATTGCCGAGTCCAATGCCGTGCGGGCCGCGCTCGTAGATGTGTAGATCGAAGCGCACGCCTGCGCGTCGCAAGGCTGCTGCGAGTTGTAGGCTGTTTTCCACGGGCACCGTTTTATCTTCTTCCGTGCTCCAGATGAAGCAGGGCGGGGTGCTCTTATTGACCTGCAATTCCGCCGACAGTTCTTTCACCAAATCCGGAGGCCGGTTTGTACCAAGGAGATTTGCGCGTGAACCTTTGTGCGTGAATGGATCGGTCATGGTGATGACGGGATAGCAGAGAATCACGGCGTCGGGGCGGGAGCTTTGGCGCTCAATCACGTCGGCAGAGTTTGTGTCGCCCGCATCCCAATGCGTCAACAGCGTGGAAGCGAGATGCCCGCCCGCTGACGATCCAATGATGCCCACTCGTTGAGTGTCGAGTTTCCATTCTTTTGCGCGGGCGCGAACGATTCTCACTGCGCGAGCGGCGTCGTGTAACATGGCGGGATGGCGATAACGATTTGATCCCAACCGATATTTCAAGACGAAGCCAGCGATGCCTTGGTTGTTCAGCCAGCGCGCGTAGTGAGAGCCTTCATGGTCCGCCAGTCCTCCATAGCCGCCGCCAGGGCAGATAACCATCGCTGCGCCCGTGGCTTTTTCGGGTGCGGGCAGAAAGACGGTGAGGGTGGGGATGTCCTCCGGCTCTTTGCCCAGTGCGCCGGGAGCGCCATCAGGCCAGAGCGGAAGTGCCAGATTGGTTTGAGCGGTCACGCAGGTCAAGGTGGCCAATAGGCAGAGTAGCGTTTTGAAAGGATTCATGAGCGGTTTTTACCAGGATGCCGTGGGCGAATCGGTGCCACTGGATTTCACAGCGCTGGAACTACCCAGCGTTTGCAGCATCAACAGCGAATCCACATAGCGTTTGTTGAGCACGCGCAATCGTCCCACTAGTATCTGACTCAAGGCGTGGAGAAACGGCTCTGCGAGTGCGGGAGCTTCACGGCGCAGCCTGGCGAAGGACGCGGTGGAGATTTTTAGCAATGTGCTGCGATCATTTGCTACGACATCTGCGGAACGCGGGCCTTCGTCCAGCAGCGAGACCTCGCCAAAGAAATCACCAGCCTTGAGTGTCGCGAGAATGGATTCGTTGCCGTCGCGCACCACGCGAACGCGCACTTCGCCCTCGAGGATCAGGAACATCGCATCGCCTCTATCATGCTCTTTGAAGGCAGTGGCGAGGGGTTCCAGCGACAATATTTCCATGTAGCTGACGAAAGACTGAAGTTGATCCTGCTTCAAACCCGCCAGCACTTTGATGCGCAGTAAAATATCCGGGTTCACTCCGTTGCTGATGGCGCTGGCGAGGTAGCCGGGCTTCGCGTGAGCGGGATCGAACAGTGGTTTCAGTTCCGCGAGATCGCCAGCTTTGTTCCAATTGCCTTTGTGTTCGGAAAAAATCCAGGTTTCTGCCGGAAGTCGTTTCTGACGTATGCAGGTTACGAGAGCGGGGAGTTCGTAAGGCCCGTAGAGCACTTTCTCGCTGCTCCAAACTCGATAGGTCGGGATTGATAACATTTCTGTTTCCATGTGTTTTGTCGTCGCAAGGATGGTTGATCTGGATGGAGGATCAAACTGGATGCGACACGTTTAGACTCTTCTGCCAGTTCTGAGGAGGGATTGCAAGGGCGCGTTGGAGGCTCGAAGTTTGTGAGTTTGGAGAAATGGCCTCGCTGACAAGGTCTCACCGTGAACACCAAAACTATTCAAGAAAGTCACAGCAGGCATGGCCGAATGGAGCAAGACCTATCCCGATCCGAATGCGGCGACCTTGAACGATGTTGCCAATCACATGGATCACATCAGAAAAATAGCGGGTGTGGATCGCATCGGCGTCAGCGGGGAGTTTGACGGTTTCACTGGCGCGGTTCGATGCTTGGAAGAGGTCTCAAAATATCCCGAGCTCTTCGCGGAGTTATTGCGGTGTTGTTATTCTAGGGATGACCTCAAGAAAATAGGCGGGCAGAATGTGCCGTGAGCGTGGCTTGGGGCAGAATTTGTAGCTAAAGAACTAAAAGCCACGTTCCCAACAAAGTGACGATTCACTTTTGACGCTGCGGTGTTATTCCCCTAGGGTGAGCAGGACGATTCATGGAAGTCGCTCCCGAAAACTCAAACGCCGTTGCCGCTGCTCAAGCCCGCGGCATCCGTGATGCGCTTCCCCCCGGCGGTTTATTCGCCGGACAGGAATGGCGCATTTCGCCGACGCCGTTTCCGTTGGGCGAACCACTCGCGAAGGAGATTGAATCGCTCGGTCGCGTGCTGCTGCAATTTTATCGCGCCACGAATCTGCTCTATCGCAAAAGTGCCGAAGGCAAGTTGCCTGAATGGGTCGCGCGCTGGTTGGATATAGGGAAGCCCGAAGAGTTGATCGTGCTGCAACGCGCGCCCGCGTTCAAGAACGAAGTCCCGCGTGTCATCCGTCCTGATCTGCTTATCACTGAGGATGGTTTGCGGGTGACGGAACTAGATTCCGTGCCCGGCGGCATCGGGCTTACTGGGTGGTTGAACAAGACGTATTCAGCTGTCCGCTATCCGTCGTCAGCTATCAAGATACTCGGCGGCGCCGACGGAATGTTGCGCGGCTTTGCCAGCATTTTTGGTGATGCAAAGACGGTTCATCTCGTCGTCAGCGATGAAGCTGCGACCTATCGGCCAGAGATGAACTGGATTGCGGAAGAGTTGAATCGCGCGGGTGGCCCAACTTTCAACCTTCAACCGTCCAACTTCAACGCCTTCGCCCCGGGCGACGCAGTGTATCGTTTCTTCGAGTTGTTTGATCTGCCGAACATCGCTAACGCGAAACAACTCTTCGATCTCGCTGCGGAAGGAAAGATTCGTGTCACGCCGCCGCCCAAGCCGATGTTTGAGGAGAAGATGCTCTTCGCGCTTCTGTGGAATCGAAACCTGCAAAGTTTCTGGCGGCAGGAACTTGGTGAAGGTTTCTTAGCGCGTTTGAAGAAGCTCGTGCCTTACACTTGGCTCATTGATCCAACGCCGCTGCCGCCGCACGGAGCGATTCCTGAACTCAATCTCACCGACTGGCAGCAACTCAAAGCGATGTCTCAGAAGGAGCGTGACTTGATCCTCAAGGTGTCTGGCTTCTCGGATAAAGCTTGGGGTTCACGCGGAGTTTTTCTTGGAAGCGATCTGTCTTCTGAGGATTGGTCCAAAGCGGTGGATGATTCGCTTGCAAACTTTGAGAAGTCGCCCAGTGTTCTGCAGCGATTCCACAAACCCTCACTCGTGGACGCCCCGTGGTTTGATTTCGGCAAAAACGAACTCATTCCCATGAAAGGTCGAGCGCGGCTCTGCCCCTACTATTTTGTAGCCGGAGATGGCGACGTGGCCCGCCCGCAACTTGGCGGCGTGTTGGCCACGATTGTTCCCGCCGACAAAAAAATCGTTCACGGCATGACTGACGCCGTGCTTGCACCGTGTTCGGCATGATCACCCACCCGCTCATCGAATACACACTGCTCGCGTTCGGGTCGCTGTTCGTAATCGTTGATCCGCTCGCCACCGTGCCTGCGTTCATCGCCATGACGCCGCGCGATACTCCGGAGCAACGCATCCGCACGGCGCGACTGGCTTCAATCGTCATGGCGGCTGTGCTGTTGATCTTCGCTGTCGCTGGAAAAATAATCTTCAAACTGCTCGGTATCACCATGCCTGCGTTTCAGATCGCCGCGAGTATCGTGCTGTTGATCGTCGCGTTGGATATGTTGAGGGCGCAACGTTCACGCGTCGTGGAAACCAGCGAAGAAACCAGCGCGGGCGCCGAGAAAACCGACATCGCTATCACACCGCTTGCCGTGCCAATGCTCGCCGGGCCCGGCGCTATCTCCACGGTCATCTTGCTGCAATCGCGGGCGGTGGATGTTGCGCAACACGTTTCGCTTTACCTTTGCGTTGTCGCCGTTTCATTCGGGAGCTATCTGATCTTTCGTGTCTCGGCAAGGGGCGCGCAGTGGTTCAGCCCCATCGCCATGAAAGTCACGACACGCATCATGGGATTGTTGCTCGCCGCGGTGGCAGTTCAATTCATGATCAATGGATTGAAGGCGGTTCGCGCTGACTGGTTGCAACCCTGATCGTTGATCTAAAACACATCCTACTTTTATGAACTCAGGCAAATCACGACTTGGCCTCTTCGCAATCGTGGCGTCGCTGGCACTGTTCGCCAGCGTAAGTTCCGTGGCTCAATACAGCATCACGACCAACGACATCATCCGTTACGAGAAACAGCCATCGATGGACGCCGCCATCAACGAAGCCATCGCCGACGGTAAATGTCCGGGTGGCGTGTTGTGGGTGGAGCATAGCGGTCGCTCCGGCAGTCGCGACTATCACAAAGCTTTCGGCAAGCGCGCTGTCGTTCCTACTTATGAAACGATGACCGAGGACACCATATTTGATGTAGCATCGTTGACGAAGGTTGTCGCTTGCACGCCAGCAGTGATGTTGCTCGTCGAGCGCGGGCAACTTAGTCTCGAAGATCCCGTGGCGAAATATCTTCCTGAGTTCACCGGCGGCGGAAAGGAAGAAGTCACGATTCGGCAACTCATCACTCACGTTTCGGGTTTGCCTCCTGACATCAGTTTGAAGCCGGATTGGTCTGGCTATGACGAGGCCATCAGAATCGCGTGCTCAGAAAAGCTTGCGAGTAAGCCAGGGGAGAAACTGGTCTACAGCGACACCGGCCCGATCCTGCTGTGTGAAATCGTGCGGCGCATTTCCGGCAAGCCTTTTGATCAATTCCTTCAAGTCGAACTCTACGGCCCGCTCGGCATGAAAGACACGGGCTTCAAGCCGCCGAGGGAAAAGTTAGCACGTCTTGCGCCGACTGAAGTGGAGGATGGAACTCCAGTGCGCGGTGTGGTGCATGATCCTCGCGCTCGGCGCATGGGCGGTGTGGCGGGACATGCCGGATTGTTTCTCACGGCACGTGATCTGGCGCGTTACGCTCGCATGTTGCTCAACCTCGGTGAACTCGACGGCGTGCGCCTCTTTAAGCCGGAGACAGTGCGGCTGATGACGAGTGTGCAAACTCCGTTGAACGTAATGGGGCGTCGTGGCATCGGCTGGGACATGGATACCAGTTACAGCGGGCCTCGCGGCGAGGTGTTTCCGCTGGGGTCTTATGGTCACACTGGTTGGACGGGCACTTCGATCTGGATTGATCCATTCTCGAAGACGTTCGTGATCTTTCTTGCAAATCGGAATCATCCGACGGAGAAAGGGAATGTGAGCGCGCTGCGAAAGAGGTTGGGAACGCTCGCAGCCCAGTGGGTAGCAGATTTTGATTTTAAAAAAGTGCCAGGCGCGTTGCTGCCAAGGGAAAGTTCAGGCCATGGTCCGGCGGCTGGAGCGCTCACCAGTTTGCCAGACAAGAAGCTCCGGGTACTCAATGGCATTGACGTGCTGGTGAAAAATAAGTTCGCTCCGCTCAAAGGTAAACGCATCGGGCTTATCACCAATCACACAGGCCAAGACCGTAGCCGCACTCCGACGATTGATCTGCTCAAGAACGCTCCCGGCGTGACGTTGGTTGCGTTGTTTGGACCGGAGCACGGCATTCGAGGGGAAGTGGACGAAAAAGTTGGCGACAGCAAAGACGCGAAGACCAGCCTGCCGGTTTACAGCCTGTACGGTGATCGGCGCAAACCCACGCCGGAACAGTTGAAAGGTCTGGACGCGCTCGTGTTCGATATCCAGGACGTGGGTTGCCGGTTTTACACCTATCCCGCCACGATGGGATTGTGCATGGAAGCGGCGGCGGCGGCGGGTATTGAATTTATCGTGCTCGACCGCGCTAATCCGATCGATGGCGTGACGATGGACGGACCTGTGTTGACCGAGAAGACGAGCTTTGTGGGCTTTCATGAGACCCCTTTGCGCTACGCGATGACGTTGGGCGAACTTGCGCGGATGTATAACGTCGAGCGCAAAACGACCGTGAAGCTCACGGTTATCGAACTTGAAAACTGGCGGCGCGACGCCTATCTGGACGAAACCGGAATTCCGTGGACGAACCCGTCACCGAACATGCGCAACCTGAAACAGGCGATTCTTTATCCCGGTGTCGGATTGCTGGAAAGTGCGATGTCGGTGGGGCGGGGGACAGATACGCCGTTTGAAGTCGTGGGTGCGCCTTACATCGATGATGTGAAGTTGGCTGAGGAACTGAATCGCGCGGCGTTGCCGGGTGTGGCGTTCATTCCGATCCGGTTTAAGCCGACCTATAGCGTTCACAAGGACAAGGACTGTGGTGGCGTTTACATCATGTTAAACGATCGCAAGACCTGCAACGTGGTTGACGTCGGGTTGCTTATCATGAAGACGGTGTATCGGCTCTATTCGAAAGATTTCCCAGTGGATAAACCCAAGAATTTGTTGCTCCACGCGGCCACGCTAAACGCGATCAAGGCGGACAAGCCGCTCGATGACATCCGCGCCACCTGGCGGATGGACTTGGTGGATTTTCAACAACGCCGTGAGCGATATTTGATCTACAAGTAAGTAGCTCAAAATGGGTCTGCCGACTCGACAATAAACCCATCCAGGCCAGCGGTGTGCCAAGTTCAGTCTTGTGCGGGTTGCGTTCGTCGCTAATCTCTTAACTCGAAATATGGCGCAAGGTTTACATTTATCGCAAAGACTCTCGCAATCGCTGGTTTTGGCTCCTCAACTCCAGCAATCGCTCGCGCTGTTGCAAGCCCCAACGCTAGAGCTTAAAGCGTTGGTAGAGGCAGAACTCCAGCAAAACCCCGTTCTCGAAGAGATTGCCTCCTCAGATTCCGACATGGCTGATCGCAATGCCGATGGTGACGCTCCCGATGAAGCTTCTGACCTAGCCGAACCGCCTGCCGACTTAAATGACGATGCGACCCCCGCCGGTGAAGGTGGCGAAGCTCCCGTAGATGAATTTCAAGCTGAGTTCGAAAAGCTCGTCCAACTCGATCAAGACTGGCGCGATAATTTTGCTCAGACCAATGCGCCGTCTCGGGCTACCACCGAGGACGAAGAGAAGCGTCAGTTCATGTTCGACTCGCTCGTCGCCGCTACATCGCTCGCCGAGAGTTTGCTGGAGCAAGTGCGGGACGCAAAATTAGCTCCTTCAGATATTCCGGTCGCGGAAATCGTCATCGGCAACATTGACGACTACGGCTATCTCAAGGCGTCCATCGAAGAAGTCGCGACGATTGCCAATGTCACTGGCGACAAAATCTTGGAAGTGCTGAAAGTCATCCAAGCTTTCGAGCCTGCAGGTGTAGGCGCGCGGGATTTGCGAGAGTGTCTGATGCTTCAACTGGAGCGTGAAGGTCAGCAGGAATCTCTCGAATATGAGATCATACGCGACTACATGGATGCGCTCGGCAAACGCCGTATCCCGGAAATCGCCCGCGGGACGGGCGGCACCGTGGAGGAAGTTCAGGAATCGCTCGCATCAATCGCGCGACTTGAACCACGACCCGGGCGCGCGTTCCTCTCACAAGTGGATCAATTTGTTCTCCCGGAAGTTTTCGTGAAACGTAGCGGCGGCGAATTCGTCGTCACCACCAACAACGAGCACATTCCGCATCTCCGCATCAGTAACGTCTATAAAGATCTGATGTCGCAGGGAGAGAACAGCGCGGAGGTGAAAAATTACATCCGCGAAAAAATTCGAGCTGGGAAATTTCTCATCAAGAGTCTGCACCAGCGCCAGAGCACCATCGGCAATATCGCCCGCGAGATCGTGAAGCGTCAGCATGACTTCATGGACAAAGGCGTGGCGTTCCTCAAGCCGCTTACGATGGTGCAGGTGGCGGAAGTGGTCGGCGTGCACGAAACCACTGTGAGCCGTGCTGTCTCCGCCAAATACATGGAGACACCGCAAGGCGTGTTCGAGATGAAGTATTTCTTCACCGCAGGATTGCAGACGGACTCCGGCACGAACGTTTCGAACACGAGTGTGAAGGACATGATTTCCGACATCTTCAAAGCCGAGTCCTCCGGAAAACCCTTGTCCGATCAGGAAGTGGTCAAGATGCTGAAGGAAAAGGGTATCGTCATCGCGCGCCGCACCGTGGCCAAGTACCGGATGGAACTCAATATCCTACCCTCCAATCTGAGGAAGGTGTATTGATCGCCTTGATGTTTTAGCGCAAGCGTTTGCTTTGGAATCTTTACTTCCCGTTGACCGCAGCCACATGCATCTCTAGCTTCCGGGAATGTTTAATGATTCAATCCGCCGGATGCCGCGTCCGCGGGATGTTGTCGGCATGTCCACGCAGGAATTGCGTGACACGTTTCTCATCAATACTCTTTTCGTGCCCGGAAAAATCACCGGCACTTTCACCGATCTGGATCGTCTCGTAGTTGGTGGTGCAATGCCTCTGACGCCGATTGATCTGCCGAATCACAAGGAGACGGGGCGCGCATTTTTCCTCGAACGACGCGAGATGGGCATCCTCAATGTCGCCGGGGCAGGGCGTGTGGTTGCAGATAACAAGACTTTCGCGTTGGAGAAACTGGATTGCGTTTATCTTCCTATGGGAACGAAGTCCGTTCGATTCGAGAGCAATGACGCGAAAGACCCGGCCAAGTTCTATTTTCTGAGTTGCCCTGCGCACGCTGCGTATCCTATGGCGATGATGAAATCGACCGAAGTCGCCCCCGTGAATCTTGGTGCGCATGAGACTTCCAACAAACGGACGATCTACAAATTCATCCATCAAGGCGGGATGCAAAGTTGCCAGTTGGTGATGGGTTTGACCGCGCTTGAACCCGGCAACGTCTGGAATTCATTCCCGTCACACACGCACTGGCGGCGCACGGAGATTTATTTTTACTTCGACCTCGGCGATAAGATCGTGTCGCACTTCCTTGGCGAACCACAGGAGTCGCGGCATTTGTTCATGCACAATGATGAGGTCGCATTGTCGCCCAACTGGTCAATGCACTTTGGCGTGGGCGCGGGCAATTACAAGTTTATCTGGGGCATGGCGGGCGAGAACCAGGTGTTCGATGACATGGATGCGGTGAAGCCGCTGGATTTAAAGTGAGTATTTATTGGAAAGGCGGGCGACTCGAGCGCCGACCTGCTGCTCGTCAGTGGCCTCGCCCGACCGGACTTTATGAAATTTAAAAACAAAGTAGTCGTTGTCACCGGCGCTAGCCGGGGCATCGGGCAATCGGTCTGTGTGGCATTTGCGAAAGAAGGCGCGACCGTCGTCGGCGTGGCTCGTAGTGCTCTCGCGGAAACGGACGACAAGGTCAAAGCTGCTGGCGGAACGTTCGTGGCCAACAGCGCTGATCTCGGCATGGGCACGCAGAAAGAATCGGCCGATGTCATCGCTCAGATTCTCGCCAAGACCGGTCAGATTGATGTGTTGGTCAATAATGCGGGCATCATCCGCCGTGCGCCGGCGAAGGATTTTTCCGAAGCCGACTGGAACGCCGTCATAGCCACAAATCTGAATGCACCATTCTTTCTCATGCAGGCTGTCGGCAAGTGGTGGATTGAGACTGGTCGCACCAAAGCTCCAGAGACTGCTCGGCTCAAGTTGGTGAACATCGCATCGCTGTTGTCGTTTCAAGGCGGCATCACGGTGCCCGCCTATGCTGCGAGCAAGCACGGTATAGCGGGCGTGACCAAAGCGCTCTCGAACGAGTGGGCCAAGGAACGCATCAACGTGAACGCCATCGCGCCCGGCTACATCGCCACGGAAAACACGAAGGCGTTGCGGGAAGACCCGGTGCGCAATAAAGCCATCTTGGATCGCATCCCCGAAGGGCGTTGGGGCGCCGCCGAAGACATTGCGGGAGGCTGTGTTTTCCTTGCGTCCGGCGATTCGGATTATCTCAACGGCGCCGTGCTGAATATTGACGGCGGCTGGATGGGGCGGTGAGGATTAATTTTCTCCGCTGGCGAGCAAGGTCTGGAAGTGCGGCGGTTGATCTTCGGCAGCGACCACTGTGATCTCGATTTTTTTCAACCCCGCCGCTTCAAGCCAGCGGTGTAGATCACTCTCGGCGAAACCCAGCCAGTGATCACCGTAAAGTTCGCGCGCCTTCTCAAACTTGTGCGCCAGCAGGTCGAGGATCAAAATTTGTCCACCTGTCTTGAGCAACTTCGCTGCGCTGACCAATGCCGCAGCGGGGTCTTCGGCATGATGCAAGGCTTGGCTCAAGATGACGACATCGACGCTAGCCGCTTCGATCGGCGGATTTTGTAAGTCACCTTGGCGAAATTCTAGATTTTTCAGGCCATTCTTTTTCGCCTTGGCCGCGCCGAATGCGACGATCTTTTCTGAATTGTCCACGGCGATGACTTTTTTGCAACGGCGAGCGAGCAATTCGCTCAAGAGCCCTTCGCCCGCGCCCAAATCCGCGACGACAATACTAGGTAACATCCGCAGCAGCAGGTGGCCGAACGCTTGCCAAGAACGACCTGGCCCATAGACGCGGTCAAATCGCCCGGCGACCTGGTTGAAGAAAACCTGCGCCTGTTCTTTGCGCCGAGCAATTACGCGCTTCAAATTGATTTCGTCGTGAGGATGTTCTGGCAACTCCTTCGCGCCGCGAATGGCGAGTTGAATGAATTCGCTCGCTACGGAATCTGCGAGCGGATTGAGTTTGTAAAACGTGCGCTTGCCCTCACGCCGGGCGGACACCATTTCACAGTCGGCCAGCAAACCAAGGTGCGTGGAAATACGCGACTGACCAAGTCGCGTGACTTCCTGTAATTCATTCACGGAAAGTTCATCGCGCTCCAGCAGGGCGACAATGCGGATGCGGGTCGGGTCGGAGAGCGCGCGAAGGGATTTTAAGGTTGAGGACATGGATTATGGGCTGGCGTCTTCAGATCGTCGCTGGCTTGCAGGCTTCTTTAGCATGGCCAAACTCTTGCAGAGCGTGTCCGTTTCTACAAGGATCCGTGCGACAAAAATTTTCAAAAATACCGTTTGACGGCTTGCTGTAATGGACGCATCATCAAATCCTGATACGTCAATATGACATTGGCAACAACAACTAAAACGAGCTAAAATAAATGAGCAACCGTTACATCTTCTCTTCAGAGTCTGTTGGCGAAGGCCATCCGGACAAAGTGGCTGATACAATTTCCGATGCCGTTCTCGACGCTTGTCTTTCACAGGACAAGATGAGCCGCGTCGCTTGCGAAACTTACGTGAAGTCTAACATCGCCATCATCGGCGGTGAGATCACCACGAAGGCGAAGCTCGACTTTGTAGCGATTGCCCGCAAAGCGATCCGCGAAATCGGCTACGTGAACGACGACGACGTGTTTCACGCGGATAAAGTTTTCGTCAATGTCATCGTCACCCAGCAGTCTCCCGACATCGCTCAAGGTGTGGATGCCAAGAAGGCCAAGGGCAAGAAGACTGCAAAGCAAGGCGCGGGCGACCAAGGGTTGATGTTCGGTTACGCTTGCAATGAAACCCCCGAACTTATGCCGGCTCCTATCATGTTCGCGCATCGTCTCGGTAGCGAACTCACGCGCATCCGCAAGGCAGGTGGCGCAGCGTGGTTGCGCCCTGATGCGAAGTCGCAGGTTTCCGTCGTTTATGAAAATGACAAGCCTATCGCTATCTCCAATGTCGTCATCTCCACGCAGCATGCTGAGAACGTTGAGCACGCGGAGATCGAAAAATTCTGCATCGAGAACGTCATCAAGAAAGTTCTTCCGAAAAATTTACTCACGCCCAAAACGGAATTCCTCATCAACCCCACCGGACGTTTCGTCGTCGGTGGACCGCAGGGCGACACGGGTTTGACTGGTCGCAAAATCATCGTTGATACTTACGGTGGCATGGGGCGTCATGGTGGTGGTGCGTTCTCTGGCAAAGATCCGACGAAGGTGGACCGCAGCGCCGCCTACATGGGTCGCTGGGTTGCCAAGAACATTGTCGCGGCTGGCCTCGCGTCACGTTGCGAGCTCCAGTTTGCCTACGCAATCGGCCATCCTGACCCGGTCAGCGTCCACGTTGAGACGTTCGGCACGAACACGGTTTCCAATGATAAAATCGTCCGCGCCGTCAATCGTGTGTTCAGCTTCCAGCCGTCGGACATTATTGATCAGCTCGATCTCCGTCGCCCGATTTATAGCAAGACCACGAACTACGGTCACTTTGGTAAAAACGACAAAGCACTGACATGGGAAGCAACCGACAAAGTTGCTGAGCTCAAGAAAGCAATCTAACAAACAACGTAATAAAAATAAAATTATGGCATCTATCAAATTAACTCCGTCCCGCCGGACTATCCTCAAATCGAATAGCAATGGCAAAGCGACTGGTGTGTTGGCCGAAGTCAGTGAAACGTTCGCCAAATACGCTGCGCAGACGCCCGCTGGCAAAGATTATATCGTCCGTGATTTCTCACTTGCTGGGTGGGGACGCAAGGAACTCAACGTGGCCGAGCACGAAATGCCCGGCTTGATGTCCGTCCGCAAAAAATATGCGAAGACCAAGCCGCTCAAAGGCGTGCGTATCACTGGCTCATTGCACATGACGATTCAGACCGCTGTGCTCATCGAGACACTCGTCGCCCTCGGCGCGAATGTGCGTTGGGCTTCGTGCAACATCTTCTCCACGCAAGACCACGCCGCTTCCGCCATCGCGGCGACGGGTACCCCGGTGTTCGCGTGGAAGGGCGAGACGCTTGAAGAGTATTGGGAACTCACGCTCAAGGCTATTTTGTTCCCCGGCGACAAAGGTCCGGAACTCGTCGTGGATGACGGCGGCGACGTAACCTTGCTCATCCACAAAGGTTACGAACTCGAAAATGGTTCGAAGTGGGCCTACGAATCCAAGGGCGACAGCCACGAAGTTTCCGTGGTGAAAGCGCTCTTGCGCCGTCTTGCAATAGAGAAGCCCGGACTCTGGACGAGGATCGTCAAGGATTGGCGCGGAGTTTCTGAAGAGACCACTACTGGCGTGCATCGCCTCTATCAGATGAAGGATGCGGGCAAGTTGCTCGTTCCCGCTATCAATGTGAACGACTCCGTCACCAAGTCTAAGTTCGACAATCTCTACGGTTGCCGCGAATCACTCGCGGACGGCATCAAGCGCGCCACGGACGTCATGCTCGCCGGCAAAGTCGCCGTCGTCTGCGGTTACGGCGATGTCGGCAAAGGCAGTGCGGCTTCGCTCCGTGCCTACGGTTGCCGTGTGATCGTCACTGAGATTGACCCTATTAACGCCCTTCAAGCTGCGATGGAAGGATTTCAAGTCAACACGATTGAAAGCACTCTCGGCGTCGGCGACATCTACGTCACTACTACCGGCAATTGCGACATCATCACTGTGCAGCACATGCTTGCGATGAAAGATCAGGCCATCATTTGCAACATCGGGCATTTCGACAACGAAATCCAAGTGGACGCGTTCAAGAAAGTCAAAGGCGTGCGCGTTGAGAACATCAAGCCGCAATACGACCGCTACTATCTGCCCGGCAACAAGAGCATCTACATGCTCGCCGAAGGCCGCCTCGTGAACCTCGGTTGCGCCACTGGCCATCCGAGCTTCGTGATGAGCAACTCGTTCACGAACCAGACGCTCGCGCAGATCGACCTCTGGGCAAACAAGGACAAATACGAGAAGTCAGTCTATCGCCTCTCGAAGAAGCTCGACGAAGAAGTCGCACGTTTGCACTTGGAAAAAATCGGCGTGGT